>CAZWLL010000051.1:0-14541 GCA_964634795.1 uncultured Ruminococcus sp. | reverse complement strand
CGATGTAAAGCATGCCATGCTCTTCAACTGTTTTGCATTTTCCAGACACACAGAGAAGATGCAAAACAGTTGAAGAGCATGGCATGCTTTACATCGGTACCGGTGTTTCGGGAGGTGCGGAGGGAGCTTATATAGGCCCTTCAATGATGCCCGGCGGATCCCCCGCGGCATGGGAAAGAGTTAAACCGATTTTCCAGAATATTTGCGCAAAAGTAGAAGACGGAACTCCGTGCTGTGATTGGGTCGGAGAAAACGGAGCAGGTCACTTTGTAAAAATGGTACATAACGGCATAGAATACGGTGACATGCAGCTTATATGTGAAGCATATCAGCTTATGCGCGATTACCTCGGAATGACAGCCGATGAAATGCATGAGGTATTCGCAGAATGGAACAAGGGCGAGCTTGACAGTTATCTTATTTCTATTACCGCTGATATATTAACCAGAAAAGATGATGACGGTTCACCGCTTGTCGAAAAAATACTCGACTCGGCAGGACAAAAGGGAACAGGCAAATGGACCGCAATCGCCGCACTTGATGAAGGCATACCGCTTACTCTTATAGGAGAAGCAGTATTCGCACGCTGCCTCAGTTCTCTCAAGGAAGAAAGAACGGCAGCATCGAAGGTTCTCGGCAAGCCATATCCGAAATTTAACGGTGATAGGAAAGCGTTTATAGAGAATCTTAAAAACGCGCTTTATGCATCGAAAATCGTTTCATATGCGCAGGGATACACATTAATGCGTTCCGCGGCTAAAAATTACGGTTGGAATTTGAACTACGGCGGAATTGCTCTTATGTGGCGCGGCGGATGTATTATAAGAAGCGTATTCCTCGGTAAAATCAAAGAAGCATACGAAAAGAATCCCGATATTACAAATCTGATGCTTGACAGCTATTTCAAATCCGCACTTGAAAAAGCGGATGAAGGCTGGCGTCAGGTTTGTGCCGCGGGAATAATTTCGGGTGTTCCGATGCCCGCTATGACAGCAGCACTTTCGTATTACGACGGTTACCGCTGCGAAAGACTCCCCGCAAATCTTCTTCAGGCACAAAGAGACTATTTCGGTGCGCACACATATGAGAGGGTTGACGCCGAAAGAGGAAAATTCTTCCATACAGACTGGAATAACGGAGAAGTAGGTGATACCGCATCTACTCAGTATAATGCATAAACGGAGGATAAAAATATGAAATTCAGAGAGAATTGCAAATACGCTATCGTAGTACCTACAAGTATGGGAGTCAGAATTTGCCCGATGAACGGTCAGCCCGTACAGTCATCCGATACATTTTTCATGCAGGCAACAAGTGCCGAATCAAATGTAATATCCATAGCATCGTATCTCGGCATGAAAACAAAAGTACTTACGACTTTTGTAAAGGATAGTCCGATTGCTGATTTTATAAAGAGAAATCTTCGCTCCAGAGGAATCGATTATGAAGGAGCGGAGGTTGAACAGGGCGGTCCCTGGGGATATCGTCATCAGTTCAATATAGCAGACAGCGGATACGGCTCAAGAGGACCGAGAGTTTGCAATGACAGAGCGGGAGAGGTCGGAAGAACACTGAATATTAAGGATTTCGATACAGACCGCATTTTCGGCGAGGAAGGTGTACAGATTCTGCATCTTTCGGGACTTATCGGAGCTCTTTCCGAGGAAACAAGCAGATTCTGCCTGGAGTTAGCACGTGCGGCAAAAAAATACGGTACGAAAATATCGTTTGACCTTAATTATCGTGCATCTTTCTGGAAAAACAGAGAGAGTGAGCTTCGTGAGATTTTTACCGAAGTCGCTTCAATATCCGATATTCTTGTCGGAAACGAAGAGGACTTCCAGCTTGCTCTCGGAATCGAAGGCCCTGAAGCGGGCGGACGCGACCTTGCATCGAAAATCGACAGCTTTAAAGGCATGATTGCATGTGTGAAGAAACAGTTCCCGAATGCCGAGGTATTTGCCACAACACTCAGACAGGTAATAAATGTAAATACACACGTTTGGGGTGCGATTATGCTCGCCGGAGATAAATGGTACACTGCAGACCCGAGAGAAATCCACGTTCTCGACAGAATAGGAGGAGGAGACGGATTTGTCGGAGGATTGTTATATGCTATGCTGAAAGGATGGGAGGACGAAAAGTGCCTCCAGTTCGGATGGGCGACAGGCGCACTTGCGACAACATTCCTCACAGACTATGCACAGCCTGCCGATGAAGAACAGGTATGGTCCGTGTGGGGCGGAAACGCGCGAGTAAAAAGATAACAGTATTAAAATAATACAAGCATCCTCGACTTTTGTCGGGGATGTTATAATGTAACGGAGAATAAGCGTTTTCGTGTGAAATTAATTAATCGTGAAAAACACTCCGCCTAAGTAATAATAAATTATCGAAAAGGATGCAAATATGGTTAAAACAGTAATAACGGATGCTTTTGCCGTAAATCCGGGGGATTTATCATGGGAATGGCTGAGAAAATACGGTGATTATACGGCATATGACAAGATTAACGATGCCGATGCACCTGACTGCATAAAAGACGCGGAGATAGTATTTACCAACCGTGTGAAAATCGGTAAGGATGTACTGGAAAAGTGTCCGAATATAAAATATGTTTCTGCATTGGGAACAGGGTATGATATGATAGACGTGAATGCCTGCCGAGAAAAGGGAATTGAAGTGTGCAATGTACCGGGATATTCCACGGCATCTGTGGCACAGCATGCGTTCACACTTCTTCTTGCGAATGCGTTTGATTTAAAAGGCTACACCGATATGGTTAAAAACGGTAAATGGACGGGTATTCCCGGATTTATGTATCAGGAAGCAAGATTTGTTGAGCTTGAAGGTAAAACCGTCGGTGTATACGGCTGCGGAGCTATCGGAACGAGATTCGCAAATATATGCAAAGCATTCGGTATGAAGGTACTCGCTACAAAAAGAAGCAAAACGTCCGGCACAGTTGATGGTATAACATTCACCGACGCTGATACTCTGCTGCGTGAAAGCGATTATGTTTCATTTCACTGTCCGCTTACCGATGAAACAAGAGGTATGGTTAACTCTGAATTTATCTCAAAAATGAAGGACGGCGCAATAATTATAAATACGTCGAGAGGTGCTGTATTAAACGAAAAAGATACAGCCGATGCTTTGAATTCGGGTAAACTCGGCGGAGCAGGGCTTGATGTATTGGCAAAAGAGCCTGCCGATCCCGAAAATCCTTTACTGCATGCCAAGAACTGCATAATCACTCCTCACTGCGCATGGACATCGCGTGAAGCGAGAGAGCGGCTGATGAAAATGCTCGATGATAATCTGAATTCGTTTATTGAACACGGATACGGTATTAATCGTGTTTTTTAAGGATGTACCGAATAATTCAGCATTAAATCAGCGTTTTCTTAAAGATAAGCGGCATTAATGCAATTTATTTTCAGATATAAAAAACGGTATGAAGCATTAGATTTAATGTTTTATACCGTTTTAAATTTTATATTGAGATTTGCGATTGTTTATGATTGCGGAATATAGTAACCGCTGCAGCTTAAAGAATACTGTATCTGCCCTCCATAGCTCTTCTGAGTGTAACCTCATCGGCATACTCGAGGTCACCGCCTACTGGAACACCGTTTGCTATTCTTGTTACCTTAACACCAAGCGGAGAAGCGAGCTTTGCTATATACATAGCCGTAGCTTCACCCTCAACTGTCGGATTAGTTGCGAGAATAAGTTCCTTGATATTATTCTGCGGATTTAATCTCGCAATCAGTTCCTTGATTGTCAGCTTATCGGGAGTTATACCCCGCATAGGTGAAATCGTACCGTGCAGTACATGGTAAACACCATTATATTGTCTGGTTTTTTCAATAGCAATGACAGCTCTCGGGTCTTCGACAACGCATACTGTCGATTGGTCTCTTGAATCGGAAGAACATACAGAGCATACGTCACCTGTTGTGATATTACAGCAGGTTTTGCAGCGGTGTATTTGTTTCTTTGCCGAAAGAATAGCTTCGGCAAATTGTTCTGCTTCTTCGTCTGTAAAATTCAAAACACAAAAAGCGTATCTTGCGGCAGATTTCTTTCCGACACCGTCCAGCTTGCGAAACATGTCTGTCAATCGCTCGAGAGGTTCAATGTTTTCGTTCATATTCAGTATCCTGATTGCAGAGCATTAGAATAAGCCGGGTATTCCGGGAATGTTAAGTCCGCCTGTGACTTTACCCATTTCTTCACTGTTGGTTTCATTGACCTTTTTAATCGCTTCGTTCATAGCCGCGATTATAACATCGGACATTGTTTCAATATCATCGGGATCAACGATTTCGGGAGAAATATCCAAAGAGAGAACTTCGAGCTTACCGTTAATCTTAACTGTAACGGCTCCGCCGCCTGCTTTGATTTCGTATTCACGTTTATCAAGCTCTTCCTGGAGCGCACTCATATCGTCCTGGATTTTCTGAGCCTGTTTAATCATGCTTTGCATATTGGAGGGACCGCCGCCGACTCCCTTTGGAAGCTTTGCCTTCATTGATAAGTTACCACCTTTTTGATTTTAAAATATTTATTATAAGATGCATACCCGATAAAACGGGAAAGCATCGTTTTACCGTTTGTTAAAATTCCTGAATCTCGTCGATAGGTTCCGGCTTTTTCCTTACCTCTCCTGATTCTATGGAAATTCGTGTGTCTGCCCCGCATATTTTGCACATAATGAATGCGGTCAGCAGGGCTTGTTTTTCTTCATCTCTTCCGAGAATTATTTCTCCCATGGGGTTTTGCGTTCTGATTACGAGAAGCTTGCCGTCAGTTGAAATATAGCAGTCCGACTGAGACAGTAAAGCGGCAATGTTGCTTTTTGTCGCTGACATTCGCTCAACAACATCACTGACATCGGGAATCAGATTCATTTGTACACTGCTCGAGACTTCAGGCTCGGAAACATCGGTCTGCGGTTCGGAATTATTTGCGTTTGTTTGTGTTTCATCTTCTTGTATTTCCGCCGACGAATCCTGTTTTACGGGATTTAATGTTATACCCGATTCAAGCATACTGACCTTTTCTTCAAGCTCCGCAATTCTCGAAAGAAGGGAAGAAGAGGAGACAAGAAGAGAAGGATCACTCATTTTTATAAGAGTAAGCTCGGCTGTCATTCTTTTCGTCTGGGGAAGACGGCTGATTTCCTTTGTTGCCTCATCAAGCAAATTGAACTGATATGATAAGGTCTCGGATTTGAATCGTCTTGATGCATCTGAAAGAAGCTTCAGCTGAGGTTCGGTATAATCGAGATACGCCGAATACTGCTCCTTTGGCAGGTATTTCAGCACCATCATATCACGCCAAAATTCCGTAAGCTCATTCCAGAAAACCGCAATATCCTTTGATGAGGATGCAATTTCACCGACAAGCGAGAAGATTGAAGCGATATCGCGTTTCGATACCGCAACAGCGGTTTTGTATAAAAACTCGATACCGGTAAGACCGAGAATATCCGCGACATGCTCTGCCGTAACATCGCATCCTGAGGCTGAACAAAGCTCGAATAGGCTGATAGCATCACGCATTCCGCCAAATGCCTGCTTGGCGATAATTCTTGCCGCATCATTGCTGAGAGAAATATTCTCTTTATCGGCAATATAAAGAAGACGTTTTGCTATTATGTCACTGTCTATTCTGCGAAAATCAAAGCGTTGACACCGAGATACTATTGTTGCGGGCAGTTTGTGAAATTCGGTTGTCGCAAGAATGAAAACCACATGCTCCGGAGGCTCTTCGAGTGTTTTAAGAAGAGCATTAAACGCAGCATTCGAAAGCATGTGTACCTCATCGATTATGTATACACGCTTTTTCAGCGATGCGGGAGCAAAGCTGATTTCATCCTGTATATCTCTAATGTAATCGACACCTGTTCGTGAAGCTGCATCCATTTCAAGCACATCGGTGGCGATGCCGTCATCTATCGAGCGGCACGAGAAGCATTCCCCACACGGATTGCCGTTTACGGGATGTTCGCAGTTAACAGCCTTTGCGAGAATTTTCGCACAGGTGGTTTTGCCGGTACCGCGGGAACCGCAGAAAAGGTATGCATGTGAAAAGCGGCAATGCTCCGATTCATATCGAAGTACTGAGGTTATATGATCCTGTCCGCAGACATCGTCGAAAACGCGCGGACGGTACTTTCTGTATAAAGTCTGATACATCGATTTGCCTCACACAATATTAACAATCGACAGTCAAACAAAATAACTCGCAAATCAAGACCATACACCCCGAATTCGAAAAAAGGATTATGTACGACATCATAGCTACGGCTCGGAACAGGCTGCCCTGCGGCGCATTGACTAAACTGCTTAATGCTGCTTGGTTCCCCACCTGACATGGTTCACAGCCGCCAATCGCGCAAGACCCATTCGTCAACACTTTCGATATGACACAGACTACACAAGCTTTTTCCTCATACAGGGAATCCACCCTCGCTATAGCGGACTTCGAGTACAGGGACCCGCTGCTTCCCCGGCTGGTATGGCCTTGATTCACGAGTAACTTTGCTTGTACTTATCATTGCTTTTTTACACTTTTACAGTATAACATAAATTTATGTGTTTTTCAATACACAATAGAATGAATTCACTTTTTGTTTAAAATTTTCCGAGCAGCGCAATTATTCGGATTAAATTGTCGATAAAATAATTTGTAATTTCGCTTGATTTTTCTGTTATATTGTTATATACTATATTAACCTAAAATCTATTTTAAGGAGATTATTATGAAACTCGAAGAACTTACCGTTATTAAACCGGCACCGACTCCGGGCGATACCTCGTGGTTTACGCATGACCGCTTCGGTATGTTTATTCACTGGGGACTTTATGCTCTCGGCGCAAGACATGAATGGCTGAAAAATTACGAGCGCATTCCGACTGAAGTATATGATGAAAAGTACTTCAAGCACTTCGATCCCGATCTGTATGATCCTACACTTTGGGCAAGCGCCGCCGCTGATGCGGGCATGAAATACTTTGTTATTACAACAAAGCATCATGAAGGCTTCTGCCTGTGGGATTCCAAGTACACCGATTACAAATCCACAAACACTCCTTACGGAAAAGACATTCTGACCCCGATGGTGGATGCATTCCGTTCAAAGGGACTGCGTACAGGCTTCTATCACTCACTTCTCGACTGGCATCACCCCGACTATACCGTTGATGAATGCCATCCTATGAGAGACAATGCCGAGTATGTAGCGAAGGATCCCGAAAGACATCTTGAAAGATATGTTGAGTATCTCCATAATCAGACTGAAGAGCTTCTCACAAAATATAATCCCGTTGATATTATCTGGTTTGACTTCTCTGTCGGAGCATCAAGCAGATATGCCGGAAAGGGCAAGGAAGTATGGCGCAGTGAGGAATTCATAAAGAAGATTCGTGCCATTAATCCTAAGATTATGATTGATGACAGACTTCAGATAGATCAGGATATCAAAACTCCCGAGCAGTATATGCCCGACTCATGGGTTAAGGTTAACGGCGTGCCCGTAGTATGGGAAGGATGCCATACATTCTCAGGTTCATGGGGCTATCACAGAGATGAGCAGTCATGGAAGAGCGTCGACCAGCTTCTTAAGATGCTTATAGACAGCGTGTCAATGGGCGGAAATCTCCTCCTCAACGTAGGTCCTACAGGACGCGGAGAGTTTGATGAGAGAGCATACGAAAGACTGCGCGGCATAGGTAAATGGATGAAGCGTCACTCCCGTTCTATTTACGGATGCACACAGGCACCTCTCGAATTCGAGTGCCCGAAGGATTGCCGCCTGACATATAATCCCGATAAGCAGAGATTGTATGTACACATGTACAGCTGGCCTTTCGGTAAGCTAAGACTTACAGGCGAGCTTGCAGAGCATGTGGATTACGTACAGATTCTGTCCGACGCATCGGAGCTTAAGTTTAATTACAATGCGGATGAAAGAATAGTTGATATTCCGCTTCCGATATACAAGCCGATGAACGCCGATATACCCGTACTCGAAATTTATCTTAAGTAATTCAGTCAGAATAAATCTTATAAAACGGCGCCGACTTCAGAATCGGCGTCGTTTTTTCGAAATATTATAAGATAATATTAATTGATAGTACGGTCGTTTTGTGCTATAATGAGTAAAAACATAAAGGAGTTCTATTATGGATAATATAAAAACAACATCCGAACTGCTTGAATTTTTAAATGCTTCACCTACGGCATTTCAGGCGGTTGCGGAAATCGGAAAAAAACTTGAAAACGCGGGATTCGTTAAGCTTTGCGAGCATGAAAAATGGAATATAAAACCGAGCGGCAAGTATTACGTTACAAGAAACGGCTCGTCTGTTATTGCGTTCTCGATACCCGAGAATTATGCTCCGTCTTTTATGATAACGGCAAGCCACACCGACAGCCCTACATTCAAGCTGAAGAATATTTTCGAAACAGAGGCATGCGGAAAATATGTTAAGCTGAATGTCGAAGGCTACGGCGGAATGATTCTCTCGTCATGGCTTGACAGACCTCTTTCTATAGCAGGACGCCTTATAATTAAGGAAGGCAATAAAATATCGACAAAGCTTGTCAAAATAGATAAAAACCTTGTTCTGATTCCAAATGTCGCAATTCACCAGAACAGACAGATAAACAGCGGTTATTCCTATAATATAGCATCTGACATGATGCCCCTTTATTCGGCAGCTGATAAGAAGGGAACATTACTTGAAATTGCGGCTGAATATGCAGGCTGTGATAAGGAAAACGTAGTAGGCGGGGATTTATATCTCTACAATCGCACACCCGGAACAATATGGGGAGCAAATGATGAGTTCTTCTCGTCTGCGAGAATCGATAACCTCCAGTGTGCCTATTCGACACTGATGGGATTTATCGCCTCTGCGGATGACGGCAAAGCCGTAAATGTGTATGCATCGTTTGATAACGAAGAGACGGGAAGCTCTACAAAACAAGGCGCAGGCTCGCAATTCCTCAGTGATGTGCTTAAAAAAATAACGGACAGCCTCGGATTCGGCTTAAATGAAGCATTGGCATCGTCATTTATGGTATCCGCAGACAACGGCCACGCAAAGCATCCGAATCATCCCGAATTATCCGACGGACAGAACTCACCCGCAATGAACGAGGGCGTAGTTATAAAAGAAAACGCTGCTCAGAAATATGCTACCGATGCGGTTTCATCAGTAATATTTACTCAGATATGCAAAAAAGCCGATGTCCCCGTTCAGCATTTCGCAAACAGAAGTGATATGCCCGGAGGCTCCACTCTCGGCTCTATTTCAAATACAAAAGTAGCGCTCATGACAGTCGACATAGGTCTTGCACAGCTCGCAATGCACTCATCATATGAGACAGCCGGAACAGCGGATACAGGATATATGATAGATGCGATAACTGAATTTTATAAATCCAAGCTTACTGCATACGATGACGGTTCATACGAACTGGCATGACGGTGTATGTTAAAACGAAGCAAGCAAAATAAACTGAATCAGAGAACACAAAAACCGTTTGCGGATTTTTCCGTCAAACGGTTTTTAAAATATATTATACTTAAGCTATTAAAGAAGATCGGAAACCTTTTTGTCTTTATAAACTGTTTCCCAGTCCTTTGTAAAGTCATCAATAGCGTAGTAGGTAAGCGGATGGTAGATGAGCATATCAAAGAGCTCGGGATTGATTGTTACTGAGTAAGCACCTGTGAGAGATACCTTGTGTACCTGTTCAACGTTCTTAAAGCTTGCTGCGAGTACCTTTGTCTTAATGTCGTAGGTCTTGAATATTTCAACGATTTCGTGTACTACGTTAACACCGTCGGATACGATGTTGTCAAGACGGTTGATGTACGGAGCAACAAAATCCGCACCTGCGGATGCTGCCATAAGAGCCTGGGGCTGAGTGAATATAGCTGTCATTGTTACGCCGATGCCTTTATCCTTGCACATCTTTGTAGCCTTTACACCTTCACGTGTAATCGGAATCTTTAAGTAAAAATTACCGCCGACAACTTCTTTAATCATTTCAGCTTCTTTTAAGATATCATGTGCGTCTGTAGCGGTTGTTTGAACATGGAGCATTTTATCGGGACCGATTATTTCACGAATAGAATAAATCAGATTTCTGAAGTCTGTCTTCTCACGTGAAACGATTGTCGGGTTAGTGGTTACTCCTGCTACCGGGTAGAATTCACATACTCTCTTGATTGCCTCAAGATTGGCGGTATCAATCAAAAATAACATAATACTCTCTTCTTTCTTTACTATGTAACATTCTTTAACGCCTACAAGTATACCACTTTTATTGAATCATAGCAATATTCTGTCTGACGTATTTAAAACTTCAGCTTCAAAATTATTAGTGCAGTTTTAACAAAACGAACAGTGAATAATTGGAACAATTCACAAAAACGGATTTGCTTAACATATTACATAACGAAAAAAGCGTGATGTTAGATGGTTTAATGTCCAAGCGTAAGCTTGCACGAAAAGAATAATGTTATTATCTGCCTTCGGCTGTCATGTATTTGTGGACGTTTGCGGCGATTACTTTAATGAGCTTTTTATCGTTATCCGTGCACTCGGGCGGAAAATACGATACATCTGTCACATCCTTGCCCGTCAGCTTTTCAATCCACACAAGCGAGGCGAGAAATCTGCCGAGCGGTATTGACAGATGAAAACCGTCACGGTTCAGTGATATGCCGCCGTTTGAATAATCGAATTCACTTACATTTTCACGGATATATTGTACGGCACTGCCGACGGGGATAATATCAACACCGAGCTCAGACGCGGCCTTGGCATAAGCACTGTGCAGCATATCGTACATCTGCTTTTGGGATGAATTATAATCCGGGAATGCTGAATGTGTGCTGTCGATTTCATATGCCCATGTTTCGTGAATGTAGACCTTGGCATAAGGCTGAGTTTCGATAACCTTTTTATAGAGCTCATCGATATACGGGTGATAAGTTTCGTATTTTCCGCTGAAATGACTTGCCTGCTGCAGTGTAACGACGTCAAAACGGTTGCCCTCGAGTATTTCTCCGAGCGAGACAAGACCTTCGCGTGGAACACCGTTGTATTCGGGAGAATAAGCCTTTTCCCCGCTTAAAAGATTATTATAGTGTCGTTCGAGACTGCATCCGCCGATGTAAAGATTCAGACATTCAATATCAAGTCCGAGAGAGCAAGCGGCATCGTGAAGATACGCGTGCGCGTCCTGCGAGAAGCTGTTTCCGATAGATAATAAACGCATAATTACTGCCTTTCGATTCTGTTGATTTGTACCTTAATTATAGAATATACAGTTAAGCATGTCAAGGGAAAAAAACGAGCATATAATGCGTAAATATCGGCAGTATACGTAAACAAATCGTAAATTAAACGGTTAACTTCTTTAATTTCACATGATGTGATGATATAATGTAATGTAATGTATTTTTATACTCAAAGAGGAATCAGATGAAAAAATTAGCAAAATCCTTAACGATGCTTTTAGTTCTCGCACTGCTTGTTTCGTGTTCATCCAGCGGCGATGATGACAGCGAAATTGATGATACAGCCGATGATACGGTATCAACCGCGACAATAGAAGCGGAAACGGCTTTCGATTACGAAAACAGTGATTTAAGCGGTATGGTTACGTTAGGCGAATACAAGAACATGGAAATAACAATGGAATCCGCGGATCTTACCGATGAAGAGTTCGATGCAACGCTTGACGAGCTGATTGACAGCTATTCGTATTACGAAGCAATTACAGACCGTGCGGTTGCAGAGGGCGACACTATTGTATGTGATTACAGCGGTTATCTTGACGGTGTACAATTTGATGGCGGTACCGATACCGATGTGACACTTGAGGCAAGTGCGGATTCGGGATATATTGACGGATTTGCGGAATCGTTTATCGGTCAGATGCCGGGCATTGAGTTCAGCTTCAATGTGACATTCCCCGAGGATTACGGACACGAGGAACTGAACGGCAAGGAAGTTACGTTTGTGGCAACCGTAAAATCGATTAACGGCGATTATATTACACCTGAGCTCACGGATGAGTTCGTACAAGAGAATTTCGAAGGATATACCAATGCCGAAGAATGGAAAATCGCGTATCGTTCAGCGGTAGAAGACGAAAAAGAATACTATGTTTTAAATCAAATGTATTCCGATTTGTGGTCGAAGATTGTTGAAAGCTCCGTAGTAAATACATATCCCGAGGACGAGGTTACACGTATTTACAATCAGAAGCGTTCACAGTACGAAAGCTATGCTGAATATTACGGAACGGATTATGATACATTTCTTAATAATTATGTCGGAATGACCGATGACGAGCTTATGGAAGAAAGCCGTGAGTACGTAAAGGAAGATCTTGTGATGTATACCTTAGCCGATGAATTGGGAATTACGGTAAGTGATGAGGAATACAACGAAGGCCTTGAGTATTATGCTGATTATTATGGCGCAACAACGGAAGAGCTTGAAAATTACTACGGTAAAAATACAATATATGCGACAGTTCTCTGGCAGAAAATGATGGAAACCGTGGCACCTATGAACAATATAGTACAGTAAATCAGCTGAAAGCGGTGGTCGTACGGCAGCCGCTTTTTCTGTTGAATTTATCGGTTGAGGACAGATTTTATGTATATTTATGCGGATAACGCATCGACAACAATACCGAGTGAAAATGTAATCTCGGAAATGTCGCGTATTATGAGGGATGTTTACGGCAATCCGTCAAGTATCCACTCGGCGGGTGAAAAAGCTTTAGATGAACTCGAGAAAGCGCGTGAGCTTATAGCTGAAGCACTGCGGTGTGAAAAAAATGAAATAGTGTTTACCTCCGGCGGAAGTGAAAGTGACAATCAAGCCATTCTTTCATCCGCTTATATCGGAAATAAGCGAGGTAAAAAACATATTATCTCGACTGGAATAGAACATCATGCCGTTTTGAATACTTTAAACAGCTTGAAAGAATACGGATATGATATAACGCTGGTCGGCGTAGATGAAAACGGTATAGTAAATTCCGCTGAAATCGAGCGTGCGATAAGAGATGACACAGCACTTGTTTCGGTAATGTACGCCAACAATGAAATCGGAACGATTCAGCCTATAGAGGAAATCGGTGATATATGCAGGAAACACGGAGTGAAATTTCATACGGATGCTGTTCAGGCTTTTGCTCATATTCCGATAAGCTTAAAAAATGTAGACATGCTGTCCGTTTCGGCACATAAATTTCACGGCCCGAGAGGTGTAGGCTTTTTATACGTAAATAAAAATACCGAGCTGGTTCCTCTTATAAACGGAGGAGGTCAGGAGAAGGGAAGACGTGCAGGTACCGAAAATCTTCCCGGAATTGTCGGTATGGCTGAAGCGGTTCGGGAATCAATGGAAAACCTTGAAGAAAAAAATAAATCGATTATACAAAAACGCGACAGAATTATATCGGAGCTGAAGAAAATTCCGCATTCCGTTCTTAACGGAGACGAAAAAAGGAGATTGCCGGGAAACATTAATATGTGCTTTGAAGGTATTGACGGTGAAGCTTTGATACTCATGCTCGACTTGCACGGGATACAAGCCTCAACCGGATCTGCCTGCAATTCAGGGTCACTTGATCCAAGCGGTGTTTTGCTTGCACTCGGAAGAGAGCCTGAAATCGCAAGAGGGTCTCTGAGACTTTCTCTCGGAGATGACCTGAATGACGACAGTGCGGAATATATTATCAAAACTGTGACGGAAACAGTCGAATATCTGAGAAGAAAATCTCCGCTGTGGCAAGATAAGATTAACGGAAAACGGAGCTTTTTACTCTAAAATTGTTTTTAATAACGGAGGAAATATGAAACTTGTGTCATGGAACGTAAACGGCTTCCGTGCTGTTTTAGATAAAGGCTTTGCGGATTTTTTTACATCGGTAAATGCGGATATTTTCGCGATTCAGGAAACAAAGCTTCAGCCTGAGCAGGCGAAATTTACACCTGACGGATATTTCAGATATTTATCGAGTGCCGAGAAAAAAGGATACTCGGGAACCGCGGTATTCACAAAAAATGAACCGATAGATGTAAAATACGGTATCGACGGCAAATACTCGGATGAAGGTCGGCTCATCACACTTGAGTTCCCCAAATTTTATTTTGTTAACTCTTATACACCGAACTCTCAAAATGAGCTTAAACGTCTTCCTTACAGAATGAATTATGAGGATGACTTAAGGGGATATCTTGTGTCTATGTCAAAAAATAAGCCTGTTATTCTCGCGGGGGATTTGAACGTAGCAAGAAGCGAGTTGGATTTGAAAAATCCTAAATCCAATATAGGAAATCCGGGATTTTCATATGAGGAACGTGCGAAAATAGCCGAGCTATTGTCGTGCGGATTTACCGATACGTATAGATACTTCTATCCGAATAAAGCAGATGCATATACATGGTGGTCGTATATGTTTAACTCACGTGAGAAAAATGTCGGATGG
>CAZWLL010000050.1:11252-14833 GCA_964634795.1 uncultured Ruminococcus sp. | reverse complement strand
CTTATGAATTTACAGCACAAAAAAACCTCGGGATTTCCCGAGGTTTTGAATGTATATTGACCTGTTATCTCTTTGAGAACTGCGGAGCGCGACGAGCGGCTTTGAGACCGTACTTCTTTCTTTCCTTCATACGAGGGTCTCTCGTGAGGAAGCCTGCCTTCTTGAGAAGAGCACGATATGAATCGTCGGCGAGAAGAAGAGCTCTTGCAACACCGTGACGGATTGCGCCTGCCTGACCGGAGATACCGCCGCCTGTAACGTTAGCTACGATATCGAACTTGCCTTCTGTACCTGTTACGCCGAAGGGCTGGTTAATGATGAGCTTAAGTGTTTCAAGTCCGAAGTAATCATCTACATCGCGACCGTTGATTGTGATTTTTCCTGAGCCGGGATAAAGTCTTACACGAGCTACAGAGCTCTTTCTTCTGCCCGTACCATAGAAATAAGGTTTAGCACTTGTATACATTAATTAATACCTACCCTTTCTTATATTTCAACTTCGTACGGAACAGGCTTCTGAGCCTGCTGCTTGTGTTCGCTGCCTGCGTATACCTTGAGTCTTGTGAAAGCCTTGTCGCCGATGGAGTTGTGGGGGAGCATACCCTTAACAGCAAGCTGCATAGCGAATTCGGGCTTTGTGCTCATAAGCTTGCGGTAGGATGTTTCCTTAAGACCGCCGATATAGCCTGAGTGTGTACGATAGAACTTCTGGTCAAGCTTCTTACCTGTGAGAACAGCCTGAGCGCAGTTGATGATGATAACGCATTCGCCGCAATCAACATGAGGTGTGAATTCGGGGCGATGCTTACCGCGAAGAATGTTAGCGGCTGTAACCGCTGTCTTACCGAGCGGCTTGCCGGCAGCGTCGATGATATACCAGCTGCGCTGAACAGTCTCGGGTTTAGCCATATATGTGGACATTCTGAATTCCTCCGATTAGAGATTATTGAATTATATTTTCACAACGTATGCAATTATAGCACCGCACCGCTCCTTTGTCAAGGGGTTTGATGACAAAAAAGCAAAATATTTTAATTTGGCTCACGAAATCTCTTGTTTTCTCCCTTTCGGCGTATTATATGCTTGACAGCTTCGCCCGAAATGTAGTATACTGAATTTACAATAACGATTCGAGAGGCTTAAAACATGATAAAGATATCGAAAACATCGCTCGGCGAGCCTGTTTTTCATTTGCGCGCGGGAGACGCGTCATACATTATTGAGATTTTTCACGGATTCGTGCTTCACCTGTACGCAGGCGCGGCGATATCCGATGACGACACGGAGTATCTGCTTGTAAAGGTTGGGCATGACTCGGTTGTTCCGAGACCTGCCGATACTCCCGAGGGATGGTTTTCATGTGATATCGCGCCGTTTGAGTATCCCGCATACGGTACGGGAGACTTCAGACCGTCCGCGGTAATGGTAAAGGCACGCACAAACACGGCGAGACAGTCGGCGTCCGCTCCTAATACGGCTTTGCGCTATGATTCGTACGAGATAATCGCGGGAAAGCCGAGGGTTGACTCATGTCCCGCGGTATACGCGGACGGCGATGAATGCGACACTCTTGTGCTTCATTGCTCAGATTCGGCAAGCGGCATGGAATACGATTTGTATTATTCCGTCATGCGTGATTTTCCCGCTGTATGCCGCCGCACTGTAATACGCAACGGGTCGCAGTCGGAGGCGCATATTCTTCGCGCGTACAGCGCGTCGGTGGATTTCGTGTCGGTCGAGCCCGAGGCTCAGCTGCTGCATTTGTGGGGAACCTGGGGCAGGGAACGTCATGCGGAGAGAACGCCGCTTTGCCACGGCTCAGTATCCGTATCAAGCAGAAGGGGAGCGTCAAGCCACCATCACAATCCCTTCGCGGCTCTTGTTACGAAGGAAACCACCGAGGAATACGGACTTGCCGTGGGATTTTCTCTTGTTTACTCGGGAAACTTCGACATTGCATGCGACACCGATCCGTTCGGTTCCGTGCGTGTAATGGCTGGAATAGCTCCCGACGGATTCGATTGGAAGCTCGGTGTCGGCGAGGAGTTTGTTACTCCCGAGGCTGTCATTGTGATTTCCGATGAGGGAATAGGCAAAATGTCGCGTGTATATCATAAGCTGTATCGTGAGCATCTTTGCCGCGGAGAGTGGGCTGACCGTGAGAGACCGATACTTGTCAACAACTGGGAGGCGACCTATTTCGCGTTCGATGACGAAAAGCTGCTCGCTATCGCGAAGGACGCCGCGTCGTGCGGTATTGAGATGCTTGTTATGGATGACGGCTGGTTCGGCAAAAGAAACGACGACCGCTCATCACTCGGAGACTGGTTTGTCAACAAAGAAAAGCTGAAGGGCGGACTTAAGCCGCTGGTTGATAAAATAAACGGACTGGGGCTGAAATTCGGAATATGGTTTGAGCCCGAGATGATATCCCCCGTGAGCGAGCTGTACGAGAAGCACCCCGACTGGTGTCTTATGACCAACGGACGTGATAAATCCATATCGAGAAGCCAGTATGTTCTCGACATGACCCGTGAGGATGTGCGTTCATACCTATTCGATACCATATCATCCGTTCTCGATTCCGCGAATATAGAGTATGTAAAGTGGGATTTCAACCGCAACCTTACCGAGGCGGGAAGCTTGACGCTCGAGGAGGAGCGCGGAGGGGAGATTTTCCACAGATATGTCCTCGGACTGTACGACCTGCTCGAGAGACTGACATCGGCATATCCGCATATACTATTTGAGGGATGCTCGAGCGGCGGCGGAAGATACGATCCCGCTATGCTGTACTATTCGCCGCAGTTCTGGACGAGCGACGATACGGATGCCATGGAGAGGCTTGACATACAGCTCGGCACATCGATGGTATATCCCGCGTCATCCATGAGCTGTCACGTATCGGCGTCGCCTAATCATCAGACGGGAAGGGAAAGCTCATTTGCCACGAGAGGAAACGTGGCAATGGCAGGCGCGTTCGGGTACGAGCTTGATTTGACGAAGCTCGGTGACAGCGAAAGAGATATGATACGCCGTCAGGTAGGGGATTATCACAGGTTTTACAATGTGATAAACAGAGGAGAGCTGTACAGGCTTATTATGCCGTCCGACACATACAACGGAAAAACGGGAAAGTGCGCCGCATGGATGTATGTATCAGAGGATAAGTCCGAAGCGCTGTTTACGTTTGTAGTGATTCGTACCTCCGTCCATCCGGTATATTTTGTAAAGCTGCACGGACTTGATCCGAATGCCGAGTATATCGATGAGAGCAGCGGAAAAATTTATCACGGGGACACACTGATGAAGGCGGGACTTAATCTCTCGAGAAATTACCGCGACGGAGATTCGGTTGTGCTGCATTTTATGCGCCGCCGAAACGATTTAATTTAACTGATTATTATGAAAAACAAAGCTTTATTTATCGGTATATTTTTATGTACCGCAATTACGCTTGTCGGCTGTGCCGATTTAAGCTCGGAAAATTCCGAATACATCGAGGGTCAGGCATCTGCATCTGAGGAAAGCAGCCTTGTCGACGATAAGGACGGGCAAGCAGAGCTTGAAGCAGAGCTTGA
>CAZWLL010000050.1:0-11152 GCA_964634795.1 uncultured Ruminococcus sp. | reverse complement strand
CGAAGAAACCGAAACGGCTGCGCTGTCTCCGTCAGCGGAAAACGAGCTCACAATGCTTCCCGGTGAGGTGGCGGAGAGCTATGTATACATCGATTACGCATCGGACGATTTCAGCGGGGCGGACGTGTTTTTTATCAGCGAAAACGAAAAAGTCGCATCGGCAGCATTCGATTATGTATGGGACAACAGCATTATATACTATAAGGTAACGGCTGCAGGTGTGGGGGAGACATACATTTGCGCCGTACTGCCGAGCGGAGAAATGCTGACTCCGAAGTGCAGGGTAACGGTGACGGGCGGAGATGAGCCTGAAACGGAGGCTCCGCTTGAAACAATACCGCCGACTGAGGAGAACACATCGGGTGAGACCGAGGAGCTTTCGTTTGAAAAGACAGAGACGGAAGCATCCGCTGTCGATGACACGGCTGACACGGTCGAAACCGCCGAAAACAGTGAGCAGAGACTGATATACGATGACGAGACAGTATACGAGCTGCCTCCGCAGCCTGTTCCCGAGGTCGAGGTCACGGGGATGAACGACGAGTGCGAGGTTAAATAATATCCGACATAAAAAACCGAGACACGGCATAAGCGCCGTATCTCGGTTTTCTTTTATTTTATCGTGTCGTATATCGATTCAAATTACTTTTCGATAGCGGCTTTTCTTGACATAATCTTGTGGAGTCTGTCAAGGTCGAACTTAGCTCTTCTGTCGAATGCGTAAATACCGTTCTTTTCCTGGTATACGTCTGTGAGCTGTGTATAGCAGAATGCGCACATCTTGGGATTGTCGAGAAGTACGTTTACGAGGCCTTCGAATCTCTCATAGAATTCCTCGAGAGACTGAGGAGCCTTGCCGTAGCCCCATGCTGCGGACGGATCTTCGTCGATGTTCCAGTATGTACCGCCGAACTCGGATACAAAGTAAGGCTGTCCTTCGTACTTTTCATGTCTGGGATTGTTGATGAACGGAGAGCCTTCGCCTGTGATGAGAGCCTTGAATGCTTCTGCGAACTTAGCGGGATCCTGTTCGTAATTATGTACGTCGTAAATATCGGTGATGACGTGTACATAACCGGATGTGTCGATGATGGGACGCATGGGATCGATAGCACGTGTTGTGTTGTACATAACCTTAAAGGTATCCTTGTTGCGTCTTTCGCCTGTTTCATTGAAGGGACACCAGCCTACGATTGACGGATGGTTATAATCTCTTTCAAGCTCTGTGAGCCATTCGGGAAGAATGGAGAGAAGAGCGGCGGGATTGGATTCGTCGAGACCCCAGTTTGCGAATTCGCCCCAAAGGAGATAACCGAGCTTGTCTGCGTGATACAGGAATCTGGGCTCGAATACCTTCATATGCATACGCGCGCCGTTGAAGCCCGCAGCCTTGGAGAGCTCTATGTCATGCTTGAGGTCTTCGTCTGACTTAGCTGTGTAAATTCCGTCCGGGAAATATCCCTGGTCGAGAACAAGACGCTGATATACGGGCTTGTGGTTAAGCTCGATAGCGTAGCCGTTAATGCGAACACTTCTCATTCCGAAGTAAGCAACGGCGATATCCTTGCCTGCCGCAAGCTCGAGATCGTAAAGAGTAGGTGTTTCGAGAGACCAAAGCTTAGCATCGGGAATGGGAAGCTCGAACTGAGCGTACTTGCCGCAAACCTTAGCAACGGTTTCGGATACCGTGAATCCGTCGAGCTTAGCGACAGCCTTAACCTCGGATACGGAGGAGTTGTCGCCTTCGAGAGATACAACTACATCAATCTTGCCGTTGTCGATGTCGGGAGTGATTTTTACGTTCTTAATGTAGTCCTTCGGAACGTATTCCATCCATACTGTCTGCCAGATACCTGTGCAGCGAGTGTAGCAGCAGCCGTTGTTGTAGTAGCTGTTGTAGGTCTGCTTGCCTGTCGGCTGGAGACTGCTGTGTCCGTTGTCCTCCGCGAATACGGAGATTGTGTTTGAACCGCACTTTAAGAGCTTTGTGATGTCGAGTACGAAGGGAGTGTAGCCGCCGCGATGTGTGCCTGCAAG
Organism: uncultured Ruminococcus sp.; assembly: GCA_964634795.1. Lineage (GTDB taxonomy): Bacteria > Bacillota > Clostridia > Oscillospirales > CAG-272 > UMGS1696. The sequence continues at coordinate 9,115 of CAZWLL010000050.1, read as the reverse complement.
CTCGCCGTTAACTCTGATTTCGGAATAGTAGTCAACCGCACCGAAGTGAAGAAGAACCTTGCCGCATTCCGTGCACCAGTCTTCGGGAAGAGTAACTTCTCTTCTGTACCAGCATGCGGGGATGAAATCAACATATTCGATACCGGAAAGCTTTGATTCGGGAACGAACGGAACTGTGATTTCGTGATCGTATTTCGGGGCTTCCCACATTTTTCTGTCGCGTCCCGAGTTGCCGAAGTCGAACGCAAATTCCCATTGACCGTTTAAGTTGAGCCATGTTTTGTCGTCACGGCGCAGGGTCGGACGGGGGTATTCGTTTCTTGGAATAGACATTTTATAATCCTCCTGAAAATAATGTTTTGGTTTTGTTTAATCGGGAGTGTCGGCGTCCGATATTTTATCCGTATAAACGCCGTACACGCCCAATGCGCGATATTTCTGTATTTCCGCCGAATCGTTTACAGTGTGAACGTACAGCGGAACTCCTGCCTTGCTCAGCTTGCTTACATAATTTTTCTCGTCGCACAGCTCCTTCGCAAACGTGAAGCCGATGAGCGGGTGACTTCGCTCGAACTTTATAAGCGCGTCCGTGTCGGTCTTGCTTTGCCAGTCAAGGCGATACAGTGTGTATATTATGTTCGAAAATCCCGCGCCGGACGCGATGTCGTAGTCGTCCTCAGAGTAAATCTGTACGACTATTCTGTCCTTCAGCTCCGGCAGAGCTGCGGCTATCGCGTCAACCGCGTCGGAAAAGCTTTCCTTAATGTCCGTTATAATATATACGTCCGGATGCTCTTCCATGAAGACGCCGACCGTCTCTATATCAAGCGGAGTGAAGTTCCAGAATATTTTCGACGACATGAATTCATCATATGTCAGGGGCGTACCCGTTTCGATGGTGTCTATATATTCCGAGCTCCAGTCATGTATGCATACGAGGTGTCCGTCGGATGTGAAGCTGAAGTCAAGCTCAATTGCATTATACCCGTTTGCCGCGCAGTTTTCAAGTCCTTCAAGTGAATTCGAACCTAAAAACGAACGATATGTTCCCTCACTGTCGACACCCCACAGCTCTCCGCCCGCGTGAATGATTTCATCGAAGGAGATGCTGATCTGAGGCGCCCCGTATCCTCCGCATGAGACGAGAAGAGAGGGCATGACGGCAATAATCGCTGCGGTAATAAATGCTGCGAGGCAAATCGGAAGCGTCTTTTTCTTCATAAATAATTTTCGATATTAAAAAACGGAAAAAAACCGTTATAGTTTTTTCCCGTTAATTTAAATTCGGATTATTCCTCGTCGCCGGCTTCTGTTGCTTCGGAAGCTTCTGCATTTTCGTTATCTTCTGCAGCTTCTTCGAGAAGAGCGCGAATGGAAAGGCTTACCTTGTGGTTCTCTTCATCGATAGCCGTGATCTTAGCCTTAACTTCCTGACCTACCTGAAGCTCGTCTTCGGGCTTTGCGATCTTGTGGCCTGCTATCTGGCTGATGTGGATAAGTCCGTCGCAGCCGGGAACGATTTCTGCGAATGCGCCGAAGGGCATGAGGCTGACAATCTTTACGTCAGCTGTATCGCCTACAGCGTACTTCTGTGTGAAGATGTACCAGGGGTTCATTTCCTCTGTCTTGTAGCCGAGGGAAATTCTGCCCTTTTCACGGTCGAAGGACTTTACATATACGTGAATCTTGTCTCCTACCTTAACAACGTCGGAAGGATGCTTGATTCTTCTCCAGGAAAGCTCGGATGTATGAACCATACCGTCAACACCGCCGAGATCTACGAATGCGCCGAAATCTGTGAGGCTCTTAACCTCTCCGTCGAATTCCTTGCCTTCTTCGATTGCATTCCAGAAAGCTTCTTCCTTAGCCTTTTTCTCTTCACGGAGAACGGCACGGATGGATGCGTATGCTCTCTTTCTGTCGGTCTTGATTTCGATGATCTTAACCTTCTGTGTTGTTCCTACGAGAGTGGAGAGGTCTCCGTCCTTCGGAACGCCTGTGAGTGATGCGGGGATGAATACTCTTACGGAGTTGATGGAGATGATAACTCCGCCCTTTACGGCTTCGACAATCTTGCCTTCAAGTGTTTCGCCTGTTGTGCTTGCTTCGACAATCTTGTTCCAGTTGGATTCGGAATCCACTCTTGTCTTGTCGAGAGTAGCGATTCCGTCGATGTCGCTTACTTTAACTACTTTAGCTTTGATTACGTCTCCTACCTTGTAGAGAGCGTCAAGCTTAGCTGACGGGTCGTCTGTAGCCTTGTCGTGAACAATCACGCCGGTGGTCTTGGCACCGAGGTCAACATGAATCTCATTCTGAGAGATTGACGTAATAACGCCTTCGACGATATCTCCTGTATTTAAAGTTTTAAGTGATGACTCGAGAAGTTCGGCAAAGTTTTCATTTTGCTCGTTCATGGTTTTATATACCTCCTGTATTAAACTGTACGGCGTTGACGCGCCGGCAGTTATTGACACTTTTAAATCTGTGACGTCTATCTTCGGGCAGTCGTCTATTCCTTCGATAAAATATGTGCGCTTACAGGATGTACGAGCGATATCGTACAGCTTCATTGAGTTTGAGCTGTCTTTGCAGCCTATTACTATCATCACGTCCGATTCTTTCGCGAGAGCGGAACATTCTTCCTGGCGCATTTGGGTCACATTACATATTGTATCAAAAATTAAAGCGTTTGTATATACCTTTTTGATAAAATTTATACTTTTTTTCCATTCCTCTAAATTTTGTGTGGTTTGCGCTGCTATAGATAGCGTTTTTGCACAAAAATTGGCGGTATTTAACGAATTTGCGGCGTTTTCGAGGGATTTTTCGTCGGGAAATACATACTTTTCTCCCTCCGCGCAGCTCATTATTCCCTCAACCTCGGGGTGCGCGGCGTTTCCGAGAAGCAGAAATACCTTGCCGTCTCCCGAATTTTCGCGCGCGATGTCTCTGACCTTGCGCACATACGGGCAGGTGCCGTCAATCAGCTTGAAAGCACTGTTCCTTTCGGCGCATGAGTAAAGAGCATCGGATATTTCCTTTATTTCTCCGTGAGCGCGTATGACAACGGTTATTTTCTCACCCGAATCCGCGCGGCGGATTATGTCGGGTATATCTCCGCGCGATATCTCCTCGACTCCCATTTCGCGCACATGCTCGGTGTAGTGGGTGTTGTGTATTATTTTGCCGAGAGTGTAAACGCGGCGCGGTGTGCCGTTCGCTTCCTTTACGGCTGTTTCGAGACGGCTGACCGCTCTCTGCACACCGAAGCAGAAGCCTGCGTGAGAGGCAATCCGTATGCTCATTTTACATTTTCCTTTACCGCGGCTGTCTCGAGCTTGAGCGGCAGAGGCTTCAGCTCATCGGGCAGATCACTGCCGTACTTTATCGCGCAGATATGTCCGAAGATTATTCTCGACGCTCTCATGTACTCGTCTCGTCCGCCCTTTGAAAAGCCCAGCTCGTCAAACGTCACGGGTGTGCCGAAGGTGACGTGATTTTTGCGGAATACTCCCGTTTTCATTCTGCTGTTTTCTATAAACACAGGCACTATCTGCGCTTTTGTGTGGTATGCGAGAAAGCCGACTCCCGCTTTGATTTCGGTTTGTCTCGGGTCCTCTCCGCCGTGACGGTGTCCCTGCGGAAAAATACCGACCAGCTCGCCGCTCTCGATAAGAGATATGGTGTTCTTAATGCTTTTTACGTCCGCTCCGCCTCTGTCGACGGGAAAAGCGCCGAGAGCTTTGATAAGGGGAGCAATCGGTGTTTTGAAAAGCTCCTTTTTCGCCATGTAGCGAACCTGCCGCTTCGATGCGGCGGAAATAACAAGCACGTCGGAGAAGGACGTATGGTTTGACGCGAGAAGCGCTCCTCCGTCGGGAATATTTTCCGTTCCGTGAGCGTCGATTCTGTAGAGCCATGACACAAACGGCTCAAAAGTCTTGTAAAACCAGGTGTAAAAGCTCATTTTGTTTTCTCTTCCATCAGTTTGATTATATATTCGGCACATTCCTCAATGCCGTGATTGTCATTATAGAATATTACCGCGTCATCGGCAGGCTTCAGCGGGGCGGTATAACGTTCGGAATCCTGACGGTCTCTTTTTATAATCGCGTCGAGTATTTCCTCGTATGATACGTTTATTCCCTTGGCGAGCTGTTCCTCGTATCTTCTCTGCGCTCTTACCTCGGGTGATGCGGTCATGAATACCTTGACTTCAGCCTCGGGCATTATAACCGTACCGATATCTCGTCCGTCCATGATGACTCCGCCGTCATGCGCGAGATTTTTCTGGATTCCGAGCAGGAATTCTCTTACCTCGGGAATCTTCGATACCGCCGACGAATAAACGGACGCGTTTTCCGTGCGGATTTTATTGCCTACGCATTCGCCGTTTAAGTAAACCTTCTGCTCACCGTTTTCATACGCGAGCTTTATGTCAATGCTCGGCAGACACGCGATTATTCCGTCACGGTCTGTGCTTGCGATGCCGTGCTCGGATACGTAGAGGCCTACGGTTCTGTAAAGCGCGCCCGTGTCCACGTAAATCAGGCCTGTTCTTTTTGCGACTTCCTTTGCTATGGTGCTTTTTCCGGCGCCGCTCGGGCCGTCGAGCGCGACTCTTATATGAGAAAATCTGTTGTTCATTATCCGCTCCGTTAATTTCGTATTTCTGTATTATTATATCCGATAATTTTCAGTAGAGGCTGCACGGGATAAATCAATCCGAAATCGGTGTATCCTTGATTTCGCTTACATAATATGCCGCTCCGCATCCCGCCAGATGCCCTGTCGAGAACGCCAGCTGCAGATTATATCCCCCCGTGTATGCGTCTATGTCTATAAGCTCACCGCATACGAAAATTCCGCGGTGCTTTTTAAGCTCCATCGTTTTCGGATTTATTTCCGATACATCCACACCGCCCGAGGTTATAACAGCCTCCTCAATCGGTCTGAAGCCTTTTATGCCTATCTTGAATTCACGCAGGGTGTGAAGCAGTGACTGCCTTTCGGCGCGTGTTATGTTCGCGGATTTTTTGTGAGGCATTATTCCCGTCCGCTCGACTGCGGTTTCGATGAATCTTTGCGGGAGAAGTCCGCCGAGCGAATTTATGAAATCCTTGGCCGAGTTTTCCGAAAGATCCGATATGAGACGACGGTCAAGCTCTTCCTCGCTCAGCGCGGGCTTGAGGTTTATCGTCATTGTGTAGCTGCTCGGAGAGTACGACTGCATATTTGCGGAAGCCGAGAGCACAAGCGGGCCGCTCACGCCGAAGTGGGTGAAGAGCATTTCCCCTCTTTCGGAGTAAACCTCTTTTCCGTTTTTGTCGCAAACCGTAAGCTCGACGTTTTTCAGCGTAAGTCCCGACAGATGCGAGTAATCCTCCGTTGTTTCAATCGGCACGAGAGAGGGCGAGAGAGGCGTGATTTTCACGCCCATGTCGGAAAGCATTTTGTGTCCGTCTCCCGTTGAGCCTGTGAGCGGATATGACAGCCCTCCCGTGGATACGATAACGGTGCGTGCCGATATCGTACCGTGAGGAGTGAGCACATCGAAGTATTCGTCTCTCTTCTCGATTGAGTGGGCCGCGGAGTTGAATTTTACCTCGATGCCTCTTTCCTTTATCATTCTGTCAAACGCAAACTGTATGTCGGATGCTTTGTCGGACTGCGGAAAAACTCTTCTGCCGCGTTCGGTTTTGAGCGGAACGCCCGCTTCCTCGAAAAAGCTTATCGTGTCGGACGGCGTGAATTTGTTTACGGCTCCGTAAAGAAATTTCGGGTTGGAGCGCACAGCCTCGAGAAGCTCGTTTACGCTGCAGTTGTTTGTAAGGTTGCATCTGCCCTTTCCCGTGATGCCGATTTTGCGTCCCGTGTATTTATTTTTTTCTATTATAACAATATCGCCGCCGCAGAGCGTGTCGTGAGCGGATATTGCCGCCATCATTCCCGAGGCACCGCCTCCGATTACGGCGATATCATACAGCTTATTCATTTTTATCCGTATCTCCGCCTGTGTAGACGTTGTATTCCTTCCAAACATTTTCGAGTCTGCCGAGGGTTTGCGTGACCTCCTGATGCTTTTTCTTTCCTATGTACGCTATCATCGCGTTTATCAGGCTCATGGGAGCCACAAGAGAGTCGGCAAACGATGCCATTTCGCTTTTTGCCGTAAGAGTTACCGCGGCATGCGGAACGATGGGAGATGAGATGGAATCCGTTATGGCTATTACCTTAGCGCCTGTTCTCGAGACATACTCAGTCGCGTTGACTATAGTCGTTGTGTATCGCGGAAAGCTGATGGAGACGAAAACGTCATCCTCGTGTACCTTCATCAGATGCTCGAATATTTCGCTGCCTCCCGCAGGTCTGATAAGCCGAACATTGTCGAAAAGCAGGCCGAAATAATAATTCATGAATTCGGCAAGGACGGCGGAGGAGCGCATTCCGAGAATGTAAATGTTTCTTGCGCCTAAAATAAGGTCTACCGCCTCCCTGAAAGCCGCACGGTCGATTTGCTCGAGGGTGGATTTGATTTTTTCCGCGTCCGCGTTGAGCACATGGTCGATAACATCATCGTCTCCCATTCTGTGGTTGGCGACGTTTACTCTCTGAACGGAGGTAAGCCGTACACGAACCGTGTCTCGTATCTGCGACTGAAGCTCGGGATAACCGTCAAATCCCATTTCATTTGCGAACCTCACAACTGTGGACTCCGATACTCCGACCTCGCTGCCCATTGCGCACGCTGTCATGTATGCCGCCTTGTCGTAGTTGTTTATGATGAACTCGGCTATCTTTTTCTGCCCCTTGGACAGCTTCGGCATAGCCTTTTCTATATTTGCGATAAGATCATTTCCCACAGTATTCACTGCATTTTCCCCCGTACGATTAAATCGTATTATTATACATCCTTTCTCCCGAAAAAGCAATATTTATTTTGCACATGTGCGTTGGGGTGAGTTGAATTTGCTTTTTTTCCGTTGTTATTTTTTCGGCAAATATTTTATATTCGAGGAGTTTATGCTATAATAAAAATATCACAGCATTACGATTATGAAGAGAAGCTACATTCTCGGAAAAATACAAAAAAGGAGAAAGCATCTATGAAACGAATTACCGCATTACTGCTCTTGCTTTCGCTTCTTGTTTCCATGTACGGCTGCGCCGAGAGCACGAACACGGATGAAGAGGAAACATCCGAAACGACAGAGCAGGCAGCTGACACCGAAAGCGAAACCGAGGAGGTTGACCCGTTTGCCGATTTCGATTACGGCGGACAGAATTTCCGTGTTTACACAAGCGCGCACGATGCGTCGACATCACTGAAGTCATCAAACTTCCTGATTGAAGGCCCCGAAGAGCTGACCGGTGAGGCGGCGGGAGACGCTGCGTTTGAGAGAAACTCCACTGTAGAGGAGCTGCTTAACGTAAAGCTTGTTTTCACGGAAAGCAATCTAAACTACGACAAGGTACAGAACGACATGCGCAACTACATTATGGCGGGCGACGACGCATATGAGCTTGTCATAAACGATTTGTACGGCCTTGCCGGATTGACGGTTGAGGGAATGTTCCACTCCGCGGATAAGGGTGAGTATTTCGATTTTTCTCAGCCGTACTGGTACGGAAACTTCATGAATGATATCGCGTTCAAGGAAGGCGACACATTTATCCTGGCAGGCGACTTTATTATCGATACGCTTCGTACGGCGCACTGCCTTGTCTACAACAAGGATCTTTATACCGACTTTTACGGCAACGGTGACGACTTGTACGGTATCGTTTTAGAGGGCGGCTGGACGCTTGACAAAATGACAGAGCTTGTAAGCGGCGTATATGTAGACGCGAACGGCAACGGTGTCAAGGATGTCGGCGACACTCTCGGATTTGCGGTGCATCAGGACTGGGGTCCGTTTATTCCGTTCTCCATCTCAACCGGAGTCGAATACCTCGGACGTGATGATGAAGGCTATCCGACACTTACCATGAATAACGAGCGTACGATACTCATGTGCGACAAAATATACAAGCTGTGGAACAGCGACGGCTCGGGTACTCTTTCGCTGTTCAACGATAACCAGCAGCTGCTTCTCGAGCAGTTCTCGGCAGGCAATGTTATTTTTATAGGATATCAGCAGCTCGGCTCGCTTGAGAGTGATTACCTCCGTTCATCGGAAAACGAAATCGGTGTTGTTCCTTATCCGAAGCTTGATGATCAGCAGGAGAATTACATTACATCCGCTCACGATACGTCCGAAATCGGACTTATGCCCGTAACAATGCCCGAGGACAGACTGTCGTTTGCCAGCGCTGTGCTTGAGGTTCTGTCTCGCGAATCATCGAAGAGCGTGCTTCCCGCATATTACGAGAACTCGCTGAAGATTAAGTACACACGTGACAGTGAATCCGCGCAGATGATAGATATAATTCACGACGGACTCGGCAACTCATTCGCACTCGCATGGCACCAGTCATTGAACTCATTCCTGCAGGGCCTTATTCACGCGTCCGCGATGACGGAAAATTCCTTCGCAAGCAATTATTCCAAGAACGAAAAGCTTCTCGTCAAGCTTCTCGACAACCTTATCGAGAAATACAAAGAGAACAACGTCGCGGGATAATGTATAACTTAGTAGGAGAGGAATAAACCCGCTCCTTGAGTTTGTCCGTTTGCCATGCGGCAAACGGACAAACTCCGTACTTAAGGCTGAAAGGTATCGGCGGGATGATGTATAACTTAGCAGGAGAGGAATAAACCCGCTCCCAGAGTGGGAATAATCTTCAGCTGAGTAGTAGAGGCAACCATCCCACTCTCGAGAATTTTCATGACTGAAAATTCTCCGCTCTTTTTGCATAACAATAGAGTTTGTCCTTTTTCAAATGTCAAAAGCATTTGAAAATTGCCTGCGGCAAACGGACAAACTCCGTACTTAAGGCTGAAAGGTATCGGCGGGATGATGTATAACTTAGCAGGAGGGGAATAAACCCGCTCCCTCGTCGCGAGATAAACTTAGCTTAACATTAAAGAGTTAAACTCGCTCCATGAGAATTTCACCGAAGGTGAAATTCTCCGAAGGTGAAATTCTCCGAAGAACAACATAGGCATTTG
>CAZWLL010000049.1:8265-15494 GCA_964634795.1 uncultured Ruminococcus sp. | reverse complement strand
AGCTGAAGTATATCCGCCGACATCCAACTCAACATCAAACTCATGGTTTTCACGTTTGCTGTCATCGAGAACCCGCGCAACACCGTCGGCAAACGAGCCGAGGTTTTCACGCAGCTTCTCATAATCCACAAGACGTACAGTGCCGCTTATCTCGGTCAGAACATCATGAAGCGCATCGAGATTTTTTCCGAAATATTCAGGTGTTATCCCGTCAAGCGAGGAATAAAAGTCATGCTTTGACTTTATTGCGTCACAGTATATTGTGACGAATACCTTTCTTCCCTTTACCATTACTGCTCTTCACCGCCTTCATACAGCAGCTCAAAGCTCTCGTAGTGATCACCGGTGTAGTATATATAGCCGTCTTCCGTATATACAAGCCTTTCGGCTCCGCGGGAATCCTTGCCGAGTGTGTTTATGTCGCACTCATAATATGTTGCATCCTGCGGAAGTATACCCTCGTAATTGCCGAATGACGAACCGCCTATACATTTTCCGGGAGCGTACTTTTCTACCGAGCCGCCTTCCCAACCGAGCTTTTTGGCTTCTGCTTTTGTTATGTAGTTCTGCGGAAGCTCACCGTAAATATGCAGGTACAGCGCTACGTCATCACGACTGTCGTATGTACCGTTTACGTCAAGCAGCGGCAGTGCTTCGGTCTCAGGTTCATAAATAATTTCCGCATCATCATCGCTTGTCTCTTCGCCGAAGCCGCTCACAATAATCGATGTCGGGCCATCCGCACCGCCTATTATACCAATCGATGCGTCATCAAGACCGCACGATGTAACAAACGGCATTATGATGAGCACCGTCAAAAGCAATGACAGGATTTTTCTGAAATTCTTCATTCGCTCACCTCACGCTATAGGCTCGAGGATTATCTCGGCTTCAACATTCACCTGACCGTTTTCTTTTATTGTGCGCACATAATGCGTGCCGTCGCTCATGCCCGAATAAATTTTTATGCTCTCTCCCAGCGGAGCCTCCGACAAGAACGATATACCCATTGAAATGACTCTCTGCCCTCTCATGTTTTCAGACAGATGACTGCATAAAACATCGGGATAATGGGTATTGTTCATGTGTCCGTTCATATCCACATCCGCGTACTCAACGAGACGCTCGCTTACCAAACGCATTGATACATCATCCGGTATTTTGAATCTCGCGGGCATATCAAGCTCCAGCATCTCATCCTTGCGGTAAGGAAGGTCGAATTCGTTTACTCTGTGCAGGTGTCTGTCTTCAACACCGACCAAAGCCCATACCGATACAGCCTCGGCTACGATAACGCCGCCGCGCATTATCCTGTAACAACGGTTAAACTGAACTCCCCTCGATTCGCACGCCCAAGACTGTACCTCGATTTTTTCGTGCGAATATATAGGGGCGTAAAAGCTCATTCTGATTCTGCTGAGTACAAAGCTCAGCTTATGGTTAAACAGCTCATTATATGACAAGCCGTCTTCTTCCATTTCATAGTTTGCCGCGTCCTGCATATACCTGAGCATATTCGATACGGAGACAATATTGTTGAAATCGACATCATTAGCGTTTACCGTGTAATCGCCGCTCCACTTCATTATCTGACCTCACTGTTTTTTATCCATATATAGAAAAGGAAGGAGATTGTCCCCTTCTCTTTCCTTAAATTACTTGTACTTTTTCAATTAAAGTGTGCCTGCAGAACCGAGAACATACTGAATCTTATGAGCAACCATCTTCTTAACCTCTGCGCGAGCTACGCTGAGATAAGTTCTCGGGTCAAATACTTCGGGCTGTTCGTTGAATACTCTTCTTATGCCTGCTGTCATTGCGAGACGGATATCGGAGTCGATATTGATCTTGCAAACTGAGAGCTTAGCTGCCTGACGAAGCTGTTCTTCCGGAATACCTACTGCATCGGGAAGCTTTCCGCCGAGAGAGTTGATTTCCTTTACATATTCCTGCGGAACAGAGGATGCACCGTGAAGAACGATCGGGAATCCGGGAAGTCTCTTGCCTACTTCTTCGAGAATGTCGAAACGGAGCGGCGGGGGAACAAGGATACCGTCTGCATTTCTTGTGCACTGAGCGGCTGTGAACTTATATGCGCCGTGGGATGTACCGATAGAAATAGCGAGTGAGTCAACGCCTGTTCTGCCTACGAAATCTTCAACTTCATCGGGTCTGGTGTATGAAGAATGTTCAGCGCTTACATCGTCCTCAACGCCTGCAAGAACGCCGAGCTCGCCTTCTACAACTACGCCGTGAGCGTGTGCGTATTCAACAACCTTCTTCGTAACCGCGATATTGTCTTCATAGTCAAAATGAGAACCGTCAATCATAACGGAAGAGAAACCGCCGTCGATGCACGCTTTGCAGATATCGAAATCTGCGCCGTGGTCAAGGTGCAAAGCAAGGTCGATACCGCTGTCCTGAATAGCTGCCTGAGCGAGAGCAACAAGGTATGCCTGCTTAGCGTACTTTCTCGCGCCTGCGGAAACCTGAAGAATAACGGGAGACTTAAGTTCTCCTGCAGCTTCCGTGATAGCCTGTATAATTTCCATATTGTTGATATTGAAAGCGCCGATAGCATAGTGGCCTTCGTATGCCTTCTTGAACATCTCTGTTGTAGTAACAAGTGCCATAATATATCTCCTTTATAGTAATGTAGCTTAACAGGTTAATTCTACAACATTCAGTACGGAAAATCAATAACAAAAGGCTGAACAGATGTTAAATTTTTCGCTCGAAAATCCTTCATATACGGTCAAATTGTCGAAATTCGAAAATAATACCGTAAATCGATTGCAGTGAGGCGATTTTTACAATGCGGAATATCATAGGTTTACGCGCAAAACTTGAAAATACCGCGTAATTTATGTTATAATAGCTTTGTACTATACATAAACAATCAGATTCTCGAGGTGAATCATATGTCGAACAAACATATATATAAATCAATCGTTTTCGTAACGGTATTGGCTTTGTTCTCACTTCTTTTCGTATCCTGCGCCTCATCCGCCGAAAGCCTTACGTCCGGTGTTTCAAAGGATCCGAAATTCGATTCCGCGGTACTTACTCTTACCGCAGACGACTTTGCCGACGCAGGCTACGCATTCGGAGACAGCATCGATATCTCTTTCAGCAACGGTTATACCCTTAACGACGTTCCGTATTACAACGGATACTATGTAAAAACAGGCGAGCCTGTAGTCGTCGCGTATCCGAGCAATGAGTATGTTCTTATAACCTACAACAACCGCGGTATTTGGAGTCAGGCAAGCTTAACCGACGACTGTACGGTTGAACTCAAATTGAATACCTCGGGAAAATATACCGCAACCTACGAGGCGCTCAGCCAAAGCTACTCAGTCGACAGAAGCACATATGAAAGCGATGAAATCTTTGCGAACTTCAGAGCGCTGTCGGGCGGCAGCATTAAGGACAACTTTATATATAGAGGAGCGTCCCCTGTTGACAACAGCAGAAGCCGTGCTTCTTATACCGACAAGCTGCTTGAATCAACCGGTATCGTATGCGTCATAGATTTAGCCGATTCCGAATCGGATATGGAAGGCTATATTGCGTCGGATGATTTTGATTCCGCCTACACGAAATCACTTTATGAAGAAGGCCGCGACATTCTTCTGTCGATGGGTTCGAATTATGACTCCGACGATTACAAAACGAGTTTTGCCGCGGGACTCAGACATATGCTCGAATGCGGCGGTCCCGTATACATACACTGCATGGAGGGTAAAGACCGCACAGGCTTTGTATGTCTCGTTCTCGAAGCTCTTGCGGGAGCGGACTACAGTGAAATGTGCTCGGATTACATGACAACATACGCCAACTACTACGGTATAACCGAGGATAAAACCCCCGACAAATACAATGCGGTTGTATCATTGTATTTCGACTCGTTCATGGAATATCTCAGCGGAATAAGCTCGGATGACAGTGAAGCATTAAAGTCACACAGCTATAAGGATGACGCCGTAAAGTATCTTGAAAGCTGCGGCTTGACAGATGAAGAAATAAGCAGCATAACATCTTTTATTTCAAAGTAAACATATAAGGTAACTGAAATTGATCGGACTCGGGACAATAATAAACACTTTCGGAATTATTGCCGGCGGAATTATCGGACATTTCACGGGAAAGCTGTTCGGAGAAGAACAGCAGGACTCGCTGAATAAAGCATGCGGAATCAGCGTTTTGTTTATAGGCATTGCGGGAGCGATGGAAGGAATGCTGAATATCGAAAACTCCGAAATAAGCAGCGGCAAATCAATGCTCGTGGTATTGTGTCTGGCACTCGGAACAATACTCGGAGAGCTCATCGGAATAGAACGCGGATTCGAAAAATTCGGAGAATGGCTCAAGCGAAAAACGGGAAGCGGCGGCGACACACGTTTTGTCAACGCTTTTGTAACGGCATCTCTTACCGTATCGATAGGCGCGATGAGTATTGTGGGATCTATTCAGGACGGATTGTCGGGTGACTACTCGACACTTGCAGTAAAGGCGGTTATAGACTTTATAATTATAGCCGTAATGTCGTCATCAATGGGCAAAGGCGCGGCTTTTTCCGCTGTCCCCGTATTTGTTTTCGAAGGCGCTATAACACTGCTCGCAAGAATTGTTTCTCCCATAATGACGGACGAAGCATCGGCATATCTCTCGCTCGTAGGTTCGACATTGATTTTCTGTATAGGCATTAATCTCGTTTGGGGCAAAAAAATAAAAGTCGCAAACATGCTGCCGTCCGTAATATTCGCAGTTATCATGGCATACCTGCCGTGGGAGTTTTAAACTTTTATAAACTATATCGTATTAATAAAGCCTCTTTGATTTAATTTCGAATTATCGAAACTCCGCTTTTATTTGCTGCATCAATCGATATAAGAGCAATATTATGGCTAAAAATTTCAGCACAAAGGATGCGAAAAACATCCTTAAGGTGCATCATGATATAACCGAAAAGCTGAAGGGTGCGGAAAGCATCACTCAGAATTACCGCAATGCCGTAAAGACATTCTCCGATGCGCTCGTAAAAAAAGAAGCCGATAATATGCTCTCAACTATTCCCGTGGGGGAAATAAACCGCGACAAAAGCGGAATCAGAGTAAAGCTGCTTCGTGACAACGGCTACAGTACAATAGCCGACTTAAACAAAGCCTCAATACATTCACTCGCCAAGCTGAACGGTATCAGTGACGACGGCGCGGTACAAATCAAGAAAATCTGCGATGAAATCACCGCGAGAACACGCAAGGAAACAAAGCTCAGCATCAGCACCGATAAACGCATTTAAGAAGCAGCCGCTCCCGCAGTATGAATTTTCGTAATCGGATTGCGGCGCAATACATTTATATTGCTTCCGCAATAAGATTGTCAATCATTTTGTGTCCTTCAATTGTCGGATGGATACCGTCTGAGCATATGTAGTTTTTATATTCGTGCGACAGCAAAAACGGAGAGCGTATGTCTATGAGTGCGGCACCGTATTTTTCAGCAAGGTTCTCCGCCGTTCTGTTGTAATACTCATGCCATCTGTAAAGCATGCTCGCGTCTCCGAGCCAGCTTATTATATTTTCGTACGACAGATCGCGTGAAATCCACTTCACGTACTTTTCCGAATCAAGCGGTACAAGGTTGCACAGCTTAACCTTGGCGCCCATGTCGGATGCATATTTAATTATAGATCCGTATATTTTTTCAAATTTATCCATCGGCGTGTTGGGTGTGAATTTACCGCTCGGATTCTCCGAAATGTCAGCCCAGTGAAAATCACAGTCGTTTCCGCCGTACTCGAATATTACGGTAGTATCGTCTGCGGGAACCGTCAGCTTCTTCTTTATCAGAGCCTCGCCCATCTCAACTGTAGCGCCCATGCGTGAGCTGTTGATTACCTCATATCCGCGTTCTTTAAGCGAAGCGAATCTCTCGCCGAAGACCTTGTGTCTTCCTTCCTCTGCCGAATAATATACGCCTCGCATAATTGAGTCACCGAAAATTAATAATCGTTTCATTTTTTTCACCTTTGAATTACGTTTTCGTTATGATATCATTATACCCATAGAACGGTCACGGCACAACCCACCGCAAGTATACTCGCGTCTACTTGTGGTAAATCCACATCCCGTAGTTGTAAATCTCGGTAGAATCTACCTGAAATAGAGTAGAACTACCCGTAAAAGAGCACTCTACCGACAGTAGAGTCGCTTTTCCGGCTTTTAACACCGCAATTTTCATTATTTTACTTTTATCAAGGAGGAGTCAGGCATGGCGCATGAAGACATTCCGAAAAACATCGCAAAAAATATTACCGAGCTTAGAAAAAACGCGGGAATGACACAGGCACGTCTTGCAGAGGAAATTGGCTACTCCGACAAAAGCGTTTCGAAATGGGAACGAGGAGAAGGCGTTCCCGATATCGTCTGCCTTAAAAATATCGCCGATATGTTCGGTGTTACCGTCGACTATCTGCTTGAGTCAGAGCACACCTCATCTCCCGCTCCTTCATCTGATAACCGAGGTGAACAGCCGCCGACAGAAAGCTATGTAATAAACCGCGCGGCAATAGTCGGCGTAACTCTCGCGGGAGTGTTTATGCTGGCCGCAATCGTATTTATTATTCTGAAGATTTGCGATATCGTGTCAGCAATGCCGTTCGTCATAGCCTGCCCGGTTTTCGCTATTCTGATGGTGATATTCAATTCCGTATGGGGCACAGCAAAATTGAATTTTTATACAATATCATTACTCGTAATAGCAATACTGTTCTTGATATCCTTCCTGCTCAGAAGTTATGATATGTGGTCGATAATGCTCCTTTGTATTCCCGGAGTGCTGATAGTGTGGCTCGCCTGCCGAGTAAAAACAAAAAAATCGGAATAAAAAAAGCATGCCTTCAAGCATGCTTTTTTCTGTTCTGTAAACCTGCAGTCTTTTTTCTACATCTCAAACTAAAGTTGTCACGCCGACACCCATCTTAGGAGTTATCCGTTTGCCGCAGGCAATTTTCAAACGTTTATAACGTTTGAAAAAGGATAAACTCAGGGAGGCGGTTTATCTCTTCACTTTTCAACTGAAGCATATCCGCCGAGTTAAAATCAGAACCAAACCTCGGAGTTTATCCGTTTGCCGCAGGCAATTTTCAAACGTTTATAACGTTTGAAAAAGGATAAACTCAGGGAGGCGGTTTATCTCTTCACTTTTCAACTGAAGCATATCCG
>CAZWLL010000049.1:0-8165 GCA_964634795.1 uncultured Ruminococcus sp. | reverse complement strand
AGGATAAACTCAGGGAGGCGGTTTATCTCTTCACTTTTCAACTGAAGCATATCCGTTGAGTTTAAAATCAAAACCAAACCTCGGAGTTTATCCGTTTGCCGTAGGCAATTTTCAAACACATTTGGTGTTTGAAAAAGGATAAACTCGGGGAGGCGGTTTTTCTCTCACAATTTAAAATGAAGTATATCCGCCGACGCTATTCGTTTCTCAAAGCCTCAACGGGATCCTTCTTAGCCGCAATATGCGACGGAATAAGACCCGATATCGTCGTGAGCAGCATCGATATGAGAACCAACGCTATTCCGCCTGCGGCAGGCAAACGCGCAAGATTCGATATGTCAGTCAAACTCTTTATTATAATGTTGGCGGGAATGCACAAAAGCAGCGTTACTCCTATGCCAATCGCTCCCGCAGTAAAGCCTATTATAAGCGTCTCGGCATTAAATACACGCGATATATCTTTTTTCGACGCTCCGACCGCACGCAAAATACCTATTTCCTTCGTTCTTTCAAGTACCGATATGTATGTGATTATTCCTATCATTATAGACGATACAACAAGGGAAATCGAAACAAACGCAATAAGCACATACGATATAACATTTATTATTGTGGAAATGGATGACATCATAAGCGCTACATAGTCGGTATAATGAATTACATCCTCTTCCTTGCCTTCGTTTGTCTTCTGTGCGTTGTAATCGGATATCATCGTGGATATTTCATCCTTAGCCGCAAATGTGTCCGCATATATAAGTATATATGACGGCTCATCACGGTCAGCCTGTCCGAACAGCTTCAGGTTTTCCTTAAGCGTGCTGTCCGATACCAAATCCGGCATGTAGTCCGAGAATGATGATACAATATCCTCGTCTGTCATGGATTTGATTATTGCGTCAAGCGACTGCGCAAGCTCATCTGATGTGTACGATGATAATGACGACTCCGCACTTTCCCTTGCCTGCGCCTGTACTGCCGCGCAAAGCGCCTGCAGCGCTATCGTGTTGATTTCATCATCGGACATCGTCGAGAGATACATCGTAATAGTAGCTTCATCCATTCCCTGCGCTTCCTCGCTTTGCATCATAGCCGACAGTACAAGAGCGTTAATCTCTTCTTCGGACATTGCAGAGAGCTGTGTCTGCGCCATTTCCGCGGCATCCTCATCGGATATGCCCGCCATGTAGTTCGTGTAAATTACCGCAGCCTCCGCACTGCTCATGCTCTCTATATTCGAACGTATCGCTTCGGCTTTTTCGGATACCGTCATGTTGGCAGGGTCGTTTTCTTCGGTTAGGAACGGTAAATTCGTGAGAATATCAACGGTTTCATCGGACTTCTGCGCCTTTACAACCTCAGATTCCTCAGCCTTGTTCATCACATACTCCGTAAGAGACGGCAGATAACCAATCGCTCCGTTAAGCGATGTCGCTACAGCCTCGGGATTCGGACGAATTATTCCGACTATCGTAAGATGCTCGCTTTCAGCTACAGCCGCATTCATGTACACGGCATTATCACCCTCATACTCCCATTTACCGTTGTTTTCAGCATACATGTCGGAAGCAGTCAGCAAAGCAAACTCATGGCCGATAAAATCATCGTAGCTGAATTCCTCGGCTTCCACATTCATCTCCTCGCCCTTTTGAGCGGCTGACATTATCTCTTTAAGCTCATCCTGAGGCTTGAAGCCGAGAGCATACAAATATACGTCGTTTATCTTGTTGTTTTCATCGACTATCAGTACGACCTCATTATATTTTTCGGGAAGTCTGCCCGCAATGACATCATACTGTCCGCTGATGAGATCCATGTTCGTCGGCATTTCATCCCATACGTTCACAGTCATCATCGATGCGTAATTGGACTGGGATGCCAGAGCTGAGTTCATTGAGCCGAACATGTCGGAAGGATTAAGCTTTAACGGAAGTCCGTCGTCATCCTTCTCATCGACAGAGTAAATATAAAGCTGAACATCATAACCGTACGTCACCGAAGAGGCGTTGCCGTCAAGGTCTCCGCCGTGAGCATCAATGTACTCAATAAAATCGGTAAGATTGTTTTCCTGAACATCAATGCTTGACATCGTATCGATAAGGTCATACATCATTGTGTTCGATTTTATCACACCGTCTACAGGCTCTTCATCCGCCGATTTCTTTGCTTCCGTAAATGTACTGATCATCGAGGATAAATCAACGCTTTCTCTTGTGACCTCAAGAGGATATGCCGACAGTGTATCCTCCTGAACCTTGTCTATATACACGTTGATGCCGTTGGAAAGCGAAAGAATCAGCGCAATGCCGATTATACCGATGCTTCCCGCAAACGCGGTAAGTATCGTGCGCGCTTTCTTTGTCATAAGGTTGTTGAGACTGAGTCCGAGCGCCGTACCGAATGACATCGATGTGCGCTTTTTCTCATGCTTTTCCGCCGCCTCATGAGGTTTGTCGTCAGATATGTAATCGCCGTTTTCGGAATATTTCTCCGCTTTCTCCTCCTCGTCGGAGTAGGGGTTGGAGTCATCGATAACTCTTCCGTCAAGCAGCTTGATAATTCTCGTGGAGTATTTTTCGGCAAGCTCCGGATTATGAGTTACCATAATTATGAGTTTTGTTTTTGCTACCTCACTCAGTATATCCATAATCTGTACTGATGTTTCCGAGTCAAGAGCGCCTGTGGGTTCGTCAGCAAGCAGAATATCGGGGTCGTTTACAAGAGCACGTGCTATCGCGACTCTCTGCATTTGTCCGCCTGACATCTGCGACGGCTTTTTCTTCATCTGGTCACCGAGTCCTACCGCGCGAAGCGCGTCCTCGGCTCTTTTTCTCCTTTCGGATTTTGAAACGCCCGAAAGAGTCAGAGCAAGCTCCACATTCGCAAGTACGGTTTGATGCGGTATCAAGTTGTAGCTTTGGAAAACAAAGCCTATCGAGTGGTTGCGATATGTATCCCAATCGCGGTCGGTAAACTTAGCTGTCGGCTTGTGGCGAACATAAAGCTCACCTGAGGTATAGCGATCAAGTCCGCCTATAATATTAAGCAGTGTGGTTTTTCCGCATCCGGATGGACCGAGAATCGATACGAATTCATTCGGGCGGAATGCCAATGATACCTCGTGAAGCGCGGTAACATTGCCGGAGGGATAAATCTTTTTTATTTTTGACAGATTAAGCATTTGCGCATCCTTAATATACGTAAGCTCACGGTAAAAAATTGAATCGAAACCGCTGCACTCACATTTTTTAGTTAACTAATGTACTTTATAATTATATCATTCGGCAGCAGCGCATTCCTACAGTCTTTTTTTAACAAAGGGTAATTTTTTCGGCGGAGAATTATAGATAACATTTTTATACTGTGGTTTCGGTGAAAAACAATAGATAACATTTTTACCGCGGCGCAAATAAAAAAAGCTGCCTGAATTCTTTTGAAATCAGACAGTTTTTCACTGTTAGGCTTAAGTTTATCCCCGTTCAACCAGTGACGTAAGAATTGTGTTTACCGTGCAGTTCGCCGCAATGTCGTCCTCCGCCTGCGATATAACAGAATAAAGCTTCAGCGCACGATTTATCGATATTTTCTTCGCATACGTCGGTACAGATGTGTAAAATATCGGCTCTCCGCCTTTTTTTACTGCAATAATGTCACGCAGCGCAAAACGCATAAGTGAAAGTACCTCGCAAACCTCCGCTCTCTCACTCGGCATTCCGTTCCGTGCAAAAACAACGCTGTCCGAGTTTTTACCGATAAGCAGCAGCTCAAGAAATTCTTCGGCACATTTGTACAGCTTAGCTTCATCCGCGCCGTGCTCATACAGCTCGCATGCTCGGCCGAGAGAGCCGAACGCAAGATGAGCGGCATACGACAGCTTATCCTGTTTTGACTCCCCGTATTTTTTCCGCAAATACTCCTCTATATAGAGCGGCGAAAACATTTCCATTCTCAGTATGGGGGCACGGCTTCTCACAGTCTCGAGAAGTGACGCCGAATTTTCGCAAATAAGTATAAACATTACAAAATCCGGCGGCTCCTCTATAGGAAGAAGAAGTGCGTTTTGTGATTCCGGTGTAAGCAAATCGGAATCCTTGATTATATAAAACTTTTTTGCTCCGTCGTTCGGCGCTATGTAAAGCGAGCTTTTAATCGGTCTTATCTGTTCCACGCCGATTGATTTTTTATCATCTGATTTTTCGGTCAGAAGTACATCAGCCGAATAGCCGCTGAGTATCTTTCGGCATGATTCACATTCACCGCACGGAAGAGGATATGATGAATCACCGCGATGCTCGCACACCTCCGACGCGCATATCGTCAACGCCGTAGTATATCTGCCCGAGCCGCTTGGACCCTCGAGTATGTACGCATGCGGGGTTCTACCGCTCAAAATATCGGAGGCGACAATTTTTTTAATACGATCATTTCCGATAATATTCGGAAAAAGCTTCTGTTCCATGCAACCTCCTAAATATACCGTAAAGTATTTAATGTTATAAATTTCCGAGTTTTATTATATCATATATCATTTTGTTTTGTCAAATCGCGTTGTCCTCCGCAATCACCTGTGCTGTTATCTCAAGCGCGCGAGCGATTAAACATAAATCCATCGACGGAATTGCCCGATTTCTGTTTTTTACCTGCTCCGTTGAATACGGAACATGAACAAATCCGCCTTTCATATGAGGATATTTTGTTTTTATCATATCGAGCAGTGAGTACATCAGATAATTGCACACAAAAGTCCCCGCGTGATACGACACGGTCGATTTAATCCCGTTTTCATTGAGCGACTCCGCAATTTTCTTGACGGGAAGTGTCGAAAAATACGCTTCCCGTCCGCCGTCGACAATGAATTCATGTCTCGGCATGTTTCCTTCATTGTCGGGAATACGGGCATCCATAATGTTTACGGCAACCATTTCGGGTGTTACGGCATCTCGTCCGCCTGCCTGTCCTATACATACAACCGCGTCAGGCATATACTCCTCTGCCGCCTTCTCGAGAATTTCTCTTGATTTACCGAAAACAGTCGGAATTTCCTGCTTGATTATTTCAACCCCGCATATATTATTTCTCATCATTTTTACAGCTTCCCACGCGGGATTCACGTTCTCACCGCCGAAAGCGTCAAAGCCGGTAAATAATATTTTCATTTTTATCCTTTCTTTACGTCCGCTTCAGCCGATTTTTTGTCGTCCGAGTTTGTATTCATGTGTATTTTCGAGTATGTGTTCCTGAATTCTCCCGGTGTCATATCGTTAAGCTTGCGGAACAGTCTGCCGAAATATTTCGCATCATTAAAACCGCACAGCGATGCCGTCTCCGCTATACTCAAAGATGTACCGAGCAGTATTTCTTTTGCCTTTGCGATTTTGCTCATATTTATGCACTCGATAATCGAATGCGATGTATTCTTTTTCACGAGTGTTGTTAAATACTCGGAATTGTACCCGAAATAGTCCGCCACATCCGATACGGTTTTTATTGATGCGGCGTTTATTCTTATGTATTCCGTAATGTTTTCGGTAAGAGCCGTGCTCGACGGCTCAACATGCGGCAGGCTTGATGAGATAAACGAATCGGAGAGCTCGAGCAATATTTCCGTTATTATATTATTGCATATCTCGCGGCGGAACAAATTCCCTCGCAGAGATGTATCGATAAGCGAATTAAACAGCAGACGATACTTTTCCGTTGACGGTATTCTGCCGAATTCGGGAAGAATAAACTCGGTATGTCCGATATCTTCTTGACCGCCGTTATCGATTTTCGCCATTTTCTCGGAGACTTCATCATTTCCAATAAGGTAAGTACCGCTTCTGAGATAAAAATGGCACCAGTAATGCGAAAGCTTAGGTGGGCACGGCTTTGTGCCTCCATGCTCATGCCCCGCGAGCAGCAGCATATACGTTCCCGGGGTAAGTACATACTCTGTGCCGTTTTGCTCTATGGTGTATTCACCTTCACTTCCCAAAAGAAGTACATACGTGTCAAGCAGTCGTCTGGGATGTACTGCCCCGCCTTTTTCGCAGATAAACTTACCGCTTGTACAGTATTCAACAGGAGATGCAATATCGTGACACAGGTACAGCATAACTTCACCCCCCACTGACGTAATATAATCTACTGAAATTATAACGATGCATTCTGTATTTGTCAAGCATACGCCGCGGGCTGACGAATACATTTAACAGAACAATTCACTTATCTAAGATTTGTCCGCCTATTATAATAAAAAAAGGTTGCCGTCGAAATAACGATTTGATATAATTTCAATTAAGAAAAACAAATATACACAGGAGATTAACATGGAAAATTATTCAAAGACAAACATCTACGGCGATTTTCCGGTGTATGCCGATATATCTGACGTAAAACTGTGCGATGACTTTTTTGCGAAATTTACCGAAAAAATCCGCACGGTGTCAGTACCCGATATTTTAAAAAAATTTCTCGCGGACGGTGCTGTCGAAAACTACAACAGAGCGGCACGCGGAGAAAAAGGAGGACACGCAGGTCCTCCTTGGTATCACGGACTGATATGCGAATGCATAAGAGGTATTTCAGACATATATGTAAATCATCCCGATCCCGAAATCGATGCACAGCTCGATGGCATAATTGACGCTATAGCTAAAGCTCAGGCCGCAGATCCCGAGGGATACATCAACCCTTACACTACCCTTGAGCGTCCGAATCAAAGATGGGGAAGAAACGGCGGAAATATACGCTGGCAGCACGAGGTATACAATGCAGGCTGTCTCATTGAGGCGGGAGTGCATCACTACAGAGCAACAAAGAAAACCACACTTCTCAAAGTCGCCGTAAAAATGGCAAATTATCTTGCTTCCTTCATAGGAGACGCGCCGAAGAAAAACATTACAACCGAGCATTCGATTACGGAAACGGCTCTTATCGAGCTTGAAAGACTGCTTTGCGAGCATCCGTCTCTTGCCGATGAGGTCGGAGCCGTACGCGGAGAATATCTGCGGCTATCGCTGGACTTAATAAACAACAAGGGAAATCACAATGACCGCTACACATTTCCTCCGTTTCTCAGGGAATACGCGCAGGATCATTGTCCCGCACGAGAGCAGAGAGAGGCTGTAGGTCACGCGGTACGCGCGGTGCTTTTCTATGAAGGAATGGCCGAAGCAGCTGCCGAGAGCCGAGATGAAGAGCTCGCGCACGCTGCATACTGCATTTGGAAGGATATAACGGAATCAAAGCTGCACATCAACGGATGTGTTGGCGTAGCACCCGGAGACGAGAGCTTCGGTCAGCAATACGATTTGCCGAACAACGCATATCTCGAAACCTGCGCAGGTGTCGGACTCGCTCTGTTCGGCGGCGCTATGTTCAGAATTACATCCGATGCATCCGTTTGGGATACAGTCGAAAACACGCTGAACAATGTTGTCCCCGCCTCGGTTTCCGAGAGCGGTGACCATTACACATATCAGAACCCTCTCGAAACACGCGGAGATTTCGAACGGTGGGACTGGCACAGCTGTCCCTGCTGTCCTCCGATGCTTTTAAAAATTGTCGGAGAAATGCCGCGTTACATTTGGGCTTTAAAAAACCGAGATATAATGCTGAACCTTTACATTGATTCCGAAGCGGTATTCGGAGACACAAAAGTGTCATATAAGAACGGAAAAATCACGGTAGATTCCGATAGAGACATACGTATTTTATGCCGCATTCCGTCATGGGCAAGGAACTTTAAAATTAACGGCAAGACCCCGAGCTTAATAATTAAAGGATATGCGGTCATAGAATCGGGACGAAAGAACGTCATCACAATCGAGATGGATAAACCGCTCAGAAAGGTAATGGCGCACCCGTATGTCGCGGCCGACTGCGGAAGAATCGCATTCATGCGCGGGCCCGTTCTTTACTGCTGTGAAAAGGCAATAGACAAGTGGGAAGAGCTTGACTTTACGCTCGGTGACGATGCTCCCGTAATTAATTCAGACGGTACAATCAGTGTGAAATCCGACAGCGGAGAAGAATTTACTTTGATTGAGTACAGAAAATGGAACAACAACGGTGCTCTGCCCATGAGAATATGGTTTAAACAGAACGGATACACTGCGGATCCCATGAACACTGACGGATGGGACGGAATGCTGTATCGTTCCTATGCCGAATATAACATTTGA
>CAZWLL010000048.1:0-15502 GCA_964634795.1 uncultured Ruminococcus sp. | reverse complement strand
TTTCCTGCTCCGAAAATTGACAGGTTTTCGTGGCGCACAGGCAGGCGATGCCGTGGGTATAAATCCACAAGTGTCGATAAAGCCTAACCGCCGTTTCTCGGTCAATTGAAGCGCAAGCCATAACGGAACGTAAAATCGTTTCATAACTTTCATCCAACTTGGGCAAAACAGATTCAAGCGATGGCAATTCTTTGGTTTCACTCATAAACAACAGCTGAAACAGCTTTGGCTCGTTTACGGCAAAACGAACATACTGCTCGCCCACACCTCGAAACGGAATTTCCTGTTTGAGCCCTTCTTCGACATATTCCTTGTAGACAGCTTTGGCCGACTCCATCATAGCGGCTTCCACTTCCTCCATGTTTGCAAAAACGGTGAATATCGGGCAAGCCGAACTTCCCAGCTTCTTTCCGAGATTTCGTGATGTCAGGTGCTCGATGCCCTCGTCCCGAACAATCTGCAATGCGGCATCTGCAATCTGCTGTTTTGTAAATTTCGCTTTCGGCGGCATGATAGGTAGATCTCCTTTGTTCAAGAGCTATCGTTCTATATCGTATGTTCTAATTATACAGTATTGAAGCCCGATTGTCAATACCAATTACCTCTGTCAAGATTCACAATTAAATGAATGCACAATACCACAAGTGTTGAAATTGAAGATGCGGCTTGACAGAGTCTTGATACGGATATTCTCGCTTACTGCTCGCGTAGCACAGCAGATACATACAATGACAGCAACGTCGATAATATCGCCTGACACTAAAACAGAGGAGTACGGTTATCAGCCGCTCTCCTCTGCTGCATGCAGTTTATGATTTTTTCGGTTTACTCGCAACCTCGTGGTTTTGATGTCGGATGCTTGACCGCACCGTTTTGAAGTGCGTATTATCAAAACGCTAAAAAAAATCCGAACCAATTTTTCGATTAAGAAAATATGGTTCGGATTATTTTGTTTAATGCGGGTAAAAGGACTTGAACCTTCACGAAGTTGCCCCCACAAGAACCTGAATCTTGCGCGTCTGCCAATTCCGCCACACCCGCATGTGAGCGATTGATTGCTCAGTGATTTTATTATACTCTTTTTCGCGCTGCTTGTCAATAGAAACAGACGAAATTTTCATCTCTTTATAATCGATTTAATCATAAAAAAGTATTTAATTACCAAAACATTAAATTAACCTCTTATAACTTCTTTAGGGTTGACATTATACTCATAATCGTGTATAATAATACTAATTAATGTAAAGTGAGGATACTGTTATAATGAGTGACTTGATTGATAAAAAAGATGTTAAATCTACAGTAGATGGTGATTTTCTCATATATAAAAACCGCCCCTTAGTGCGAGAAGATAATGTTATTTGTTACGGAAACGTGTCGGATAAGTACATAATAAAAATGATTATTATGACCGAAAAAGAATATAAAGGTCATAACGTTCCGGATCAAATATACCTTCAGCTTCTCGAAATCAATGAAAATGACTTTTCAAAATCTAAGGTTGTCAAAGAATGTATGAAAGACGGTCTTTCCACTGCGCTTGATTTAGGAATAGCGTGGTTAGACCGTTACATAGGCTCTCAGAGTTAAGTTTATTTACCATCTGAAAAACATTAATGAATCCCCTTAAAACAAGTCATATCACCATCAAGACTGCTTTAAGGGGATTACTTCTTTTATTCCGCGAAATTATTAATTAAATTGGCAAGCTGCGCCATAGCTCTTACCGTTCCTGCCTGGTGGATAAGTTCAACCTCATCATCGGCTTTTGAGTTCCATGATTTGCCTACATACAAATCATCTCCCGCTCTCTTCACTGCGGTCTCAAGAACCGAATAGAAATCATTGATGTACTCTTTTGTTTGTTCGTTTGTTATGTCGGTTTTATATAATTCTATATATCCCTCAAGCAGCCATGAATTGAACCAGGGATGAGAGTTTTTCACCACACAGCGTTTCCCTGCTTTAATGAAAAATTCATTTACTCCTCCCTCAGCGCTCTGTCTTGCCTGAGTTAAATATTCATCATTTCCGGTAATACGGTAAAGCATAACTCCCGAAACAAGCATCGTTCCGGTGTTATATGAGTATTTGGATTCATCGACAGAACCGTTCTTAATTTTTATGCTGTCAAAGTATGTTCCGTCTGAGTCGCAAAGTTTTTCATAAGTCCATGAGTATATTTTTTCAGCCCAATCAAGATAATACTGATCTCCTGTTTCCTCATAAAGCATACAAGAAAATACTGCCGCGGGCCCATTGGAACATGTATTGCATGAGTCTCCGTCCATCTTCCATTTAATTCCGCCGCTTGAATCAACCCATCCGCTATAGCAAAATTCCGCAAGTTCTTTTGCGCTCTCCAAGTATTCACTGTTGCCGAGCAGCTTTGAAGCTCTGACAAGCTCAATAACTATCCATTCATTGTCATCGTAATATTTATCACCGTCACCTGTTGTGGATGAATATACCTTTTTAACATTTGCTGCTGTACCTTCATACCTCGGAAGGAATTTATCGAGCAATAAAGTGTAATACTCCTTCAGCTCTTCGTTTGTCGTATCGCATTCATAAAGAGCACTGACACTCTCCAAAAGTACCGAAAAAGGCCACAAAAACGAAATTTGCTTAGATCCGAGATATTCATATGCTATGCCCACTCGTTCATTTGTAAGCTCAGCACGTATTTTTTCCAGTAATTTTTCCGCGTATTCCTGCAGGTCAGTCTGATAATCATCCTTCGACAAAGTATTTACCCTTACCTCGGCAACAGAAATATCAGCGTCTTCCTCCCCAGAAGTTTCTGTGGTATCGGCAGTTTCAGTTATATCGTTTTCCGATTCAACAATTGCTTTGGTATCGAGTTCTGTACCGGTTTCATTATTATCATGTACATCAGATGTATTGTTTGTACAACCGCTTAAAATAAGCAGCGCAAGTATAGCCGATATAGTTCTTTTGATTCGGTCATTCATTAACATCACCGTCGAAATTGATCTTGTTTTGCTTTCTTATCTCATCTATTATTTTTAAACTTTGAGAGGTATATGTGTGATAAACATCTACATTAAGGTTACCGTTTACCGCATCGACAAAATCTTTGACTTCATATATCATATTTGTCAGGTTTCCGGGTAAACTTCCGGAAAACAGTTCTGTTTCTTCTCCGCCGCGTTTTTTCAGCTTTCCGTTTTCCATAACCGATATCTTTCCTATAGAAATACTGCCGTTTTCACCTGATATAACAGACGGTGTAAATGAATCTGTTATTTTAGAATAAACAACTTCCGCTTGAAAATCACCATAATCGAAAATAGCGCATCCCAAGCCTTCGAATCCGTTGTGAAGCTTTATCGAATGTGACAAAACATTCTTCGGCTCACCGAAAAGTGCGGTACATACCTCTATCGCATATACGCCTATATCCATTACAGCGGCATTTCCAAGCAAGGGGTTAAATGCATTCAGTATCTCACCGTTCTTGAATTTGTCATAGCGTGACGAGTATTGACAGAAATCAAAATGCGCAAAACGCAGTGCACCGAGCTTCGGAAGATTATCTCTTATGATATTTAAAGACGGATCATGTACAGGTCTCATTGCCTCGAGAATAACAACATTCTTTTCTTCTGCTTTTGTAAGCAATGCTGTAAAATCGTCATTGGTTAAAGCGGCAGGTTTCTCGAGAAGTACATGCTTTCCCGCTTCAATAGCACGAGCAGCATAATCATAGTGATATTTATTCGGAGATGCGATATAAACGGCATCTATATCAGAATCAAAAAATTCGTCTATGTTTGTGAAAACTCTTTTAATATTATGCTTATCAGCGAATTCGCTTCCCTTTTCAACCGTTCGTGAGTAAACAGCCTCGTTTCCTATTCCATCCGTGTTATCTACGGCATCGCAAAGCCAATCCGACACAAAGTTTGTTCCTATAATACCGAGTTTAATGTTTTTCATTCCTCTTAATCCTTTTAAATTTCTTTACCGATGCAATTATACCACATTTTCGATTCTTTGTTAAGGCAAAACAATTTACTTTTTTGAACTCAAATCAAATTGTTGTTGACCGAGGCATGCTGTAAATAGTTGACGCTTTCGTAATCACAAAATGTATTGATTATTGTTTTTCTTGTTACTATTCCGATAAAGTACCCTCTGTCATCTACTACCGGAATATAATTTTGATTTTCCGCACGCTCAACTAAAGTTTCCATAGACACATCAATATTTACTGCAGGGTTAAGCTCTTCATTGATTATTTCACGTACACTGTAATTTTCGCACTTTTTTATCCCATCTAATTTATCGTAATTGTTCACAATAAAACGTAAAAAATCACCCTCACTTACACTGCCCAAATATTCTCCGGTTTTGGATATTACCGGAATCGCAGTGTATCCATGGACTCTCATCTTTTCCAAACCTTGTCTGACTGTGTAAGTATCAATCAGATATTCAACTTCGCTTTTCGGTTTAAGCAACATAAGTACGTTCATCTTGTACTCCTTTCTTTTTTAGTCAATACAAATAAATTCACCGCTTCTCTCTGACAATATTATATCAGATTTGATCGGCCCGTTTGTTAACATTGTATAAAGATTAGTTGCTTAAAAACACAATTTTATGTTGGATATTTTTTAAGGCATTATGACTGCAAGTTTAGTGCATAAAAAGCGGTTTGACGCTCTTTCCTTATCGGAAATTTGCCAAACCGCCTTAATTCAGTTCTTTACAGTTACGTCTAAGTGATTATACGGAATTTCTATTTCGAATTTATCAAACGCTTTTTTAACGTCTTCCCACATATCAAAGTATACAGTCCAGTAATTTTCAGCATCACACCATACTCTGAGCTTCAGCACAACCGCACTGTCGCCATGACCGCTTACAAATACCTCGGGTGCGATATCTTTGGAAATCATATCATTCATTGCCGCTGTAGCCAAAAGTACTTTTCTGGCAAGATCTATATCTGTTTTATAAGCAACATTGAAGTCGAAGTCAATTCTTCTTGTTTTTTCCGTCGAAAGATTATTAATTGTACTGTTTGAAAGTGTGGAGTTCGGTACGGATATATCATGGTTATCCGGAGTGATAATTTTTGTATAATAAATTCCTATATCACTGACAACACCCTCAACTCCGCCGCCGGAAATATAATCGCCGACCTTAAACGGACGTGAAAGCATTATAACCAGTCCTCCTGCGATGTTGGACAGTCCGCCCTGCAGTCCGAGACCAATTGTAACGCCGCATGAACCTATTACGGCTACAACAGTTGCCTGAGGTACACCGAGTACTACAATGGCAGTAATAATAACAAGGAATCTCAATGCACCGCCGCAGAAGTTTACAAGGAATGACGATGCGTTTTCATCTCTCTTCTTCAGTTTTTCGTTTTTGCCTATTTTTTTGTCAACAAAACTGACAAGCGAAAAACCTACCACAATGATTAATGCCGCAAATAACAGCCGTACAACAAAATCGGTAAGGTAGTTATTTACAAAATTAGTAAGCCAATCTGTCATAACAATCTCCTTAAATTAATCTTTTATTTTTCATTCGGATGTCTTTCCATCAGTCTTTCGGCTTCATCAGCTCGTTCTGTTTCCCTCAGAAAATCACAATAGATTCCGAGATATCCGCGTGTATGATACGGTCCGCCTTCTCTGAGTACGGTTTGCATGGGATCCACACTTTGCGGGGAATTCATCATGCATTCGTCAAACCAGTTGAGCAGCTTATGTGCCGCACTGTCACATACATCAGGATGTTCATCCGCAATATTATGCTCTTCATGTGGGTCATCTTTTATGTTAAAGAGCATTTCACGCGGGAAGTTATGATAACCGTCATGATATGTTCTCATATAAAGCCAATCGCCGTATCTGACACTCCGCTGACAAACATGAGCCATTTGTGACAAAACAAGATACTCTCTCGGACAGGAAATTCCGTCCGTTATTGTAGGCGCGTAGCTCTCTCCGTCCCAGTTATCAGCTTTCGGAACATTCAATAATTCCGCCATAGTCGGGCATAAATCGATATTGTATCTGAGTGTATTATCCGTAATTCCGTTCATGCCGCCTTTCCACTTGATTATCATAGGAATATGGCATGTTATGTCATCTGCGGTGGAATGCTCCGAATAGCTGTTCAGCTCACCTATGTTCTCGCCGTGGTCTGCACTTATTATAAACGAAACATCATCATATATTCCCTCTCGACGAAGCTCATCTATAATAAGTCCGATATGCATATCCATATACGCAACACCGCAGTCATATCCGTCAACCAATTTTCTGTAATCATCCATATTTTTTACTTCCATCGGCTGACGCGGATAATCCGGCAGGGGTGTATTGTTATACATACCTATTTCTCTGACACCATGCGGGGAGGCTTCCGTTCTTTGACGGTTTATTATTTCTTGGCTCATCCAAGTATGCTCGAAAAAGTCGTCATTTTCAAACGGATTTCCGAATTCTGCCGGAGTTCTGTATGTTGTATGCGCATCCCACATATTAATATGGAGAAACCAGTTATCTTTTTTACCGTTTTTCTTTATCCATTCAATGGCTACGGGAGACACCATGTCGGCTCTTTCGCCGCCTCCCTTACCGATGTTGTGGATTTCATTAAATCCTCCGTAATACCAATAAGAGGTATGTCTCTCTGCAAAGGTAGATATGCTTGCCGTGTACATTCCTGCGCGTCTGAAAATTTGGAAAAGATTAGTCCGCGCGAACGATGAACGGAAGTCTCTCTTTTCTCCTTCAATGAATTGGTCTGCTGCGGTACCGCCGTGGCCGACTGCTCCGTTGTGTATTCCGAACATACCACTTGCCAGTGCACTTCTTGACGGCAAACACGGAGCATCGGAGCAATAGTACCTGTTGAATACAACTCCCTCACGTGCGATAGAGTCTATATTCGGTGACGTATTTCGAAAGTAACCGTAACACCCCAGATGATCCGGTCTTAAAGTGTCGAGATCCAAGAAAATAATTCTCATAAATTCTCTTCCTTTCGTAAAAATCGTTTATAAATCATCACACTTTAATTATACTAAATTTCAGTCTGTAATTCAACGTTAATACGAAATTATTTGAATTCAGTTATTTGTTTTTTCTCAGCTCAACACGGCGGATTTTTCCGCTGATGGTTTTAGGCAGTTCGGGAAGGAATTCCACTATTCTGGGATACTTATACGGTGCGGTGTGCTTCTTTACATAATTCTGTATTTCTTTAATCATTTCGGGAGTACCCTGAACACCGTTAACCAAAACAATCGATGCTTTGACAACTTGTCCTCTTATCTCATCGGGAACAGCAGTAACAGCACATTCAAGCACATACGGAAGCTCCATAATTACAGATTCCACTTCAAAAGGACCGATGCGGTAGCCTGACGATTTAATTACATCATCGATTCTGCCGACATACCAGAAATATCCGTCCTCGTCACGCCATGCGGTATCACCTGTATGATAATATCCGTCATGCCATGCTTCACGTGTAGCTTCTTCATTATTGTAATATCCTTTGAATAAGCCGCATGGAGCTTTATCACCTGTTTTAATTACTATTTCGCCTGTTTCACCGACTTCGCACGATTTTCCGTCGGGAGTCATTATATCAATGTCATACATCGGTGACGGATGTCCCATTGAACCGGGTTTGGGAGTGTCGCCTACGAAATTAGCGATTGCGAGTGTAGTTTCAGTCTGTCCGAAGCCTTCCATAAGTGATAGTCCCGTGTATTCTTTGAATTTATAGAATACCTCGGGGTTAAGCGCTTCTCCGGCTATTGTGGTATGCTTTAATGATGATAAGTCATAGTTTTCTATGCCTGCTTTAATAAAGAATCTGAACATTGTAGGCGGTGCACAGAATGTTGTTATGTTATATTTTTTAAACAGCGGTAAAATATCAGCCGCATCGAATTTATCAAAGTCATACGCAAATACACAGCTCTCGCACAGCCACTGGCCGTATAACTTACCCCATAATGCTTTGCCCCATCCCGTATCGGAAATAGTAAAATGAATGCCGTTCGGATCGACATTATGCCAGTATCTTGCGGTAATATAATGGCCGAGCGCATACTTATAGCTGTGAGCGGCAATCTTAGGGTAACCGGTAGTTCCGCTTGTGAAAAGCATATACATAGTAGCACTGCCGCACGCACCTTCGGGACGTTCGAATGTATCGGGATATTTTTCGAATTCATCGTTGAATGAATGCCATCCTTCACGTTCACCGTTCACTATTACTTTTATTATGTCTTGCTCAACGCTCTTTGCGGCATTCTCCGCATGCATAGCGGTGTCACCGTCAGCTGTGCAGATTATAGCCGCAACCTGGGCGGCTTTATATCTGTACTCAAAGTCATGCTCTACCAACATATGTGTGGCGGGAATCGCAACAGCACCCATTTTATGCAAAGCAAGTGACGCAATCCAGAACTGCCAGTGTCTCTTCAGGACAAGCATAACAGTTTGTCCCTGTTTAATTCCGAGTGAAACAAAGTAATTTGCCGCTTTATTTGAAAGCAAGGAAATTTCTTTATATGTAAATCTTCTCTCGTTTTTGTTTCTGTCGAGATGTAATAATGCGATTTTATCGGGTGTTTTCTCGGCTATTGCGTCTACGGTATCAAACGCGAAGTTATATTCCTCTTCATTATGGAATATAATCTTTTTCAGCTTACCGTTATCTTCAATGCATTCGATAAACTTCGCGGCAACAGGATTTTCGGGAAGAGGACAAAGTTTGTTTTCATCCTTAACCTTTTCGGCAACAGTTTCCGCCTGTTCGGGATAATCATAAGCTTTACCGCCGGAGGATATAACAATCGCCAAAAATTCACAATCACAATTATATGCAACCATTCCGTGAGGCTTGGATGAATCGTAGTATATAGAATCGCCTTCCTCGAGAATTTCAGTATGTCCGTCGATTTCGACTTTCAGACTTCCAGAGAGAACATAGTCGTATTCCTGACCTTCATGCCTGCTTAATTTTATCGGTGCGTCAACCTCATTTTGTGAAAATTTAGCTTTAACCATAAAAGGTTCGGCTATCTTATTTTTAAAAAGAGGTGCTAAATTATTATACTTAAAGCCGTGTCTTCTTACTATCGGAAGTCCTCCGCCTTTTCTTGTAACATTATACTCATTAAGCGTAGGGCTTTGTCCGTTCAGCAAATCAGTAGTGTCAACGCCGAATCTCGCCGCGCATTTATATATAAAGGTAAAAGTGAAGTCACTCTCTCCTGCTTCAAGCTCTCGATAATTTTCAAGACTTACACCTGTACATGATGCCATTTCCTCTTCGGAAATTTCACACACAAGACGTGTTTCATGTATACGTTTGGCGATTTCTTTGATAATTTTTTCCATAAGCATTCCCCTTTTTTAATTTTTAACCGCAAAATAAAAAATTCGCCTCAAACTTTGAGACGAATGAATAATTCGCGGTACCACTCAAATTGCATATTGCTATGCCACTCTTAAAGCTCAAACAAGCCTCGTATACTAACGCGTTACACACGGGGAATCATTACTCGGCATAAGCCTTTCCTTTCCCAACTCGGAAGTGATGACAAGCTATAGTCCTTATCCGTATTTCACCGTCACGGATTCTCTGAGAAGGATAAAATAACCTGTTTGTCTTCGTCATAGTTTTTGTAAACCTGATGTTACATTAAGTATAGCACACAAATGCAAAGTTGTCAATATAAATGAGCGATTTATTTACCTTATTCCCGGAATTTTAAGTGTTAAGCCTACAGTCCGATACGGTTCATGAATCCGTCATATGTCTCTACATCGTTCTTATCTGCTTTCGCGACCTGTTTCATCTTTCCTAGTCTGTTCGGTATCAGCTGCAAATTGACAAACAGCCGTACAATCCAAGCAATCGGTAAAAGGTAATGACGGTTCTTCAGAAAAGTGTAGCGCGACTCAATATCAGCCGCCGACGGAAATAACATTTTCAAAAGGACTTGACTCCTTGACATTGTCTCATCTTTTCCGTTGCGCAGTTCTATTACGGCATGATTGCGCGAATGCCCGAATAAATCTGAATCCAGCGTGTATGAAAGCAGCTTATCCAGTGCTTCCTTATCCGGCTCCGGCAAAACGCATGCGGTTTCTATCCCGAACCATACACGGCAGGCATTCATAACCGTATGGAAAAAGTCAGACAATCCCAAGGCTTCAAATTCATTCGATATATTCTGCCAATTAAGACTGTCGTCTTTATTTTTTATAAACAGTGCGGTATCAAGGTACATTCTCATTCCGGCACCGCCGCCGTACAAGTGTTTTGCCAAGTGACAAACTGTATAGATAAAATGAAAATCATCATCAGGGCAATATCGAAGGCCGTCATCTATGACCGCATGCTCCCATGCGGTATCAAAGTAAGCCTGCAGATTTGCTCTGCCGTCAAGGTTTCCGTCCATGAGGTTTGTATGGATTTCATAGCATTCTACGTCGTTAACATAAGTATAAGTCGGCTCCCAGTTCTCCTTTACCGTATATCCGAGTGAGAGCATCAGTTTGTGTACCTTTTGCCTGTCCTCATGATGTATCAGCAAATCGATATCGCGGAAAGTGCGCAGCTCCTGTACAGGATACAGCTTGCGCAAATAATAACCTTTCACGGGCATATGGGCAATACCATGCTCAGTGAGTTTTTCCGACAATTCATCAAAAGCAGCAAAACGATTCAAATTTGTCACAACGGCGTTGTAAAGGATTTTATCGAGTCGATTGCATACATCCCGATTATCAAAAAGCGGGCGGCATTTATTCTCATATGCCAAAACAGGCAGAAGAATCTGCTCTTCTGCGGTTCGCAGTAATTGAGGTATGTCCCATGTTATCTCATCCGAAGGTGATGTATCATTTACAAAACTGCCAAGCAGTGCTGTGAATTGTGAATCTGACATAGATGTTGCCTTTCTGTGGTGAATAAGCTGTTGTTTAATTAGATGAACTTAGATAAATATTATATATAGCCTTACACCAATTTTCAATTGGCAAATTTTCACGTATGTTTTGCGAAGCTTCTACAGCAGTTTTATTGTTCTTCTCTCTCAAACATTTTTCAACAGCTTCCGCACAAGCTTTTTCATTACCGCTTTCAAAATACCATATATTTTGATATTCTTTGCTCCACATTACACCGGGGATATCGCTTGATACCACTGATGTTCCAACTGCAAGAGCTTCCATTATTGTATATGCAAAAGTTTCCGAACGTGAAGCCGACAACATAATGTCAGCTGCCATATGATATTCATACACAGCAGGAGTGCTTTCGAGCCAGTAAATCAATTCCGGATAAGAGCAGTACTCATTAACAAAATGTTCGCTCTTCTCTGTTTTAGGTACTTGAATACACAACTTACAGCGACTACGTAAGCTTTCAGGTAAATATGATAACATCTTACAAGCTATATCTAACCCTTTCCGTTTCATATCCCATCCGAAAAAAACAATTGCGATTTCATCATGCTTTATACCTATCTTTTCTCTAAAAGCATCTCGTGGTGCATCGAATTTAGTACACTTCGGCAGATATGTAGGAGCAAGGTGATTTATCAGTACATATCCATATTTTGTTTTAATATGCGGAGAAACCGCAATTGTAGTAACAAGGTTATCCCTAATAAACATTTTCAACCGTTGCATCACTGTCGGCTTTATATTTTCTCCAAGTGTAAAATCATCATGCAAATGCCAAATTACTTTTATATGCGGATGTATAAGCTTGACAAAGAGCGTAGACTTATCAAAAGGCTCGAAATGTGTATGTATAATTGTTATTTTTTCGCGCTTTATTATATTATTCAGAAAGCGAACACCATACACAAATGCTTTATTCTCATAAAAATAAACCTTCGCCCCGTCAGCTATCATTTGCTTGCACCATTCAAAGGACGAGCATATTGTGCAAAAAGCATATACGACACTGTTGTCCCCCCCCGCATTGTGTATATATTCATCAAGGCAGCGTATTGACGGAATAAAATTTCCGGGATTTGGGCTTCTGTAATCACATACCATCAGAACTCTCATTATTCTATTCTCCTGTTCTACATTCACTTTTTACTCCCCCACAAGGTCTATCACTACGATTTCCGGCAAGTTGTTTATTCTCGGAAGTATGCCGTGGCCTGACAAGCCTGCGGAAATAATCATTTGCATATGCTCGCCGAGGCGGAAATATCCGCGGTCGTATTCCGGAAACCAACCTTGCATGGGCGCGTACAGTCCGCCGACAAACGGAAGTCGAACGAGTCCGCCGTGAGTGTGACCGCTTAATACAAGGTCGACATCCCACAGGTTGTATGCGCCGTTGAAAATAAAAGTGTCGGGCATATGGGCGAGGCATATTGTGGGTGTGTCGGTATTTTCAAACTCCTTAAGAAATACATATTCATCGGACGAGGTAAACTCCTCCTCTGTTCTGCCGAAATAGAAGCCGTGGCCCATGGTGCCGCCTATTCGCAGCGGCTGTCCCGATATCGTGACGTCAACATAGCTGTCGTTTACTACTGCCGCACCGGCATTCTCTACTTTTTCTAGGAATGTGTCGTCTGTTTTTATGTACGACTGCTCATGATTTCCGAGGGAAAAATACACGGGCGCGATACCGCACAGCGTTTCTATAAGCCGCAGAAGGTTCTCAGTATCAGTTTCATCTGCCTCACTGTCAATCATGTCGCCTGCCATAAAAATCACGTCCGGTGACTGCGACCGTATTTTCGATATAAGGCGGGAGTTATTTTCACCGTAGGACTTATCGTGCAGATCGGTTAGCAGTACCGCGCGGACGGGTGCGCTGATTCCATCCAATGTTACGCTGTAGTACGTGGTTTTTACGTACACGGCACATACAAATACCGACAGAGCCGTCAATACAACGGCGGTGATGACCAGTACGGCGAGAGTGCGTAATATAATTCGTTTTGTCATTTCAAATGCATGATACGCTTGAGCTTATTAAAGCAGCGTTTAGTAAAATGTATCGTATGTTCCCATGCGTTTATAATACCGTATTTTATCGCATTGCGGTATAGTGAAAAGTTCGAACCGCCGTTCATTACGGTTTTTAAATCCGCTATTTGTTTGCGGTAGAGAGGCGTTTTTGTATACCTTGTACCCCAGTGAAGTAAATCCGTTTGCAGGTTTATGTCTTTTGCGAGAGCGATTCCTTGCGGTACGCTCAGCTTCATTTGACCGACATGCTCCCAATAGCATAATATTCGCTTTAAGTCGTGAGGTATCGGTTTACAGTTGTTTTTCGCCATGGAGAGAGCGACAACAGGCTCGTCTCCGGGGGTTGAGAATTTACCTTTAAAGCCGTAGGAGGAGTAATCAACGGTAAATTCGCGTGCGCATTCGAGTACGGCTTTCGCTTTCTCTGTTTTTCTTATATAATATATTCCGCCGTGCAAGCCTACCACATAGCTGATTTCTCTTTTCAGGCTGTCATTCAGGTTTTCATATTCGAACCAGCCTGTTTTGTCATCAAGCGGCAGTACACGACCGAAGCAAGAAAAGTCATCGGCTTTTTCAAACACGTCAAACAGGCAGTTTAAATCACCGTACGCAAGGCAGTCGGCATCAATAAAAATATTTATGTCATACGGTAAAAGTTCGAACAGCTCCAGCTTGTCGAGATAGTTGCGCTTAGCGTGAGAAAACAGCCGAACCTCGTCAAACTCGTCTGTGTATTCGTTTTTTGCATCCGAAAAAATCGCGAACGGAAGCGGCTTTTCCGAAAAATATCGGTACGAATGCAGGAGATTCGCCGCCATTTTATAATACTGTACATTACCTGTGGCAATAGTAATAAAACCGTGAGTCATGGTCTATTTCTCCTTTGCGCCAAAGACTTTTTTTACTTTATGCAGGTATGAGTAGGGTTTTACTAATTTGGGATAAACTAACGACAGATACCAACAAAAAGTATCATAAATACAAAATTTACGTATATATCTTAACGCTTGAAACTTAGACATAAAATAGTTACTCGGTATTTGTTCAGCGTTATTATTTTCATAAGCACGAATAACAGTTTTAGCTTGCATAACTTTTTTCGCTGTGCGTGCCAGCATTACAATTTGTGAATCTCCTGCTTCGATGAAATAATCTATACACAATTGTACTGCTCTAACTCCGTCAAACCTTTTAGCCGAAAAAGGCTTGCTTGTAATACTATCAGTCCGAGACCTGTAAAAGTAAAGTTTGTCTGAAATAATATTAATTCGTGGTGAACGGTAAAATAATTTCGGCGTTGTTGCGTCATCCTCATGGATCATTCCCAGAGGATAACGTATAGTATTAAACAGATTTGTTTTATAAAGTTTCCCACATGCCATAATGGGTACTTTACCATCCATTTGGTAGACACTTAAACATGCATCACGCCCGTTCATTATAATTGGGTAGTCTGTTATTTGTTCATCTGTTTCTTGTGGTTCCGTACCATCATCAAACGATAGCATGCCGCAGATTGATATATCGGTATCATTATCAGTAAGTGACAACAACAGTTTTTCAAGATAAATATCCTTAATCAAGTCATCGCTGTCTATAAAAGTTAGATATTCACCTTTCGCTATATCAATGCCGGCATTTCTCGCAGCGGATAATCCGCCGTTTTCCTGATGAATTACTGTTATACGTGCGTCTTGTTTTGCGTACTCGTCACAGATTGCGCCGCAGTTATCGGGAGAACCGTCATCAATAAGAATCAGTTCGAAATCCGTAAAGGTTTGCGCGAGAATGCTGTCTATGCATTGATGCAGGTATTGCTCGACTTTGTAGACGGGAACTATTACTGAAATTGTTGGCATATATCTACCCCTCATCTACTCCAAGTAGTATATCTTTCTTTAAAATGTCCCTATATGAAAGTAATTCGGAATTATCATATTGGTTTCCGTTTTTTGGCATAACTTTATATAAGGACTCTATTTGCTCAACATTGTCCGCAAAACAAATATAGTCTAAGTTTTTAACCCATTCATAACATCCACGTATTTTCGGGCTTTTACTTTCGATTACAATGCAAGGAGTTCCCGTAACAGCTGAAAATATCATTCCGTGAAGTCTGTCTGTTATAACAAGTTGGGCTCCTTTAAACTCATCAAATTTTTCTTCCACGGCATATTTGCGATTTTCCGGTGATACACCATGATTCAAGCACATATCTGTATACTTTACATTTTCATTAAATAATCTACGAGCCGATGTTAAAATCTGTCTCTCTTGCTCATCTGTACGTGTTCTTTCACAATCATTACGCAAACAAAGCAAACAACCTACTCTATTTTTTTGTTTTTGCGATTTATTTAAAAACAAAACCATGTCGGGTATGAGCTTAACATTATAATATAGTTCTTTCATAAAATCAAAAGATGTTTTTTCTCTTGCATACAACTTCAACATCTGATGGTGATTATAAATATCTT
>CAZWLL010000047.1:0-15870 GCA_964634795.1 uncultured Ruminococcus sp. | reverse complement strand
GAGGACGGCAAGCCCGTACCGAACACCTACAACGATACGATGGTTTCCTTCATCGAATCACTGTATGACCTTGTGTATAACGACAACCGCACACTGTTTACCGATTATAACAACCAGTGGGATATAGGTGCGGGCGGATTTAAGGAAGGCCGTGTTATGATATTCTGCCTGACTGTCGGCGATCTTGTTGCATTCCGCGATTCCGAAATCAACATCGGCGTTATTCCTTATCCTATGTGGGACGAAAACCAGGACGGCTACCACACACATGTTGACGCATACAACGGTATGCTCTGCATCCCGAAGACAGCGGACAATCTCGAACGCACAGGTATCGTCATCGAGGCTTTGGCTGCGGAAACCTATAAGGATGTTATTCCCGCATATTACGATGTAACACTCGGCACAAAGCTTGCGCGTGACGCGGATACCGTTGAAATGATGGACATCATTTTCGACAGCGTGGTATACGACTTCGGTTATATATTCGACCACTGGAACGGCTGCACATGGACACCTTGCAACATGATGGTACAGGGCACAACCGATGTAGCGTCTTACTGGAAGAGCATTGAAAACAAAGTAACACAGCATTACGATGAGCTCTACGAGGCGGTTGAGGAAGATATCGCCATGAGAGAAGAATAAGCCATACAAACAAAACCGAGGAATCAATATGAATCCTCGGTTTTATTTTGTTTTCGGTATGTAAACATAGTACATAAAATCGTGGTTAAAAAGTATCGCTTATTTTGTTAATATTTCAGACGTTAACTGTTGACAAAATATGAATTCGGTGCTAAAATATATATGACGTTATGAGAAAGGAAGTATTATGCCATGTCACAGCTCGTATATATCCCATCGTACACCGAGATTTTAATTTCAGCCGTATTTCTCGTATTCATGACAGGTCTTCTTACCCACCTCGCTGCAAAGAAAAAGTAATATAAACAGCCAAACGGCATTCGATTGTCAGTACATCGAATGCCGTTTTTATTTGCGTTAAACAAGGATAATCCGAA
This sequence comes from uncultured Ruminococcus sp., assembly GCA_964634795.1. GTDB lineage: Bacteria > Bacillota > Clostridia > Oscillospirales > CAG-272 > UMGS1696. The sequence continues at coordinate 14,845 of CAZWLL010000047.1, read as the reverse complement.
TAAATCGAATTCAAATCAGTTTTGTCTTGATTCCCTGAAAGCTGTTTCTTCGGTACAGCTCCTTGTCTATTTCGTTTACGACCTCGGTTTTCCGCCTGCTCCACATGGGTGCGAGAAGCGCGTCCGCCATGCCGTCACCCGTTACTCTGCCGATTACGGTATCCTCGGGCAGAATTTCAAGCTGGTCGCACACCGTCCTTACGTAATCGTCACGTGTCATGGGCGTATATGTCCCGTCAAGGTACATTTTCTCCATGACAGTCCCCTTCAGCACATGAAGAAGATGCAGCTTCACAATGTCGGGGTGAAGTCCGGCAGTATCGGCGGCGCTTTTCATCATATCCGTGTATCCCTCTCCGGGAAGTCCGTTTATAAGATGTACCGCTACGGTAAATCTTTTGTTTATAAAGCTCTCACACGGATAGCGGGCGTTTACCTCATCCCTCAGCTTAATGAGCCTATTGTATCCCTCGACAAACTCCGCGAATGTATGACAGCGGTTTATTTTCTCCGCGGTTTGGTCGTTAGATGTCTGCAGGCCCAATTCCACGGTCAGCGGAATTTCCTCAGCCGTTCCGCGCAGCAGCTCAATGACATCCTCTCCGAGGCAGTCCGCGCGTGTCGCTATGTCAAGCATAAGCGCTCCCGGAAGCTGTGCGGCGGTTTTGTAAATCTCACGGAGTTTGTTTATGTCGCCGTAAGTGTTTGTGTTCGACTGCAGATACGGGATAAAGCCTATCGGCTTCCATTTGCGTGTCATTACCTCGCACCCACGCATATATTGCTCTCGGATATCTTCCCCTACGGCGGATGAGCTTCCGTTCAGGCAGTATATGCATCCGCCGTGACCGCGCGTTCCGTCAAGGTTCGGGCAGGTTGCGCCTATATCGAGAGAGACCTTCGCCGTCTTTCCGCCGTATCTCTGCTTGAGATACCAGTCATATGTCATATATCTTTTATTCGTATCGGAATATTTATACGGATTTGTATCTCTCTGTGCCATAATGCAGCCTCGACTGATTTTATATTTGCACAATTATATAATATTTTTCGGATAAATATAAGAATAAACTGATAAATATTTTGAAATTTTGCTTTTACCCCTTGTATTTTAAGTCATAATAGAATATAATAAGAGCAGGATTTGCAAGTGAAACTTCAAAATATTTCATGTTTCACTGTTTTTCCTTGTTTACGGCACTTTCAAATGAATAAATAAAGTCTCTTAAATTCATTTTACATCATTATCTAATCGCTGCAGGGGGATTACATATTATGCAATCGGCTGAAAAGAAAACCTTCTCCGAAATGAGCACGGAAGAACTGCGTCAGATTATTTCCGAAGAACAGAAAAAGCTTGACCGCTGGTCTGACATGAATCTTACACTCGACCTTACCAGAGGAAAACCGAATCAGGCACAGCTTGATTTGTCGTCGGGTATGCTTAATATTATAAGCAACCGCGGTGACTGCTTCAGCGCAAGCGGACTCGACTGCCGCAATTACGGTATTCTCGACGGCCTTCCGGAGACAAAGCAGCTGTTCAGCGATCTTCTCGGAATTCCCGCGAAAAACATTCTCGTACTCGGCAACTCCTCGCTCAACGTAATGTACGACACAATAGTACGCGCAATGCTTTTCGGTGTTGCCGGCGGACATGAGCCTTGGTGCCGTCAGGGAAGAATCAAGTTTATCTGTCCCTCTCCCGGATACGACCGCCATTTCACAATCTGCCGTGAGATGGGAATAGAAATGGTACCTGTCAGATTAAACTCCGACGGTCCCGATATGGATGAGGTATACAACATAGCATGCTCCGATCCTTCCGTCAAGGGCATGTGGTGCGTACCGAAATTCTCGAATCCCGAGGGAATCACGTACTCCGATGAGGTAGTAGAGCAAATCGCAATGATGAAGCCCGCCGCTCCCGACTTCCGTATATTCTGGGACAACGCGTATGCCGTACATGAGCTGTACGATGAAACCGTGCCGATTGCGAATATTTTCGATCTCGCAAAGGAATACGGTACCGAGGACAATATATTCTATTTCGCGTCAACATCTAAAATCACATTCCCCGGATCGGGCCTTGCGATTATGGCGGCATCCGACAAAAACCTCGAACAGATTCGTCCGATTATCGCAACACAGACAATCGGTTATGATAAAATCAACCAGATGAGACACGTCAAGTTCTTTAAGAACGCCGAAGGCATCAGAGCGCACATGAGACTGCACGCATCTATTCTCCGTCCGAAGTTCGAGCTTGTCGAAAACACATTTGAGGAACAGCTCGGCGGACTCGGTATAGCTCACTGGACAAAGCCGCGCGGAGGATATTTTATCAGTCTGTATGTAACCGAAGGATGCGCGAGACGCGTATATCAAATAGCGCGCTCGGTCGGCGTTACGCTCACAACCGCGGGCTCAACATACCCCTACGGCCGTGACCCGTATGACTCAAACCTCAGAATCGCGCCTTCGTATCCCGAACCGGAAGAGCTTAGTCAGGCTATTGAAATTCTATGTTCATGCATTAAGCTTGCCTGCGCGGAAAAGGTTTTGAAGAATAATAACTGAGTTTATAAAATAAAAGAAGCCTTCGGGCTTCTTTTTTTGTCATTTTACTGTGCTCTTCTTGATTTTTCACAGCACCTATAGTATAATAGTATAAAATAGACTAATTGTATAATTCAGAAAGGGATTCAGCGTGAAAAATAAAATTGTGCTTTGCCTTCTTCTTGTGGCTTGTCTGATCCCGTCGGTTGTAGCTTACGTTAGCTACAACACGACACAAAACGCTCCGATAGACGAAAGCAACGCGGTTTCAATCTCGATTGATGATATAAACGGCAAAAACTTTTCCTACACAAAGGAAGCGGACGGCGACACTGCCGACCAGCTTATAAAATACTTCCTCGGCGCCGAAAAAAACGCCCAGTCGATTGTGGCGCTTCCCGATTCTCTCATGGGCGAGCAATTCTTTAAGGTGTCCGTCTCCACGGGAGTAAAGACAGAAACCTACGAATATTACTTTACAACCGATCCGACGACATGCTACCTGCGCACATCCGACGGAGCTACATACAAAATCGCCGAGGCGGATGCGGAAACCTTTATAACGAGCGAATACGCGGAGAGTCTCTACGGCGAGGCGGCAATGCCTACGCTTACACTCTCGCATTCATACGATATTCAGCCCGACAGCGCGATATGGCAGTACAAGAACTATACAGGCTCGTTTGTCGATGCCGATACATCCTCCCTTGTATTCGATCATGTCGAATCATACGAGCTTGAGGGCGGTATCGATCTTACATTCGACTTAACACCCGACTTCTGCTCCGTTAAAATTACGGACGATGAGGGAAATTCCCTGTTTGACGGCTCTCTTGCCGATATATCCGTATTTTCGACAACGGACACAGGTCATATCAATGTCGATGTTCTGGCTAAATGGTATGAGGACCCGTCAAGAAGCTTCTGCGGAGAGCTTGACTACAAATTCACGGCACTCGTTACCGCTCCCGCGGAATTCTATCTCGGTGTATCAACGGTTGAAGCGGGAAAATTCACCGCTATAACCGCGCTGAATGTAACAAAGCCCGAAAACATCAAGTATTCATCCACAATGGGCGGCGACATAACACCCGTATTCTACAAGGTTGACGAAAGCACCGCAGTCGCTCTGCTTCCGATTTCCCTCGATATACCGACAGGCGTATACACAATCACCTTCGTATACGGCGGAACGACTCAGGAAACAAACATTACGATAGAAAACAGCGGAGATAAAACCTCGAACTACCAGCTCTCCGATACAATCATAGACACATACCGCACAGAGGCTAATCTCACGGCATTCTCGAATGTTGTGGAAAAGCTGACCGCATCGGGTTCGTCGACAAGATATTTCGACGGCTACTTCCTTGAGGGAATATCAGGTGACTATACTCTCCTGCGCGGCTTCGGACGCCAGATTACACTGAACGGCAGCTCTACCGCGGCATACCGCAACAACGGTGTCGATTACAGAGCGGAGGCCGGACTTGACGTTGTGGCAGCCAATGCGGGCGAGGTAGTATACGCATCCTCCGACTGTCTCTACGCCGGCAACATGGTCGTAATAGAGCACGGCTACGGACTTAAAACATGGTACTACAATCTCGGCTCAATAGACGTATCCGTAGGCGACATTGTTGCGCGCGGAGACAAGATAGGCACAACGGGTCAGACCGGATTCACAGGTGAGGTCGGCGCACACATTGCGATGTCTGTCGGCAGCACGTTTGTGTCACCGTATGACACATGGCAGGATTCCTCAGACTACGGAAAAATTATTATCGCGGAAATAGACGAATAACCCGTAAAAACAATATTATGCATCTAAACCGTGCGCTTGTTACCGTTCTTTCGGTGCATGACGCACGGTTTTCTAAATCGAGGTTGAACGATGATAAAATTCATTACAGGCAGAAGCGGCAGCGGTAAAAGCGATATGATAACACGCGAGGTCTGCTCTCTTCTGAAAGGGAGCAATGACGATGTAATCGTCAACGATGTAAGCGTTAACGATGTTATCGTCAACGATGTGGTCGTTAACGACTGCGTCGTTATAGTCCCGGAGCAGGAAACCGTGGTTTGGGAACGCAAATTCGCTTTTCTGCTTCCACCGTCCTCCAATCTTCATCTTGAGGTAACTAATTTCACGAATCTCGCGCGTTCTGTCTTTCGTGAGTGCGGAGGTCTTGCGGACAGCATTATTGACAAAGGCTCACGTATTCTCATAATGTGGAAGGCTATGCTCTCCGTGTGGAAAAGCCTGCGTGTATACAACAATATTTCATCTCACGAGGACAGAAGCATTCCGATACTTCTCCGTGCGATTGACGAGCTTAAAAGAAACGGCATATCCCCCGACGAGGCTGAATCCGCACTCGAGCTTATGACAAACGATGCCGCATCCGCCGAAAATTCCGCGATTTCGGAAAAATCAGGAAAATACGGCAGCTTTGTTGACAGGCTGTCAGACGCGGTGCTTGTGTATTCCGCGTACAACTCCCTTCTTCACGAGGAATACATAGACAGTGCCGATGTGGAAACCAAGCTTGCGCATTCCATAGCTTCCAATCCGTATTTCAAGGGAAAAAGCGTTTTTGTCGATTCGTTTTTGTCATTCACCGCAGGTCAGGAAAAAATACTGCGCGAAATTATGCGCTCCGCGGATAATTTCACCGCCGCCGTCATGACTGAGGCGCGCGGAAAAAACGACATTCCTCCGCAGTTTTTCGAGACAAACGAAACGCTTAAAAAGCTCATGCGCACGGCGGATTCCGTAGGCGAAAAGTACGATATAGTATCGCTCGACACAAATATGCGTCACATAAACAATCCCGAGCTTGCTTTTTGCGAAAGAAACATTTTCTCAGGCTCTCACGACAAAATTTCGGCTGAACAGAAAAACGGAGCCGTCGAGCTTATCAGATGCCGTGACAAATCGGACGAGGCGAGAATATGCTCAGCCGCGGTAAACAGCTTTTTGAAAAGCGGCTGTGATTACAGCGACATAGGAATAGTAGCGCACGACATCGAGCCGTACAAGGGCATAATCGACACGGAGCTGAGGCAGCACGGCTTCAACTGCTTTATCTCACAATCGTCGGGAGTAACACAGAATCCCGTTATAAAGTTCTTCGGCTATATGCTGAAAATCGTATCTGAGGGATGGCAGAAGCAGGATATAATCAGCCTTCTTAAAACAGGCTTAATCACACTTACTCCTCCCGAAAGTGAAGACGGAACGACTGACGAGCTGTTCCCGTACTCAGCCGAGCTGTTTGAAAATTATATAAACACATGGAATCTTAACGGACGAAATGTATATACAGGCGAGAGCTGGTCAATGAATCCCGACGGATGCAAGCTGGAAATAACAGAATACGGAGAGCGAATGCTCGCTCTTATCAACAACACAAGAATACAGCTGACAGCGCCTCTTGATCTCTTCGCGGAGATTTTCGACAATGACTCACACTCAGCCGACGTATCCGTCATTGCGAAGGCTATAGTATCCGCCGCCGAAGCATACGGAATATTCGACGGACTCGAGCGCATATGCGCCGCATATACAGAGCACAATATGGCTGAGGAAGCGGTAAAATGCCGCGCGGGATGGCGCACGCTGTGCGAAATTCTCGATAAAGCCGTTGAATTTTTAAACGGAACCGAAATCGACGCGAAACGCTTTGCGGGGCTCTACAACCGTGTAGCTCAATCCATGGATACGGGAAGCATTCCGTCGGGCGGCAACGAAATAATAATCGGCAGTGCACAGGGCATACGCCTTGAAGGCAAAAAATACATTATAATTCTCGGCGCAAACGAGGGCGAGTTTCCCGCCGAGACCGATTCCGAAAAGCAGTTTTTCAGCGACCGAGACCGTATCGCGCTTGAGCAGTACGGCATAAATCTCATGGATTGCTCATCAGATGTACTTATGTCGCGCGAATACTGCATGTTCTACAGAACGATTTCAGCCGCATCGGAAAAGGTTCTGATTTTGTCCGAGGAAAATAAGGATGTATCGTTTGCCGTATCGGAAATACGTGAAATGCTTGACACGGACTTCACATATTCACGCGATATCGGCACGGAATACTCGGTATACGACAAAAAAAGTGCCGAGGATTACCTTCTCGACAAAGGATACGGAAATCACATACAGAGGGAATCACCCGAACAAAGCAGCACTGATAATATCATACACAGCGGAGAGACATTATATCTTTCACAGACAAAGCTTTCGACATACATACGCTGTCCGTTCAGCTACGCATGCAAATACGAAATAAAGGTTAAGCCGAGGCCTCAGGGAGAGATGACAATACCCGACATCGGCGTAATAATCCACCTTATTTTACAGAAGTATTTCTCTTATATTTATTCGGATTCCTCTGACTCACACCCTGCCGTGTCACGCGAGGAGCTTGTCGACAATATCACAAACGGCATAAAGGAAAAGCTTAAGCAAAGCATGGGACAGGCTGAGGGCAGAGCGGAATATTTATTCGCAAGAATCAAGCGTCAGGTGCTTGTTTTCATCGAAAAGCTTGAAAATGAAATTGCGGCATCGGGCTTCACTCCCGTTTTGTTCGAGCAGAAAATAGGGCGCGGAGGCATTAAGCCTATAGAATTCCGCTCAACCGACGGAGAGCGGATTATAATCGAGGGCATTGCCGACAGAATAGACCTTGCGGACAATGACACATCACTCCTTGTAAGGGTGGTGGACTATAAAACGGGAAATAAGTCATTTAAGCGTGACAACCTCGACAACGGTACGGAAATTCAGCTTCTCATATACATGTTCTCGATTCTGAATTCTCCTACATACCTAAGCCACGTGAAAACAGTCGATTTCGGCGGAATTGTTTACGTTTCCGATAATTTAGCCACTCTGTCATCGAATAGAAATGACGCACCCGATGATATAACGAAAACGGCACACGAAAAAATCAACTTCAGCGGTATGATGAACAGCCGTCTGCAAACGGGGAACGAGGATAAAAAAAGCAAGCTCATATACATTGATAAAAACGAGCTGACGGATATAAGAAATAAGCTTTTCGAACAAATAAAAAGCATCGGAGACAACATACTGCGCAAGAATTTCGACTTAAAGCCTGCGATAATCGACGGTATAGATCCGTGCGGATTATGCGACAACGCATATATATGCAGATACAGGAGTTCCAATGTCTGATATTAAATACACTCCCTCTCAAGAAAAAGCCATAGAATATAACGACGGCAATCTGCTTATCTCCGCGGCTGCCGGAAGCGGAAAGACCGCGGTTCTGACCGAAAAAATAGCAAGACTTATAGCCGACGGAAAATGCTCCGCGGATGAGCTGCTTGTCGTAACCTTCACGAAAGCCGCAGCAGCCGAAATGAAGCAGAGAATAAAAAACAAGCTTATTTCACTGAGAAGCGAGAAAAATCAAAACCGCACACTGTCCTCATATATAAACGGACAGCTGTCGTCGCTGTCCTCGGCAGATATATGCACAATGGATTCGTTCCTCTACAAAAGGGTACGAAAGTATTTTCCCGTTTTGGGGCTTTCTCCCGACACGCGAATCGCATCGGAGGGAGAGCTTTGCGAAATCGAGACAAGAGCAATGTCCAAAACGGTAAATTCGTTTTTCGCTCGGAACAATTCATCGGATGACGACAACGACTGGCTGTTTTTCTGCGATCTTATCAGCAAAACCAAGGATACCTCTCATATCGACACTGAGCTGCTCGGAATATCGCATACACTGGAAAGCAAAAACATAGATATATCACAGCTGCGCCAAGCAAGCGAGCGTTTCGACGGCAGCGGACTGCTCGGCGAGGTAAGAAAATGCGTTGCCTCATTCGCCGCTCACTACGCCGAGACGTTCTCACGCATCATGGACGATATAGAAGCCGACGAGCTGTTGTACAAAGCATATTATAATAACATCACAGACGACTGCGAAATTTGCGCCTCTCTGCGTGAAGCGGCAAATAAGGCGTCCGACTTCGCGCCGCTTAAAACATATGTCGATGCTGTAAAGTTCAGCCGTCTCGGAACACTGAAAAAGGAATATGCATGTGAAACCTCAGCTGCTTATAAGACAATTCGAGATAACTGTAAAGAAGACCTGAAGGAGCTGCGCAATGCCATACTGTTCGGAGACGAGATGCTTCTTCTTGCGGAAAAGAACGCGTCAGAGCGAATACTTAATGTGCTGTGTGCTTTGCTTGACGAATACGGTGCCGAGGTTAACCGTGAAAAAAACAGCCGAGGCATCATGAGCTATCACGACCTTGAGGCACTTTCCGCTAAAATTCTGTCCGCAGACAACATCGCGGATGAGATAGCGAAAAAATACAAATACATATTCATAGACGAATTTCAGGATACAGACAGCACTCAGGATTATATTTTCGAACGTCTGTCGGCGTATTCCAACAGATTTTTTGTCGGAGATATAAAGCAATCCATATATAAATTTCGCGGCGCCGACCCTTCGGTTTTCAATAATTACAAAAACATATGGAAAAATGCCGACGGAGGCTTTACGGCTGACACGGACAGCTACACCTTATACATGAGCGAAAACTTCAGATGCTCACGTGAAATCATATCCTTTACGAATCTTGTAACGGGAACGCTGTTCCCGATGTCGGATATAACGTATACCGATTCGGATAAGCTGATATTCGCCGCATCGGGTATTTGCGAAAGTCACCCTGTTGAAATTACGATTCTGCCGAAATCATCGACAGGTGAAGGAATAAATTACGAAGCCGAATACGTCGCGTCGACTGTAAAGTCGCTTATCGGAGAGTACAGCTCGGATTTAAAACGCACCGTTGCCGCGGGAGACATCGCGATTCTGCTGCGCAGTCCCGCATCTCACGGAGCGGAATTTAAAAACGCACTCACAAAGCGCGGCATAAAATGCCGTCTTCGCCGCACGGAGCCGCTTGAGTCCTTCTCATCTGTCAAGCTTATTCTGTCCCTGCTTGAGATAATCAACAATCCGCTTGACGATATTTATCTGTCGGGTGCTCTTTTGAGCCCGGTATTCGGATTTACGCTTGACGAGCTCTCAAGCATCAAAATCGTCTCAAGCGAAACGCACCTTTTCGTCTCACTTTATTCGTACCTTTCCTCGGAAGAACATGATGCCGCTTTAGCCGATAAAATACAGCATTTCATCGACAGACTTAATACATACCGATCTCTTGCGCACTCAACACGTGCCGACATTTTCGCCGTAAACTTTATCAGCGAAAATTCTCCTCTGATTCTCTCGGCATGTATTGACTCGACATCAATTAACGGGGCATCTTATGATCCGCTTGAAAGCGACGCAGTTCGCCGCCTTCTCGATTTAATAGGACAAGCCGACTCCGATACTTCATCATCGCTCAGCGAGCTTATTAAATATATTGAAACCGAAATCCCACGCGATCATACCTCCGACGAGGGAGACGCATCTCTTGACGCGGTAAAAATACTCAGTATTCACTCATCAAAGGGACTTGAGTTTCCCATATGCTTTTTATGTGAAACAGACAGACGTCGTACTACGACTGACGAGAGCAGACCGATGCTGTTTGACAGCGAGCTCGGCTTCGGAACGAAAATATCCGATGACACGGGTTTATCCGTAAAGCCCACACTCAAGCACGAACTGATTTCGGAGCGCATGGCGGCATCATCCTCTTTTGAGGAAATACGAATGCTTTACGTGGCGATGACAAGGGCTAAAAACCGTCTCTTTATCACGGGAAAGGAATCAAATATCGAAGGACTGCTTCAAAAAACAAGCGCCATGGCATACAACATCGACGCGTACACTGCAACAAAGCACGACACATACCTTTACTGGATTCTCATGTGCTGTGCAAACACAAACAGTGGCGATTATATACTGAACACTCCGTCAGCCGATGAAATATCGCAGTTGTTGTCATGCAGCTGCCCGACATCGGGTGAGGAAGAAGCAAGCGATAACGGCAGCACTCCGTCAGACATTCCCGCGGAGGTCGCAAGCTGTCTCGCATCCGAACGCGAACCGTCCCCGAACATTCCCGTAAAAGCTATGGCGGGAGTTCTCAGCCCGGTATATCTTGATTTATCGGCTGAAAACAGCATCACCGATGACAGTGATAACAATAATACCGCTCTTGTCATGCCGAAGTTCATCACGGGAGCGAACACCTACACGGCAGCCGAAAAGGGTACCGCAATGCATACATTTATGCAGTTCATGGATATAAAAAATCTCGGCGAAAAAGGAATTGACGCCGAAATCACACGAATGACTGAGCACAAGATAATCTCCCGAAAGCTCGCGGCTATGCTCGACAAACGTCAGATTTATATATTCATGCGCAGTGATTTGTTCCGCCGTATATCGATGGCGGACTATATCAAGCGTGAGTTCCGCTTCAACATCAATCTGCCTGCCGCAGATTTCACTGAAAACGAAGAGCTGTCTCAGTATCTCACGGATAAAAACAGCATGATTACTGTACAAGGCGTAATAGACTGCCTTTACCGCAATCATGACACGGGATTACTTGAGCTTGTCGACTACAAAACCGACGGCTTTACAGCGGAAGAATACAAAAATCACGATATGGCGCACGCCAAGCTGCGAGAGAGACATAAAAATCAGCTTGAGACTTACCGCGTCATTTGCGAGAAGATTTTCGGCGAACCGCTCCGCGATGTGTACATATACTCGACGGTCCTCGGAGAAATGGTAAAAATATAGAGGCAAAAAAATAACGGCATATGCCGTTATTTTTTTGATTATTATTCTTCGAATCTGAGCGTTTTTGTGTATCCGTCGCCGCACAATACCGTGTTTTCGAATATCGACATAGGCTCTACGGCGTATTCCTCGGGCTCGGGCAGTGCGGGACTGTAATGCGTCAGCCACAGCTCCGCGCATTGCGCATCCTTCGCGAGTCTCGCGGCGCTTGCCATTGTCATGTGCCCCGACTCCTTCGCTCTTGCGCTCTTGTCAAGCTCAAACATTCCCTCGCATATGAGCAAATCCGCGTCGTATGCCATGGTTGAAATAATCTCACACGGTCTTGTGTCGGTAGCAAACGTGACATGCAGTCCCCTGCGCTGTTTTCCGAGCACCATATCGGGTGTGTATCCGTCAATGCTCTCGCCTCGCTGCAGAATAGACCAATACTTAAGCGGAACACCGTTTGCCTCGGCTTTTTCCTTATCGAATTTTCCGCCGCGTGCTATTCTTATATCGTATCCTAAGCACACACACGAGTGTCTGAGTTCAAACGCGGTAACGGTAAAACCGTTTTGCGTAAACGAATCGAAATCAGAAAGCGTTTTTGTAACTATTCTGAACGGCAGCTCGGGAACTATCACCGTAAGGCCTTTTACAACATTGTCAAGGCCCTTCGGACCGTATATGTAAAGCGGAGATGTCTTTCCCTCGTTTCCCATAGATAAAAGCAGTCCCGGAAGTCCGCTTACATGATCGGCGTGATAGTGCGTAAGCAGTAATATCGATATTTTTCCGAGTGAAAAACCGGCTTTTTTAACCGAAAGCTGTGTTCCCTCTCCGCAGTCTATGAGTAAGCCTACCCCTTCATAGCGAAGATAACAGCAGCTGAGAAATCTGTCAAAACGCGGAACCGTTCCGCCTGTACCGGGAAGACAAACGTCCAACATCTCATGCTCCTTTATTCTTGGTATTTTTTATTGCAAATCGATAAGTATGTAATTTACAGTCGGCAATCGGCAATCGTTGATTGATGATTGATGATTGATGATTGATGACTGCCAATCGGATTACGCTCCGACTACCATTATGTATTCGTTCTCGATGACCTCTCCCGACTCTTCCTCAAGAGTTACCTTGACCTTCATTCTCGTTTTGGCTTTTACCGAGGCGGGTATCTCAAACGAATGCGTCTTGCCCTTCGCGTTTGCGTTGGCGTCTGTAGAAAGCTCATCGACTCCGACATAGAATTTAACTCCATCAAGCTCAACTGTCGATGTTATTCTGCCTGCCGCAGGCTTTGTTCCGTCGTTGAGAAGCCATGTCTCAAACTCGCACGCCTTGCCCGCATCCCATGAGAATTTGGTGAACTTAGCGGACGGAACGATATCTCTGAGCGAATCCTTTACCGTGTAGTAGCCGCTCTTCTTTATGTTCGGGTACGCGATGAGCGAGTTGTTCGCCGCGCACTTCCAAGGCTCGCACCAGCACCAGTTTATAGCCATAGCGCACAGCGGCTTTTGTCTTCTCGCTTCCTCGAATATCGCTTTATATCCTATGCCCTGAAGCCAGCCCGAGGTCTCGACAAGATTTTCAAGCGTGCTTACGTCACCGAAACGCTCGAGCGTAGGCAGTGACAGCCACGGCTCACGTCCGTTCCATGCGTAGAAGGCGTGATGCGCCTGCCATACTCCGCCCGGCTTCGGCGGGAACAATTCTTCCTTCGGGATGAAGCTCTCGAGATATTCAACCGACGGAGTAGACGGAATACCGAATTCCGTATATGCCGTAGCCTCCGTATTCGAGAACAGCGTAAACTGATCCACACCCGTTGTGGGGTCGAGGAAGGTGTATCCGCCGTGCTTCATTCCCCAGATGGGAGAGGTAGGATTGTACGGTATTTCGGGCGCGTACTCAAGCGTGAGAGCGTTCAAAAGACGCAGCGCAAGACGCTGGTCAGTCATGCCCGACCATGAATTAAACAGCTCGTTTCCGCCGCACCACAGCGTGATGCACGGGTGTGAGCGCAGTGTCAGAATAATGGCGGTCGCTTCCTGCTTTAATACCTTAAGATACTTTTCCGAATCGTAGTAATCGTTGCAGGCAAGAGGGAACTCAAACCAAATCATGATGCCGTATTCATCGCAGAGAGAGTAGAACATTTCCTTCTGACAGCCTGTACCGCCCCAGCAGCGGAATATGTTCATGTTGGCGTCATACGCGAATTTAATGAGCTCCTCATATTTTTCACGCGTCATTGTACCCGTGAATATTTCCTGGTTTACATAATTCGAACCCTTGGCGAATACATTTACACCGTTCAGTGTAATCTGTGCCGGAGGATATGCGCGTGTCTTCGGGAACTGCTGCGGCTCGACAAACCTGCCCGTGTTCATTGTCAATTCCACACGACGGAAGCCTATGTGCTTCTCTACAGTGTTTTCTCCGCACTTTACGATGTACTTATATAAATTCGGCTCACCGTAGCCGCGGCACCACCACAGCTTCGGAGAATCGATTTTAGTCTTGAAAATGCCGCCCTCGAACACACCGTGAGCTACGGTCTCACCGCTCGGCGAATATACACATACCTCAGCCTCTGACGCCGTATCTGCGGTAATCGTCAGCTCTGCGGATGAAAAATCCTTTGCGAGTGTGTATCTTGCCTCGCATCTTCCTATGTAATATTTGTCGCGCGACTCAATGTAGCACTCGTTCCATAATCCCGACGGAATTACACGCGGATGCCAGTCCCATTCGTATGCAACGGGAGGCTTGCAGCACTGTGCAGCCTGATTTCTGTCCATCGGCATTCCTTCAAGCATCGGATGCGGGTGAATTTTTATCTCAAATTCCGTGCCGTTTTCAAGCGGATGTCCGAACAGCTCCTCGGATACATCGTCAAGACATATGTCGACACGCGTGAACATTCCCTCGTGAGTATAAAACTCAATGCCGCCTAAAATAAGAGTCCATATGTAGTCGATACCCTCTGTGACAAACCAGATTTTCTCGCCGTCCTTGCGTTCGAAGGTAAGATTTGTTTTGTAGAACCATGTGTACGGCTCAAGCTGAACCATCTTCTTGTGTTCCATGCCGTAGTTTATGTCGGATACGAATTCGGGGTGCGCTGTAATGTAGTCAAGCTGAACATTTCCGGGAACCGACGCGTCAAACATACCGCAGTCGATATTCGGCGAATACGCTTTGTATTTCTGATAAAATTTCATATTCATACACCTTCACGGATTATTTTTTCGGTTTTTAAAAATAAATAAAACTCCCCAACGTGCCGTTTCAAAACAAGCATACAGAAACCCTGCTCTCGCAAGGACGGCGCCCTCTCCGGCGGTTCGTGCTCCCAGCGTCCTATACGTCGCGGTGGCGCGGAATGCGTCTCACGGCAACGGAGGGAGGTCTGCAAACCTCACGTCGGAAGTCCGGGCTCCTTTTTACTCTTTGTGGGTTTTTATGCTCATTTCTATTTCGAACACCTCAGGGAGTTTACCTTAGATGATTTTAACTTAGGAATGCGTAATAAT
>CAZWLL010000046.1:0-15876 GCA_964634795.1 uncultured Ruminococcus sp. | reverse complement strand
ATTCTCTCGCCTGCTTTTACTACAAGAACGTCGCCGCTGCGGACGTCATACGGATTGACGTCAACCGTCTCACCGTTTATCATTACATGAGCCGTATCGGGACGAATATTCATAAGACTGCTGATGGAGTCACGTGAACGGTCCACCGCAAGGTCGCTGAGCCATTCGCCGAACTGGTATAAAAGCATTACCGCAACACCCTCGACATACTCACCTAACGCAAATGCACCAAGAGAGGATATCGACATAAGGAAGCATTCGTCAAAGACATCACCGTGTATGATATTTTTTACGGCTCTCCATAAAATATCATACCCTACCACAAGATACGCCACAGCGGATAACGCCATAACAGCTGCCGACGGGACTGAATCGATTTTAGAAAGAATAAATGCCGCCGCGAAAACCACCGCTCCGATGATAAGACGAGGAACAATAAATTTTGCTTCTTCTTCCTCTTCATCATGCGAACAGCATGCGCAGCCATGAGAATGCTCATGTTCGTGATTATGTTCATGTGAATGACAATGCTCATGTTTTTCGTGCTCATGATGACAGCACTCGCATTCCTCGATTTTATTCTTGTCTGTGTTTATGCTCTTATCCATATCGTACTCCTAATTTATAGATATTGTCATATCTTTTTTCGAATTGTTGAGCAACTTTTCAACTTTAATGCGCAGAAATCAGCCATGTCATACCGTAAATTTTAAAATTATTCTTCACGAATATGTTCGAAGCCCATGTCAATCAATGTTTTCACATGATCATCGGCTAACGAATAAAAGACAACCTGTCCTTCTCTGCGGAATTTCACAAGGTTAGACAGCTTGAGTGCTTTAAGCTGATGCGATACCGCCGATTTGGTTATTCCCAGAAGTGACGCGAGATCACATACACACATTTCATGAAGCTCAAGCGCATGAAGAATTTGTACTCTTGTTCCATCGCCGAACATCTTGAATAGTGAAGCCAATTCAATATATTCATCCTTGTCCGGCATTTTTTTCTGTACGTCATTTACAATGTCCTCGTGTATTACCTCACACTGACATCTTGTTTCGCTGTCCGTCATTACGGTTTCTCCTTTCATTAATAGTTGAACGTTTGCTCAACTGTATTATAGTCCACTCGGTATCCTTTGTCAAGCACTTTTTTCATCTATGTTATCATTCTGCGTTATGTACATCCTGCGGATAGTATACGGCTGTTATTATATGCACATCACACAATCCGATGTACATTAACGCCATGCAAAGTCTATCACAGAAAAAAGCACATCGTGCCGCTGAAAGAACGATGTGCTTTATATATTTGTTATTTCTTTTTCTGACCGTAATATGCGCCGGGGCCGTGCTTGCGGTCGAAATGTTTTCTCAACAGCTCTTCTTGGATTTTTTCGATTCCGCCGTTAAGTGATGCCTGCATCATTTCCGTATTATATGCCATTTCGGCAACATATTCGAGTGTTACAGCACAGTCAACCGATGCCATCGGAGTCTTGCCCCATGTAAACGGTGCGTGAGAATGAACAAGAACAGCCTGTACTCTTGTGGGATCGATATTGTTTTTCTCGAAGCACTCGGCGATAACCTTACCTGTTTCAAGCTCGTATTCTCCCGCTATTTCGTCAGGTGTCATTTTACGTGTACACGGAACATTTCCGTCAAAGTAATCCGCATGAGTTGTACCGTAGCAGGCGATATCACGTCCGCATTGCGAATAAATCGTAGCCCATTTAGAATGGGTATGCGTTATACCGTAGATTCCGTTAAATCTTCTGTATAATTCGAGATGCGTGGGAGTATCCGACGAAGGATTCAAGTCTCCCTCAATAACCTTGCCTGTGTAAAGATCAACAACGGGAAGCATCTGCGGCTCAAGCTTCTCATACTCAACCCCAGACGGTTTGATTACGACAAGTGATTTTTCTCTGTCTATCCCGGATACATTTCCCCATGTAAATATTGCAAGGTTTCTGTGATACAGCTCCATGCATGCGTCATAAACCTGTTTTTTAAGTTCTTCGAGCATAATTAATACTTCTCTGCCGATTAATTTTTTATCTCTTTACGAGTCTGATTACGTTCCATGAAGCTGCGGGAAGCATTACCTTACCGTCAACCATTTCAGGTGCTACATCATGAGGAATAACATTGAACGGGTTAGCTTCAGTATTTTCAGCCTTAACGTCATCATGATGGAGAACACTGTGAGATTCTATTGTATATCCCTCAAATGAACGGAAGTCGCATTCAAGCTCGGCAGCTTCCTCAAGGTCACGGTTTACTGCGAATACAGTAACAGTTTCGTCGTCTCCGAGAACCGCAGCCGCATCAACTACCGGAACACTTGAATAATGTTTTGTATCGAATTTCTCACATATAATCTGCGGGAGAAGGCTCTTGCCTCTGCCGTACTTGCTTGCCTGCATAAGAGGATAGTATATAGTCTGAGCCCATGCGCCGCCGCCTGCTCTTGTCATAATAGGAGCTATAACATTGACGAGCTGAGCCATGCAAGCAATCTTTACCGTATCCGCATTCTTCAAAATCGTGATGAGCATAAGTCCGACAAGAAGCGCATCCTCGAAGTTGTATTCATCCTCGAGAAGAGGAAGTGCTCTGCCCCAAGGCTCTTCACGATATACCTTAGCGTCCTTTGCTCCCGAATGATACCATACATTCCATTCATCAAGTGAGAGGTTAACGGTATGACGTGAGTGCATCTTGCCCTTCATGCCGCGTGAAATAGCCGCTACGGACTTAATGAAGTCGTCAAGGTCCATTGTGCTTGCAAGGAAGTCGGGGGTATCGTTATGAGGATTTCCGTAATATCTGTGAAGTGAGAGATAATCGATATTGTGGTATGCTTCCTCGAGAACCGTCCATTCCCAACTGCCGAAAGTAGGCATGCCGGATGATGATGAACCGCACGCTACAAGTTCAATGGACGGGTCTGTCCACTTCATAAGCTTACCTGCTTCATTAGCGGTTCTGCCGTATTCAACGGCTGTCTTTGCGCCCATCTGCCAGCTGCCGTCCATTTCGTTGCCAAGGCACCAAAGCTTGATTCCGAGAGGATCTGCCGCACCGTTGGCAATTCTCAAATCGGAATAATATGTTCCGCTCTTGTGGTTAGCGTATTCAACTAAGTTTCTTGCGTCCATAGGAGCTCTTGTACCGAGGTTTACCGCGTACATAACCTCTGTATTTGCTTTCTTAGCCCATTCGCAGAATTCATGAAGTCCGAATTCATTTGTCTCGGTTGTTTTCCATGCGAGGTCAAGTCTTGCGGGACGTTTATCCTTCGGGCCGATGGAATCTTCCCAATTAAAGCCGGATACAAAGTTTCCTCCGGGATAACGTGTAACGGGAACATTGAGTTTCTTTACAAGCTCGATTACGTCGCCTCTGAATCCGTTCTCATCAGCTGTCGGATGTCCGGGTTCGTAAAGTCCCGTATAAACTCCGCGTCCGAGCTGTTCAACGAAGGAACCGTAAATTCTCTTATCAATTTGAGAAATCACATAATCCTTATCGAGAATAATTTTTGCTTTTTTCATTTTAATACTCCTTTCGGTTCGTTGTGTTTAATTTGTTTGATTTGATTTTATCATCTTACCGTATAACTGTCAATCCTTTTTTACCATTTTACCAAACAAATCAGACAAATATTACCGAAAATTCGAGTCAAATCGATTAAATCGGTATTTTTACCATAATTTTAACCAACAAAATGATTAAACACACTTGATTTATGTTTAACTGCGTGGTAAAATTTATTTGATTCAATACTAAAGGAGACTATCACATGGCAACACTGAGCGATATATCAAAGCAACTCGGAGTTTCCGTTGCAACGGTTTCGAATGCCCTTACAGGCAAAGGCAGAATGCGCGAGGATCTCAGAAACGAGATAATAGCAGCTGCCGCCGAAATCGGCTACACTCCGCAGGGAAATGTACGTTTGCCCATTCCCGAAAATATTATAGTAATCGCCGAGGATATATCGGTCTCTTTCTGCGCGGACATTGTAGGCGGTGTTTTCTCATATACCACAGGAACAGATAAATCCTTTTCCGTGTACAGTCTCCGAACACTCGAACGCTGTATTTCCCTTCCTGACGAAAATACCATAAAAAAAGAAATCGACAAGCTGCTTTCCACACTGAAAAGCAGAAACATAACGGGTATAATTTTTATTGCCGATACTCCGAGACGATTTGAAAATCTATTTGAAAAGCTTTCATGTCCCGTTGTGTATGTGTATTGTCAAAACTCAGGAGTCGCTCCCGCGGTTAATTATAACGACAGGCAGGGAGCGCGTCTCGCCACATCAACTCTTATATCTCACGGTGCTAAAAGAATTGCCATGTTCAGCGGTATTCTGGATTCAATACCGATGAGCAACCGCATGTTCGGTTATCAGCTTGCGCTAAACGATGCAAAGATTCCGTTTGATCCGTCACAGCTTTACATAGGTGACTGGAGTATAGAAAGCGGATACAAGCTCGCAAACGAAATAATTAACAGCGGTAAAATCCCAGATGCTATTTTTTCGCAAAACGATGAAATGGCGGCCGGAATTTGCCAAGCATTTGCCAAGCACGGAATCAGTATACCGAACGAGGTTGAAATCATAGGATTCGACGACAAGGAGCTTGCGGAATACACTTTCCCTCCGCTTTCCACCGTTCGTCCTCCTCTTCAAAAGCTCGGAGTGGAAGCCGCTAAAATGATACTCGAGCTGCAGGGCAATCCATCATTATACATGAAGTCGGACAAAAAAATGAACATATTCCTGCCGTGTGAGCTTATCGAAAGAGGAACCACAAAAAAATTATAAAATATATTCAATTCCAAAAAAGGAGAATGATAAATGAAAAAGCTCTATTTTCTCACCGGAAGCCAAGATTTGTACGGCGAAGATGCACTGAAGATCGCTTACAGCGACAGCCTTCGCATGACAACATATCTTAACTCCAAGCTGGACGGACTTGCCGAAATCGAATGCAAGCCCATAGTAAGAAACCATGAGGAAGCGGAAAGCATTTGCAGAGCCGCCGAAAACGACAGCGACTGCGTCGGCGTTATTATGTGGATGCATACCTTCTCACCCGCGAAAATGTGGATAAAAGCATTGGAATGCCTGAAAAAACCGATAGCTCATCTTCACACTCAAGCAAACGAAAAGCTCCCTTACGATACCATCGATATGGACTTCATGAATCTGAATCAATCCGCTCATGGAGATCGTGAATTCGGATTTATCTGCACAAGACTCGGAATCAAGCGCGAAATAATCGTAGGATATTATGAAAATCCCGAAGTAATCGAAAAGCTTAAGCACTTTACTCGTGCCGCTATTGCAGTTGATTATTCACATCATCTTAAAACCGCTATGTTCGGCAATAACATGCGCAATGTTGCGGTAACAGACGGTGACCGTGTTGAAAGCGAAATCAAATTCGGTTGGAACACAAACTATTACGGAATCGGTGATCTTGTTTCGATTATCAACAATGTTACCGAGGATGAAATAGACAAGAAAATGGCTGAGTATACCGAAAAGTACACTATGGCTACATCCAATATCGCTTCAGTTCGCACACAGGCTAAATATGAGGTAGCTCTTGATAAATTCATCTCCGAAAACGGTATAGGTGCTTTTACCGATACATTCGAGGATTTGTGCGGACTCGAGCAGCTGCCCGGTCTCGCGGCTCAGAATCTTATGTCAAAGGGTATAGGCTTCGGTCCTGAGGGTGACTATAAGACAGCTTCTCTCGCCGCAGTACTTATGAAAATGGCTGACGGTCATGGTTCCACAGGATTTACCGAGGATTACACGTACGATCTTACAGCAGGTGAGGAATGTGAGCTTGCTTCACACATGCTCGAGGTATCACCGGTTTTCGCCGCATCGAAGCCTGAAATCCAAGTACATCCGCTCGGAATCGGCGGCAAGGCAGATCCCGCTCGCCTTGTATTCGACGGTGTCGAAGGCAACGGTATTGCAGTATCTGTAGTAGACCTCGGAGATCGTTTCCGTCTTGTTTGCGCCGATATCGAGCTTATCAAACAGCCTAAGCCTATGCCGAAGCTTCCCGTCGCAAGACTTATGTGGAAACTGAAGCCCGATTTTGCAACAGGCGCTGCTGCTTGGATTTACGCCGGCGGTGCTCACCACGCTGTTGTTTCAACTTATCTTACATCCGATGATATTAGACTTCTCGCTAAGTTCCTCGACTGCGAGCTTGTCGTAATTGACGAAAACACCAAGCTGTCTTCATTTGAAAAAGAGCTTGAGCTTCTCGATCTTACAGCTAAGCTTAAAAAATAAATTCTGAGTATGCGCCGAGGAAATCAAAACTCTGTGTAAAAAACTCAATTCAGCATTTCTTATGCATCAAAAAAAGGGATTCAAACGAATCCCTTTTTCATTGTTTCAGTTTTAAAGTAAACCTTCAGATTACTTTCTTCTCTTTGTTACTGCATAACCGCAAGCGGAAACAAGAGCTGCTGCTGTTGCGATTACTGCTGCATCAAAGGTCTGAGGAGCTTCAGCTGTATCAGTAACTGTTTCTTCAACTATTTCTGTTGTTTCAGCGGGAGCTGCTGTTTCAGCAACTGTTTCAGCTTCTTCAACGGTTACAGTTTCGTCAACTGCTGCTGTTTCTTCAACTGCAGCTTCAGTTTCAGCTGTTGCAACATCGAGTACAGTATAATCAGCTACGAATTCGATGTCGTCAAGAACGAATGTCTGACCTGCATACTCACCGTTATCGGAATAGTCCCAGAAGAGGTATACGCCGACAATCTTGGACATATCGGGTGTTGTGAGTGAATCAACAGCATCCCAGTTAGCGTTTGAACGAATAGTGAAGTCAGCTACGGGGAAAGCGAACCAACCCTTTAAGCCGAGAACTGATGTATCCTGTGCATCGCCGAAGCATCCGTCACTGCCGTGAAGGTATTCTGTCCATGTGGAACCGTCAGCTGAATAATAGTACTTGCATTCCCAAGCACCGTCTGTTTCATCGGTTGTGTAAAGTGAATATGCACTGTCAACTACACCGAAGTTAGCTTTTCTGAATTCAACATTGGTAAAGTCTGCCCATACACGGAGGTATGCTGTGCCTGAGTAATCTGTGGGGATCTTGTTGTCAGCTGTAGCATAGAGGTAAAGACCTGCATTGCTTGTTCCCGAGGAGCCTACTACCAAGCCCTTGGAACCGTTGACACCAACACCGTCCTGAATTTCACATGTCAACTCATCGCCGTTTTCATCGGCGCTGTCCCATGCTCCATCCCAGTAATCTGCGGGATCGAGTAATGTGTAGGAAGCGTTTTCACCTTCTTCGAAGCTTGAATAGCTTTCGAAATCGGTGAATACTGTTGCGCTTGCCGATGCTGCAGCCGCAACTGCGAGAAGAGTTGCAAGGATCAGGGATAATGCTTTTTTCATTTTTGTTTCTCCAGATAATCTAAATTTATATTTAATTTGAAATTAAATATACTGTTTACTTGCCTATATCAAGTATAAAGAAATTTTTTAAATTATTTTCTTTTCTTTGTTACGGCATAACCACAGGCGGAAATAAGAGCTGCTGCTGCGGAAATAACTGCTGCGTCGAATGTCTGAGGAGCTGTTGTTACTTCTGTTTCAACTGTTTCTTCTGCTGCTGTTTCTTCAACTGCTTCTGTTTCGGCAACAGTTTCGGGTTCGGTTTCAGCTACTGTTTCAGGCTCTGTTTCAGCTACTGTTTCGGGTTCGGTCTCTACTACTTCAGGCATAAGAACGAGGTCACCGAAGGATATTGTACCCTGGTAAGGAGCTGCATCGCCGTTTGCTGTGTCGGCATTCCAACGAAGCGCCTGAACGAATGTCTCGAATTCATCAGCTATATTGAGCATGAATTCAAGTCCTAATGTTTCGCCGCCCTTGGGTTCGAGTTCGAAATAAGGAATAGCTGTTTCAACTGTGAAGGATGTACCTGTTACTGTTACAACGCAGTCTTCAACGAACAGAGCACGAGTATTTGTACCGTAGCTCTCTCTTACGCCGTCTTCCCAGAAAGCGGTCTGTGTATCGTCACCGTTGTATCCGGCTTCCTTGCAGTTGTTTTCATCGATGTAAACTTCGAATGTGTCGCACCATTCTTCAGTGTTGGGGCATGTAACTTCTGCGTAGAAGTAAAGATTTGTTTCGTCCCACATAACCTTTACGCGAGCGCTGTGGCCGTAATTATCTTCGTCTGTGCCGTAGGGAAGGTCAACATTGGTCCATTCTGCGGCATCCCAAAGTGCTTCCATTTCACCGTCAATCTTCGGTGTACCTTTAGGTGCATTGTAAACTAAGCCTCTAGTTGCGGATACGGAAATCGTAAGTGTGGCACAAATTGTCAACACTGCCAAGAGTATTGCGAATAACTTTTTCATGACTTTCTCCTTTTAAAAATAAAATAAAATTTTCGTTCACATAAAAATGACACATCGGCAGGTAGTAGCTACGCTTGTAGTTGTGCAAATGTACCATCTTTTAGCTGATTCCATTATACATTGCATGTGTGAATGAATTGTTGCGTCAATGTAACTATATCATTAACTTTGTAATAGACTGTTCAAAATTCGATTTGTCAGTTGCGCACAAATCAAAAAAGTGATATAATATCGGGAAAGCAATAATACATTTTACATGTTATTTACATTGACAATTATGTCTTTTTATTATTGATTATCGGAGACTGCATGATGAAAGAATTCACAATCACGAAAAAAAACGCAATGTACCAAAAATTCGAGGTTTTAAAAAGCAACCGCACCAAACGGCACCGCTACGGCGAATTCCTCGTTGAGGGTGTGCGCAACATTAACGAAGCAATCGAGTGCGGATGGGATATATCCGCTTTTCTCTACTCAGATTACCCGTCACTTTCCGATTGGGCAAAAAATACATTAAAAAAAGTACATACGGAATATAATTGCTGTCTGTCACACGAACTGATGGCTGAACTGAGTGGGAAAGACGATACATCCGAGCTGCTTGCGATAGCTAAGATGAAAGATATTACACCGGATGAAGCAATAGACATGCTGTCCGATAACCCATCTGTCCTTTTATTCGACCGTCCGTCAAACTGCGGCAATTTAGGCACCATTATCCGTACCTGCGATTCATTCGGAATCGAGCTGCTGATAACGACGGGACATTCGGTTGATTTATACGAACCGGCAACGGTTACATCCACAATGGGTTCATTCTTCTGTGTGCCTCATCTGCATATAGCGGAAAACGATGCTCTGCTTGATTTTATAGGAAAGCTCAACAACAGGTACGGCAAAATCAACGTATACGGATCAACCGCTCACAAGCAGCACACCATATGGGATGCAGACTGTACTAAGCCGACACTCATGATGGTCGGAAACGAAACTTACGGATTGAGCACATCCTTCAAGGAAATATGCGATATGCTCGTTACCATTCCGATGGCAGACACCTCATCCGCAAGTTCTTTCAATGTAGCATGCGCAGCGTCGATTATGTGCTACGAAATTGTACGTCAAAGAAGCGTTCGGTAAACTGTAATTTTCAAAATTACAAAAAAAATTTAAAAATGCTATTGACAAACGTCCTCGAATGTGTTATTATATATGAGCGTTCAGAAAACGTAAGCGCCATTAGCTCAGTGGATAGAGTGCCCGGCTACGAACCGGTAGGTCGCAGGTTCGAATCCCGCATGGCGCGCCAAACGAGACATTCATTTTACAATGAATGTCTTTTTTGTTTTTATTTTTCTTTTTTTGTTGATTCGACTCGGACACAACAGCCATGTTTAACTATAAAAAAATATTCGGACATATTTTATTTTCGTTATTGCAATAAAATAAATGTAATGATATAATGTAATCACCATAAAATTTCAATTAGAAAGGTGATTTAATATGGAATTTAAAGAATTTTTAAAATCAGCCGCATCAGTCGTTCCCACAAAACGACAGCTCAATTGGTTTGATACCGAATTCTACGCATTCGTACACTTCACAGTCAACACTTACACTAATCTTGAATGGGGTCTCGGAAATGAGGACGAAAAGATTTTCAACCCCTACGATTTAAACTGTGATGAATGGGTTGAAGCTATTAAATCAGCGGGTATGAAGGGACTTGTACTCACTGCAAAGCATCATGACGGCTTCTGTTTGTGGCCCAGCAAATACACTGAACATTGTGTAAAGAACAGCCCCTGGAAAAACGGACATGGAGACGTTGTACGTGAATGCGCAGATGCATGCCGCAGAGGAGGAATAAAGTTCGGTGTATATCTTTCTCCGTGGGACAGAAACTCAAAGTATTACGGAACAGACGAATATAATGATTATTACTGCAACCAGCTTGAAGAGCTTCTGACAGGTTACGGTGAATTATTCATGGTTTGGTTCGACGGTGCGTGCGGCGAAGGCCCGAACGGCAGAAAACAGGTTTACGACTTCGACAGATATATTTCTTTAATAAGAAAATATCAGCCGAACGCGTGCATTTTCAATGACTTCGGTCCCGATGTACGTTGGTGCGGAAACGAAGCGGGACAGGCTCGCCGCGCGGAATGGGCGGTTGTTCCTACCGATCTTTGCTTCAGATGTGAGCCTCAGACAGGCAAAGGCCCGCTTGACGGTGATCTTTCATTCATGTACAATCCGGATCAGAATATCGGTGAGCTCCACAACATTATGTACGCAAAGAGCCTCGGATTCGCAGGTTCCGAAATCGATATGTCAATCCGTCCGGGTTGGTTCTACCACGAAAACGAAGAGCCTCATTCACTCGAACGTCTTTTCAACACATATGTCAACTCCTGCGGTTCGAACACATCCTTCAACCTGAATGTTCCTCCTATGCCGTCGGGAAGATTCGATCCTCGTGATATCGCAAGACTTAAAGAACTCGGTGAAGCTCTTGAAAACGCATTCGGTGAAAAGAAGATAATCCCGTGTGAGGTACATCGTATCGATACGGGCAGCGATACTCAGTGTAAATTCGAAATCACTCTTAACGGAGCACATGATATAGGCTACATCGGCATCAGAGAAGATTTAACAAAGGGACAGAGAATCGAAAACTTCCGTATTTATAACGGAGGAGGATGCGTATATACAGGCTACACTGTAGGCCATCGCAAGTTGTGCAAAATCAGCGCAAACACCGATAAGCTCACGCTCTTCATCACAGGTGCACGTGATACCGTACAGTTAAGAGATATTACCGTATACGAAAAATAAAAATTAAGAGGCAACATATGCAGGGTGTAACGACATGGAGTTTTCATCCATACAAACCGCTTTTATTTGATACAGGGGATATTTACATCTGTCGTGTGTATCCCGGAAAAGAGAAAATAGCGTTCGACTGGCTTGGACTTGACGGCGTGACTGAGTATACCGTGTTTTGGCAGATTCGTGACAGCGGTGACAGCTGGGAATCGGAAACCGTAATCGGCACATCGTTCGCACGTGAAGGTCTGGAGGACGAAACTGATTACGCTTTTTACGTAACCGCAGGAGAGAAAAAGAGCCGTGTGCGCCTTGCACGTACGGGATTTGTTCCGGGAGATGTGGTCGTGAACTATCTCCACCCCGATGATGCGGCATACAGCTTTTCAGGTCAGTACCTGTGCAGTCCATCTATGGTGCGTCATCCGGAAGGATATCTGCTCGCTTCCATGGATGTATTCAAAAGCGGTGCGCCGCAGGACCTTACGCTCATTTTTCGCTCCGACGATAACGGTGCCACATGGCATTATGTATCAGAGCTGTTCCCGTGCTTCTGGGGAAAAATGTTCATCCATCATGGCGAGCTATACATGATTGCGAACAGCACGGAATACGGTGACATGCTCATCGGCAAATCTACTGACGGCGGCAAGACATTCGGTATGCCCACGGTGCTTCTGCGCGGTTCAAACGGATTTCGTGAAAAGGGTGTACACCGTAATCCCGAAAACATTATGTACTATGCAGGACGGCTGTGGAACTCACTCGAATGGGGCAGCTGGGCATCCGGTACACATTCGTCAATGGTGGCATCCATTGACGAAAACGCCGACTTATTGAATGCTGCGAACTGGCACTTCACCCCGCCTGTTCCTTACAATCCGAACTGGGAGGGTACGGCAAAAGGGCATTCCGCAGGCAACATTGAAGGTACGCTCGTTATCACACCTCATGGAGAGCTATGGAACATTCTCCGTTACCAAATCGGCGGCTGTGATCCTTCCTACGGTCTGGCACTGGTTATGAAGCCTGACCCTAATAATCCCGACGCGCCCGAGGAATTTGTGAAAACAATCCGTTTTCCCGGCAACCACTCTAAATTCGAAATTACTTACGATGAACAGAGCGGTTATTATGTCTCGCTTGTGTCATATCTTTGCGAAAGCCACCCCGACGGTCGGAACTGGCTCGCTCTGATTGCCTCGCGAGATTTGGAGAATTGGGAAAAAATCGAGGATATCTTCGACTACCGCAATATGCCGATACAGGAAATCGGTTTCCAGTATATCGCTTATATAATCGAGGGTGACGACATTATAATGCTTTCCCGAACCGCATTCAATAAGGCGAATAACTTCCATGACGCTAACTACAGCATCTTCTACCGCATCAAAAACTTCCGCCGAAATCTGCGATAAAGCATGCGAAATTACCGAAAGGAGCGGCACCATGCAGCATTTGACTATAGACTTGACGCGTTCTGAAGGCAAAATAAAGCCTATGCACGCAGTCAACAACGGTCCCGTATATAAATTCACCTTAGATCAGCGCATTTCTAATCTGGATGCCTTCCGTGACGCAGGTATTCCGTATGCCCGCACGCACGACGCGTCCTTTTACTCGACCTACGGCGGTGAGCACACCGTGGACGTACACGCCATCTTCCCGGATTTTTCAAAAGATCCCTATGATCCCGCATCATACGATTTTACGCTGACAGACGAATACCTACGTGTAATCGATTTTGCAGGTGTCAAAACCTTCTATCGGCTCGGCTCTAAAATCGAGCATTGGCCGAAAAAGTACGGAACACTTCCGCCTGCGGATTTCAGTAAATGGGCGGTAATCTGCGAGCACATAATGCGGCACTATCTCGAGGGATGGGCGGACGGATTCAAGTACGACATGGAGTATTGGGAAATCTGGAACGAACCCGACGGTGCTGCCGACGACGCGAACATTGTCGACAAAAAGACGTGGGGAGGTACACGTGCGCAGTTTTTCGAGTTCTACGACACAGCGGCAAAACACTTGAAATCCTGCTTCCCGAAGTGCAAGATAGGAGGCCCTGCCGTATGCTATCCGCTAACATCATGGGTCAACGCGTTTCTAAAACACCTTCAGGAGTCTCATGCGCCTTTTGATTTCTTCTCGTGGCACTGCTACTGCCGCGATCCGCACGAAATCGAACGTGTCGACAATGAAACCCGTAAGCTGCTCGACGAATATGGCTTCACGAAAACCGAAAGCATCCTAAACGAGTGGAACTATGTGCGCGGTTGGAATAATGACGACTGGCTTCACTCTCTGAAAGCGGAAAAATCCCTGCAAGGCTCGTCTTTCATCGCAGGTACTATGGCGCTGTCACAGTATCAGCCGCTCGACATCCTCATGTATTATGATGCAAGGCCGTGCGGTATGAACGGTATGTTTTCAACGGACTTTGTATGCGACAAACTCAAAGGCTATTATCCGTTCTGGATGTTCAACCGTCTCTACAAACTCGGCGAGGCGGTATCGGCGGAGAGTGATGATTCCGAAATCATACTCTGCGGCGCGAAGAATGCGGATTCTGCATCTGCGATGGTCACGTACTACAAGGATACAGACACCGCACCTGAAAAAGAGGTCAAAATCACCTTCAAAGGATTGTCCGCAGGAGCACACAAGGTCTCATTCTACCTTTTGGATGATGAACACGATACAGCGCTTACCCGTGAAGAGATTGTCACAGGACAGACAGTGTCATTCTATCTGAAAATGCGTCTGTTCACAACGATTCTCGTTGAAGTTGAGCCGTATACGGAAGAATAATGTTAAAGACGTAGTGCGGTGTTGCTCTTAATTTAAAGCAACACCGCATATTTTCCTATTTAAATCATCGTAAATGTGTATTATTTGTCTTTTCCGTAGGATTACAGATAGGCTATACAGAGATTTATTTTAATGTAAGGAGACAAACAATGAAACGAATTATTTCCATTCTGTGCTTGCTTGCTCTTCTGCTGCAAATGGCAGCTTGTTCGGAAAACAACCAAAAAGAGGAAACCTCAGCAAACACAGAAACATCCGCATCAGCAGCGGAAACAGAAACAGACGCTGTCGAAACCGAACCGATGCTTACAACAAATGTCCCCGAGTCTTATGATATTGAAGGCAGAGACATACCTATTCTTCAGTTTGAAGAGTCATCCAATCTGAAGGTCGATATATCCGAGCTTACCGGAGATGCACTTAATGACGCGATATTCACATCACACCAAGCAGTCATGGAACGCCTCAACTGTAACTTCACATTCATCAGCAACGAAGGCATCGAAACCACGAAAATTGAAAATGCTTACTCTGCCGGAGAAGACGCATATGATTTTGTAATCGGTCATCAATGGAAAGTAGCGCCTCTGGTTACAAAACACTTGCTTGCAAACCTCAACCCGAACGGCAGCGATACCGAAAATTACATTGATTTATCGAAGCCCTGGTGGTATTCAAAATACATTGATGAAACCGAAATAGACAACACGCACACATATCTCTTAGCAGGTGACGCTTCAATCAATGTTTTCCGTCGCGCATCAATGCTTATATGCAATATGGATCTTTTGAAGGACTTCGGATATGATATTGAATCACTGTATGATGAAGTTATCGCAGGAAATTGGGTTTGGGACAACTTCGCTTCAATGGTTGAAAGCGTATACATAGACAGCAACGGTGATGGATTAAAGGACGAAGAAGATACCTTAGGATTCGCAACATGGTCCCGCAGTGATGTGGATCACATGCTGAATGATTGCGGTGTACGTGCTTGTTCAAGAGACGATGACGGTCTTCCCTACCTGGACTTTAATAATGAGCAAACCGTCACCTGTATTGAAAAAATCTTCAATCTGTTCTGGAACAACCCCGGCAGCTATTATGAAGAGGGCATTCCCGTTGAAACGATGCTTTCCGAAAACAGAATTTTATTTATTCTAAACAAATTCTCGTGGCTTGATACAATTCGCGACATCGAAACAACATATACTATAATACCCGCACCGAAGCTCGATGAATCAATTGACAGCTACTCATCTCTTGTACATGACGACGCATGTCTTATTAGTGTACCGGTACAAAGCGCTAACATTACAGATACAACTGCGGTTTTGGAAGAGATGTCCAAGGAATATTATTACAATGTTCGTCCTACTTATTATAATGATATTTTAAAATCAAAATATCGCCGTGACAGCTCCGATAAAGCATCTCAGATTTTGGACATTCTTCACGACAGCACATCTACTGACTTTGCTTATGTTTACAATTATGCAATCAGCGGTATAATTACAAATCTTCGCGACCTGGTAGGTGTAAAACAATCGGCTGATTTCGCATCACATTATGCGAAAAACACAAAGGTATATAATAAATCCTTTGAAAAGCTTCTTGCCTCGATGAAAGACAGCTGAATTTTTAAATATTCGAATCAGCAATACTAACCTATAACACAGTAAATGCAAAACAGGCTAATCCGATAAGGATTAGCCTGTTTTAGATTTTGTGGGAATAGATTGTGTGAATCGAGAGTAGCGATGTCATTCCGAATAAATTCGAATAC
>CAZWLL010000045.1:12131-16955 GCA_964634795.1 uncultured Ruminococcus sp. | reverse complement strand
CCCACTCGGTGTCGCCTGCCGTTATCTGCTTCTTGATTTGTGCGGACGCGGCATTGTAGTCGTAGTTTGCCTCAATAAACTCGAGATTGATGCCGAGCAAATCCTGTACCTTGAGGTTTCTCTCATATACGGCATCGTTTACAGCCTCACCGGTATACTCACCGCTGCCGCGGATAAAACGGTCACCGTTGGTAGCGTCGTTCGTGTCGACAGAGGTGTAAACGGTAAGAGTTCTTCCGCCGTAGTCAACGTCCTCAAAGGGGTCGGGCTCTTCCGTTTCGGTTTCCGTTTCGGTCTCGGTCTCTGTGTCGTTTTCCGCCGATGCGATTGTTTCGTTCGTTGACTCTTCGGGAGCCTGTTCCGAGCATGCCGTAAGCATCG
Source organism: uncultured Ruminococcus sp. (assembly GCA_964634795.1). GTDB lineage: Bacteria > Bacillota > Clostridia > Oscillospirales > CAG-272 > UMGS1696. Next base: position 16,574 of record CAZWLL010000045.1, on the reverse strand, counting down.
GAGCTGCGAGCATCATTGCCGCAAGTATTAAAGCTATAGGCTTTCTATAGTCTTTAAGCGCTGTGATTTTTTTCATTTGCGTGGAGCCTCCTTAAAATTTATATACAAAATAATATTGTCATGTAGTGACTTAAAAAATATTCATATATGCCGATCGAGGATAACGCTGTATTTAAAAATTTCCCTTAAAATAACTTAAAGTGAAATCTTATGTTCTGAAAAAATAAACACTCTTCTTTAATATGCCTACAAACATTATAACAAAGCATACATACTTTGTCAATAGTATACACGAAATCGCATTATGTAATTTGAACGATAAACCGATTATTTAAGCAATTACTTAAGCTCCCGTATTATAACCGCGGGATTTCCCGCTATTACAACGTTCGACGGGAAGGACTTTGTCACAACCGCAGACGCTCCGACAACCACGTTGTCTCCGAGCGTCACTCCCGGAAGAATCGTCGCTCCGCCGCCTATCCAGCAGTTGTCCCCTATCACTACCTCCTCGGGAACACCTATGCCCTTCGCCCTCTCATCGGGATCGAGCGGATGACCTATGGCGTAAATACAGGTCTTCGGGCCTATCATGCAGTTTTTGCCGATTCTTATCGGCGCGGCATCAAGGAATACACAGTCGAAATTGGCAAAGAAATTCTCGCCGAGAAAAATATTGTAGCCGTAATCGCAATGGAACGGCGGCTTTATCATTATCTTCTCGCCGCATTCGCCGAACAGCTTTTTCAGTATAGCGTGTCTCTTTTCGGTATCACTCTCAGATGAATGGTTGTATTCCTCCGCGAGAGTACGCGCATCGCTTTTGTTTTTCATCAGCTCCGGGTCGCCTGTGTAAAAGTCCAGACCCGCAGTCATTTTTTCGCGTTCCGTCATATTATTCACCTTTTATCTGTTTTATCGGCGCTGTGCGCTTCGTATGTTGTAACGCCGCATATGGTCTCACCGTCAATCTGCAGCTCTGTCGGGCGGCTGAACTCAACCTTAATGTTTCTGCCCGTCAGTACCTCGCACATTTTCGTGTGATTTACGTGCTCACCGCTGAATATCTTCGGGAATACCGACAGAGTCTTTATCTTGCTTCCGCAGTGCCATACAAGCACGGACAGCGTACCGTCTCCGAGTCTGTCCTGCTTCGGTGTCGCCATCATTCCTCCGCCGTAGTATCTTCCGTTCATCGTAGGAGCAAGCCATACCTTTTTGTATTCCTTCTTAACGCCGTCAACCGTTATAACGGCATCGGCAGGCTTAAAGAAGAACAAAAGCCCCTTTATCGCTATTGCGGTATAATTCGGCTTTTTGTGCTGTTTTTCCTTTATTTCATCACCTACACGGCAGCAGTATCCGTCAATACCGTAGCCGACACCGTTTAAAAACAGCGATGTCTTGCCATTCACTGTAACGGTCGGGAGATTTTTCATGTATTTGTTTATCTCGATAGGCTTATCCGTGCTCTGAGCGCCGTTTACATCGTGAAGGAAGTCGTTTCCGCTTCCTCCCGCGAGATAGAGAATATGCTCGGGCAGCGTCATGCCGACGGTATCGTTAATAAAACGGTTTAATGTTCCGTCTCCGCCGATTATAACAAAAGAGGTATCCTTTTTTTCTCCGAACAGTGAGGCATAATCAGCTTTTGTCATGTCTACAAATTCGCACTCACCGAGCTTTTTTTCAGCCGACGCGCGTTTTTCGTCATTCCAGCCGTCTCCGGCATACGGATTGTAAAGTACTGTATATTTCATATTATCACCTGTTGAATATTTTTGGGGCATCGGGCGTTTAGCCTTAAATGCGATGCTTTAAGATTCACATTAAAATGCGGCATTTAATGTAAGCATTAATATACCGTTCTTTAACGCATGACAATCATAACACATTTTGCGCTTTTTGTCTATATCAGACGCGCAATTAGTTTGTTTTTGTACTGCTTTTTATTTTTACTACATTATTGTTTGAAGACGGCGCATAAAATCGGCGTATTTTATGTTTACACTAATATTTAGTTATGCTATAATTATTTCAATCATTTCAATTTATTCAGTAAAGGTTGCCGTCATATGCGAAAGCTTTTCGGATTTCATTGCATTATAATCTTGTTACTGCTTGCGGTAATTGTCTCCTTGCCTTTACCCGTCTCGGCAATGGACGGCGAAAAAATCGTCGTTGTACTCGACGCGGGACACGGCGGCTCAGACGGCGGCACCGCCGAGGGCGTACGCACGGAAAAGGTATACGACCTCTCCATTGCGACTTACCTGAAAAAAGAGCTCGAGAGCGACGGCAGATTCAAGGTTATAATGACCCGTGAGGATGACACATACCTCAGAATCCTGCCGAGAGTGCTGAACGCACTTGACACAAACGCGGATTTGTACCTTTCGCTCCATTGCAACAGCAACGATTACACAGGCGCGCGCGGAAGTGAGGCTTATATCACGGTTGTCGATGAGCTGTCGGCATACACACTCGCCGACAAAATACTCAAAAATATCGAGTCCGCCGTAAGCATTCCGTACGGCAAAATCGAGGCACGTGAGGATACGGGAGACTCATACGGAATATACTACTGGAACAGCGAAAAGCAATGGGATATGCCGGGGGAATATTCGCTCGGAAAGAAAAGCGACTATTATTCGGTCAATACATGGTGCTCCAAATTCGGTATTCCGTCGATTATCGTCGAGCACGGCTACCTCTCGAATACTGAGGACGCGAAAATCATCGACAGCGACGATAACCTGAAAAAAATCGCCCATGCCGAAGCACAGGCTCTTATAGATTACTATTTCGGTCATACTCACTCCTTCTCCGCCGAAAGAGTTACCGTTCATCCCGCAAACTGTACGCTGTGCGGCTCTTATGCATATAAATGCTCCGTCTGCGGAGCGTATACAGGTTACACTTCCTCTTCGATTGACGAGAACGCACACTACTGGAGAATATCCGCGAGCAAAGCCGCTACCTGCACAGAGGACGGATACATAGAACGCACGTGCCAGATATCATTCAACCTGAACGACAAAGGCTACGACTGCACCGTCCACAGCTATACGGAACAGCTCCCCGCAACAGGACACGACTATACAGTACTCGAGGATTCCGCCGCGGGACACGGCTTCGACGGACTCCTCTATAAAAAGTGCTTAAACTGCGGAGACGAAATCAAGGAGATCCGTGAGGGAGAGCCGCACGATTACACTCTCGTCAGCGAAAGCGAACCCGACTGCACAAACGACGGCGTAAAGCTGTATCGCTGTACAGTCTGCGGTGACGAAAAGGAAGAAAAAACTCCCGCTCTCGGTCACGATTATACCGAAAAGGAACGCGTCGAGGCTTCACTTACCGATGACGGATACGTAATATCCGTGTGCGGCAGATGCGGAGACGAGAAAAAGGAGATTCTCTCCACATGCGAGCATGAATTCACGGTCGATGAGGTCTCCCCCACATGTGAGAAAGCAGGTACACTTACCAAAACCTGCTCAAAATGCGGAGCCGTCGTAAGTGAGTCCATTCCCGCTCTCGGACACGATTACGAAACCCAGATGGAAGTAAATCCAACCTGTACCGAGGAAGGATATAAACGCGAGAAATGCTCGAGATGCGGAAAAGTCAATACCGAATCATATCCCGCAGCAGGACATACATGGGACGAAACAGACGGAATGCTCGTCTGCCGTTTCTGCGGCGCCACATCCGACTTCCCCGAGGAGGAATCGTTCCTGACACGCCTTTCGAATAACCCCGTTGTCATCGCCGCGCTCGCAATAATATTCGTGCAGTTTATAATAGTCATCACACTGATTATTCATTCAAAGAAGAAATTCAAGTAAAACATTCTCAACTGTTAAGCATAAAGAGCGACGTATCTCTCCACTCGAAAATCGAAAAAAAGAGCACATATCAATAAGTGCTCTTTTTTTCATCTGTAAGGTATTTTAAAATCAAGCTATAAGTACGAAGCTTATCCGTTTGCCGATAGGCAATTAAAGGATAAGCTTAGGAGCGAGGTGTATCGCTCCACTATTAAAGTAAAGTGTATCCTCGCTCAAACCTAAGCCATAAAAACGGAGAATACCCATTGTACTTCGGAGAATTCTCTGTTAAGAGAATTCTCAAGGAGGCGGCGTATTACTCTACCGTTTGCTGTAGTATATCCGCCGACACGAGAGCGAGGCGGTTACCTCCACTACTAAGCCGTAAGTATATCCTCGCTCAAACTTAAGCCTTAAAAACGGAGAATACCCGCTTTGCCAAAGGCAAAACGGGTATTCTCGAGAGCGAGGTGGTTACCTCCACTACTAAGCCGTAAGTATATCCTCGCTCAAACCTAAGCCTTAAAAACGGAGAATACCCGCTTTGCCAAAGGCAAAACGGGTATTCTCGAGAGCGAGGTGGTTACCTCCACTACTAAGCCGTAAGTAT
>CAZWLL010000045.1:3522-12031 GCA_964634795.1 uncultured Ruminococcus sp. | reverse complement strand
AAAACGGGTATTCTCGAGAGCGAGGTGGTTACCTCCACTACTAAAGTAAAGTGTATCCTCGCTCAGCGGTCCTCTCTGAAGTACGCAAGTCCGAGAGACGCCGGAGGCTGGGACTCTCTCTTGCGGCGTAAGCTTACCACTACAAGTACGATTATCGTAACAATGTACGGTATCATCTGATACAGAGAACTCTTCCTGTCAACGTTTGTTATGCCGAGAAGCTTCGGAAGGAACGCGTATAACCAGTATAACATGCCGAATAAGTACGCACCCCATATCGCATTGAGAGGCTTCCACGTCGTGAATATTACAAGCGCAACCGCAAGCCAGCCGAGTGCCTCAACCTGCGTCGTCGTCGCCCATATACCGTTGTTGTAGTCGAGAACGTAGTATAAACCGCCGAGACCCGATATGCCCGCTCCGATTACCGTAGCAATGTATTTGTATTTCGTTACGTTAATGCCCGCTGCATCAGCCGTCGCGGGATTCTCTCCGACCGCGCGAAGATTAAGTCCCACTCTCGTCTTGTTCATGAAATAATGAAGTATAACGGCAAGAATTATCGCGAAATACGCGAGGAATCCGTATGAGAATAATGCCTCACCTATAACTCCGAGATGATCCGACAAAAACGGTAACTTCGTTGTGAATGCCGCATTCGATATCGGAGCAGCCGTGTAAACCTCTCCCTGAAGCAGAAACGCTCCGAAGAAGTTCGCTACACCCATTCCGAAGGTCGTCAGCGCAAGACCCGTAACATTCTGGTTCGCACGAAGCGTGGTCGTCAGAAAAGAATATATGAATCCGCCCGCAGCGGACGCGAGAAACGCCGCAAATACCGCAATAAGTATGCATAAAATCGCCGACGGATTTTCAGCCTTGTTTTCGTAGGTGTAAGAGGAAGCAAAGCCCGCAAACGCTCCGAGATACATAATTCCCGGAACACCGAGGTTGAGGTTTCCCGATTTCTCGGTCAGTATCTCACCCATCGAGCCGAACATTATTATCGTGCCGAACTGAATCGCACGCGCAATCCACGCAAGTATGTTTGACTGAATCATTTTGTTTCCTCCTTGCTTTCCGTCTTATGTCTGAAGAGGAGCTTGTAATTGATAAAGAATTCCGATCCGAGTATGCAGAAGAGAATTATACCGGAAATGATGTCCGCTATGTATTCGTTTAAACCGTAGGTTGACGCTATCTGGCTCGCACCCTTTTCGAGGAATACCAAAAGGAATGCTATGAGCGCCATGAAGAACGTGTTGAACTTTGACAGCCACGCAACTATGATGGCGGTAAAGCCGTTTCCGCCTGCCGTGTTCGTAGCTATCGTGTGCTTGTTGCCCGCTACAATTATAAATCCGCAAAGACCGCAGATGGCACCCGAGAGAATCAAAGTACGAATCGTTACCTTCTTGACATTGATTCCCGCGTATTTCGCGGTCTTGATGCTTTCACCTACAACGGAAATTTCATAGCCGTGCTTCGTGTACTTCAGGTATATGTACATCACAACCGTGAGTACGGCAACGATAATTATGTTGAGCGTGAAGTCGTGACCGAACAGCTTCGGGAACCAGCCTATCTTGGTACCCATGTTTATAGTACCGAGAGAGGACGCCTGTCCTCTCCAAATATTCGTGTAATACGATACGAGCTGAATCGCAACATAGTTCATCATAAGAGTGAACAGAGTCTCGTTCGTGTTCCAGTTAGCCTTAAAGAACGCGGGAATAAAGCTCCACAGCGCACCTGCTATAATACTCGTCAAAAACATGGTGATGAAAAGAAGCGCGGTCGGCATCTTCGAGCCGAGATACATCATGCAGATTGCCGTGGCAAATCCGCCCATCAGCACCTGTCCTTCGGCTCCTATGTTCCAGAATCGCATCTTAAACGCAGGCGCCAACGCTATGCCTATGCACAAAAGCGATACAAGGTCTCTGAGCATCCACATAAAACGGAGCGGAGTCTCAAAGGTTGCCTTGAATATTTCGGAGTATACGGAAATGGGATTGAGTCCCGTGACAACTACTATAAACGCAGCGTCGATAATCAGCGCGACAATAATCGAGACGGCACGCACTATGATTTTCTGCTTAGTGCTGATACTGCTCTTTTTCGCTATTCTCACAAACGGTTCATGAGCCTGAGCTCCGTTTGTAAGCTCTTTTGTATCCTTGTTCAATTTAAGTTACTCCTTTCCGTTAGATATTTTCGTCATCATTAATCCGAGCTGTTCCTTTGTAACTTCTCCGCCGTTTACTATGCCGGTAACCTGACCAGCACAGAGAACAAGAATTCTGTCGCAAAGATCGAGAAGCACGTCAAGGTCCTCGCCGACATAAATTACGGCTACTCCCTTTTCCTTCTGCTCGTTCAGCAAATGATATATCATGTATGATGTGTTGATGTCGAGTCCGCGCACCGCGTATGCGGTCATGAGTACAGAAGGAGCGGCTGCTATCTCACGTCCTACGAGAACCTTCTGAACATTTCCTCCCGACAAACGTCTTACGGGAGTGTTGATGCCGGGTGTGACAACCGAAAGCTCATCCTTGACATCCTCGGCGAGCTTTTTGGGATCGTTTCTGTCGACAAATACCGACTTGCCCTTTTCATAGCTCTTGAGCATCATGTTGTCGGCCATGCCCATGGACGCTACAAGTCCCATACCGAGTCTGTCCTCCGGTACGAATGAAAGCGTTATTCCGAGCTCCTTTATTTCACGCGGTGTCTTGCCGATAAGCGAATCCTCTTTGTCACTCTCAGGCTCTATATATGTTATCTTAGAGCCGGCGGTGGGATGCTGAAGGCCTGCGATAGCCTCAAGCAGCTCCTTCTGACCGCAGCCTGAAATGCCCGCTATGCCGAGAATTTCACCGCTGTACGCGTCAAAGGATACGTTTTTAAGCACGGGAACGTCCTCGGGACCGATAACGGTAAGATTTTCAACGGATATGCGCTTGTGCTTTTCCTTAACCACGGGACGCTCGATGTCGAGAGAAACCTTCTTGCCGACCATCATTTCGGTAAGAGACAGCTCGTTCGCATCCTTCGTCTCTACCTCGCCGATATATTCACCCTTGCGGAGAATGGCGACTCTGTCGGACACCGCGAGAACCTCATGCAGCTTGTGCGTAATGATTATAACCGTTTTTCCGTCACGCTTCATTTCACGCATTACGGTAAACAGCTTTTCCGTTTCCTGAGGAGTGAGAACGGCAGTCGGCTCATCGAGAATCAGTATGTTCGCGCCTCTGTACAGAACCTTGACGATTTCGAGCGTCTGCTTCTGCGAAACCGTCATTTCATATACCTTCATTCTCGCGTCTATGTCAAAGCCGTATCTGTCGCAAATCTGTTTGATTTTGCTCTCCACCGCCTTCATATCGAGCTTCTGCTTGCCCGGCAGACCCAGTATGATGTTTTCAGCCGCGGTGAACACGTCAACCAGCTTGAAGTGCTGGTGTATCATTCCTATTCCGAGGTCATACGAGTCCTTCGGCGATGATATCGTTACTTCCTTTCCGTCAACGAATATCCTGCCTTCGTCAGGATAGTATATGCCGGACAATATATTCATCAGGGTCGTCTTACCGCTTCCGTTTTCTCCGAGCAGCGACAATATCTCGCCCTGCCGCACTGTTATATTAATGTTTTTATTGGCAATAATTTTCCCGAAGGTTTTCGTAATACCCTCGAGTCTGATTGCGTCTGGCATGTTTCGGACTCCTTTGTTAATTGTAGTTCTGTCTGTCATAACCAAAATGAGGGAAGCCGGTTTTTGACTTCCCTCGGTGTTATGACAATACTTGATTTATACTGACGGAATTATTTCTCTTCGATGCCGTCGATTCTGATTGAGAAGTAAGGAGCGCTTCTGAGAGTGGATTCACTGAAGTAACCGTCTGTAATGCATTCCTCTGTTGAGCCCTGGTAAATAGCTGTCATTGTGCTCCAGTCCATGAAGCTCATGTCAACGAGGCAGGATGTAACGTGACCTGCGTCATCTGTTACAACTGTGCATGTGCTCTGTTCCTGAGATACTGTGAATTTGGAGGTATCGAATACATGAAGTGTACCGTTCTTGATAGCCTCTTCAACCTCTGCAACCTTTTCGGCTGTGCCTGCAGCGCAGGAAGAACCGAGAGTTGTGATAGCTACGCCGTTTTCGTCAAAGCCCTTAGCAACGTCTGTGCCGAATTCGCTTGCTTTGCCTTCCTTAGCGAGCTCGAAGAGATCCTTGTAGAACTCGGACCATGTGTTTGTAGGAGATGTGAGAGCGGCATTGGGAGCTGTCTCGAGCATGTCTACGTTGTAGCCTACTGAATAGCATACCTTACCTTCGCTGAGAAGCTTTTCACATGCGGAGGGAGCACCTGTGGAGTCTGCGTGCTGACCGATAATAACGCATCCGTTAGCTACGAGAGCTTCAGCGGTAGCGGCTTCCTTATCGATATCGAACCAGGAGTTTGTGTAGTTAACTTCCATTACAACGTTCGGAACGATGGACTGAACGCCGAGGAAGAATGCTGTGTAACCGGAAACAACCTCAGCGTAGTTGTATGCGCCTACGTAACCGATTTTAGCATTGCCGTTGTCGTCAAAGTGTTCGGGAGTGGTTTCGGGGGAGATTGTGCCGTTGTCGATGAGCTCCTGGAGCTTCATGCCGGCAACAACGCCTGCAACGTAACGAGCTTCGTAAATCTTTGTGAAGCCGTTCTTCATGTTGGACACACCGCTGATTGCGGCAAAGTCACCTGTCATGGAAACGAATGTTACGTCCGGGAACTGTTCGGCAGCCTGAACCATAAATGTCTGGTGACCGTAGGAGTTGGATATAACAAGGGAACAGCCCTGTCCTACAAGGTCGGTTGCCGCGTCGAGACATGCGGAAGTTTCTTCAACTTTGTACTTCCAAATAATCTGGGAATCAGCTATGCCGAGAGCGCTTGCAGCTTCCTTAATACCGTCCATATGAGCCTTGGTGTAGCCTTCGGTTTCGTCACCGACGAGAATAACACCGATCTTAAGACCTGATGCGTCTGAGCTGCATGATGTGAATACAGCCGCAACTGTGAGTGTCATGATAAGAGCCATAACAAGTGCGGCAATTCTTTTGAACATTTTCTGTTCCTCCTGAATTTGTTTTATATATCCTCGACCGCACCGTATGCGCGGTCTGTTCGGATCAAGTTTAGTCGCAGAACGTGATTACGCCGTTCTCCATAGATTTTACGCGTGCGAGAGATTCGACTCTCACTCCCATACCGCGGACAATGTCGCCGCCGGGCTGATATGCCTTCTCGATAACAATACCGGCGCCGCATACCTCTGCTCCCGCGTCCTTTACCAGCTTAAGCAGTGCGAGAAGTGCGCTTCCCTTTGCGAGAAAATCATCAATGATGAGCACCTTGTCCTCGGGCTTTAAAAATTCCTTCGAGAGACGGATGGTGTACGTACATTCGTGTGTATAGCTGTAGACTTCCGAGGTGTATACATCGCCGGAAATGTTGTTTGTGGGTGTTTTTTTAGCGAATACTACGGGTACTCCGAAATAAGCGGCTGTGAGACACGCTATTCCTATGCCCGATGCTTCGATAGTAAGTATCTTTGTTATGCCCGCGTCCTTATAAAGATTATAAAACTCACGTCCGAGCTCCGATATAAACGGCACGTCTATTTGATGGTTAAGAAAACAGTCTACCTTAAGTACGTTTCCGGCACCGATCTTGCCGTCCTTCAGTATGCGGTCTTCAAGAAGCTTCATCTTAATTTCTCCGAAAATAAAAAAATTTCAATTTTATCGAATAGCGGACAAAATACAAAACTAATTACATTATAACGACTTTGCCGCGAAAATTCAATTATCCGTTATAATAAAATATTTACCGCCCATTTACGACAATTTGTCTCTTTTCGACAAATAGTTTTGTTATTCCCCGACCAAAGCAAAAGCCGATATCGGAATAATCCGATATCGGCCCGGCGCTTTCGCTTATTTTCACTTAAGCAGATGTCTCTTTATTTTTTTCGACGAGGTTTTCTCGAATTCGGTTTTGCGGAACTCGAGCTTATGTATTTGCTTGAATGACGGCAGACGCTTGTTCAAAACGGTAATCTGTTTTTGTATTTCCGTACGTATGTCGTTTTCGCTCATATCGGGATACTTCTCGTAATTCGGGTATATGAGCGCCGTGAGCCTTATGCTCTCTCCGTCCTCTCTTCCGATTACAACTGATTCCGCTATATAATCGATTTTGGCGAGATACTCCTCGATCTCCTCCGGGAATACGTTTTTGCCGTTGTCAAGTACTATGACGGATTTCATTCTTCCCGTAATATATATGTAGCCTTCGTCATCCATATAGCCGATATCGCCTGTTCTGAACCAGCCGTCGGCGGTGAACGCCTCTTCATTCGCTGCGGAGTCCATGTATCCGAGCATTACGTTGTCGCCCTGTACCTGTATTTCGCCCGTTATGAATCCGCTTTCACCGATTTCACTGCCCGCGATTCTTACGTCGCAGCACGGTACATGCGGGCCGACCGAGCCGACCTTACGCTTATAATACGGAGTAACCGCAACAAGCGGAGAGCACTCCGTAATTCCGTAGCCTTCGTATATGGAAATGCCGAACGCCTCGAATACGGCTATCATTTCCGTGGGAAGCTCCGCGCCGCCCGATATGATTTTTTCGAGTCTTCCGCCGAACGCTTCCTTGACATCCGAGAACAGCTTATCGCTCATATCGAAGCCGAGCAGCTTTAAGTATCTCGCGATTCTCGCGGCGGGAGGAAGTATTTTATCCTTACCCGAGCGTTTTGCCTCGCCGAGTATTTTCTTGTACATGGTGGAAATAAACATCGGCACAAGCACAAGTCCGGTAGGTCTGTACTCCTTAAAGTTCTTCAGCACATGGCGAAGAGAGTCGTTTATGCATATTTTCGCGCCGAAATCACATGCCGCAAGTGTGCAGGCAAGCTCATATGTATGGTGAAGCGGGAGACATGACACGAGTACATCGTCCGCGTTGAAATCAACCGTCGCGCAGGCGCTTGAAACCACTGAAAAAACATTCTTCTGGCTCAGCATTACCATTTTAGATGAGCCTGTGGTGCCTGATGTAAACAGTATTTCCGCCATTCTCTCGACATCGCTGTCGGGATGGAACTCACGGCTGCTTGCTTCTCCCGCGGATACTATGTTATCGTATGATGTTATCTTTTCGTCCGCCTCATAGCCCGAGCCGTGCATGGGAATAAGAAGCTTTACCTTATACGAATCCGCGGTGATTCTCGGAATGACTTCAGAGAATGTCTTAGAGTACACAACCGCCGACACATCCGCCGCGTCGAAGAACTTTTTCATTTCCTCCGGATCAAGCTCCTTGTCCATGGGAACGGCAACAAGTCCGGCGGCTATAATGCCGAGGTACGCCGCAATCCAAAACGGAGATGTTTCTCCGATGACAGCCACACGGGAACCGCTGTCAAGGCGCTCTCCTATTCCGAGAGCAAACGATGTTGTGAGCGAAACGAATTCCGAATACTTCATTTCGCTTTTAATGCCATCCTGCTTCCATGCGAACATACATCTGTCGCCGTGTACCGCCAGAACATCGAGATATTCCCCGACATCCTCTACTGTTGTATATATATGCTCGGTCTTTTTATGATTCGGAACCTTATATTGTTTTTTCATTCAAGCCGCCGCACATGTCATAGCTCTGCGCGGCATCTCCTCCTTTGATTATATCGCCGTATCGTTTGCCGTTTGCGTTCCGCAAAGATCGTTCAGTCTCTCCTCAAACAAGGCGAGCACTTCATAGAATGTATTTATCTGCTCCTCGGGTATACCGTCGGTCAGCTTTTTCACCGCATCGTCCAGCATTGAGTTGACATCGTTCATTATCTGTCTGCCCTTTTCCGACAGCACGATTCTTCTGTTGAATTTTGATTTAAATGACTGTCCGTCAGCATATGCCACATAGCCAAGCTCCTCCATCTCACGTGTTACGCGCGATATGAACGCCTTGTCCACTCCGCATTCCTGTGCGAGCTCCTTCGGAGTCATTCCAGTGTTGTCTGTTTTATACAGTCGGCACAAAAACGTCATATGCATGCTCTTCAAGCCGTAGTGCGAAAGCTTTTCGTTTTTGTATTTCTGTATTCTTTTTGTCAAAGCCTCGGTAACCGATGAGAAGCGGAAATAGCGCAGAAGCGACTGCTTGCTCTCCGCAGTATCGCCGGTATATTTTTCTTCACTCATATCAAACCTCTTAATTGATTCGCGTTGATAAGTCAAGGGGTATTATAGCATTTCGGGCACGAAAAGTCTTTAACAATCCGTTAAAACATATCAAGGATAATATATACTGCTCAAGCGCAAAAAAGCAAAGCCGAATGGCTTTGCTTTTTAACAATTCGAAAGTGATATGATAAATCCGTATTCTCGAGAGTGGGGTGGTATTCAATGCTATTCAGCTGATGTATATCCCCATTT
>CAZWLL010000045.1:0-3422 GCA_964634795.1 uncultured Ruminococcus sp. | reverse complement strand
GGGATTCTCGAGAGTGGGGTGGTATTCAATGCTATTCAGCTGATGTATATCCCCATTTTAAATATCAGCGGAAAAAACGGAGAATCCCCGTTTTGCCGCAGGCAAATAAGGGATTCTCGAGAGTGGGGTGGTATTCAATGCTATTCAGCTGATGTATATCCCCACTCGCTATTCAGCTTTAGATGCCTTCGCGTCAAGCTTTGCCTGTTCACGCGGGGATATGGGCTTTTCGGAAATTTCGCCTGCTTTGTCGAGCGCGATCTTTGTGAAGAGAGGGCCGACAAGCTCGTAAATAAGAACCGCGAAGAGCGCGATGTTGCGGATTATAAGACCGCTCTCACCGAGTGACATTGCCGTAAGTGACATGCCGAGTGATACGCCTGCCTGCGGAAGAAGGGTGATGCCGAGGTACTTCTGAATCGTGGGTACGCAGTGCGTAATCTTGGAGGCGAACTTAGCACCGTAGATCTTGCCGAGTGAGCGCGCGAGAATGTATACGACACCCGCGAGAATTACCGCCCAGTCGGAGAATACCTTGAACTCAAGGCCGGAGCCGCTGATTACGAAGAACAGTACCATAACCGGACCCGTCCATCTGTCCATACGATCCATAAGCTCTTCGGAGAAGTCGCAGAGGTTGCAGAAAACAGTGCCCATCATCATGCATACGAGAAGGGAAGAGAAGCTTACGGTAACGGGGCCGATTTCGAATTCAAGCATGGAAAGTGCAACGGCAAGGAAAACATATGTAACCGAAATGCTCATTCTCTTGCTGCGTGAATGGAAGAACTGCTCGGTGTAGTGGAACAGCAGTCCCATGAGCGCGCCGAGAACAAGCGAAACTATAACCTCGATTATGGGGTTTACTATTACGGAAACGATATCGACCTGACCGTGCTCGAGAGCCTTTGCTATACCGAAGGATACGGCGAAAACCATAAGTCCGACAACGTCGTCAAGTGCGACAACGGGAAGGAGCATACGTGTCAGAGGGCCGTCAGCCTTGTACTGCTTTACTACCATGAGTGTAGCGGCGGGAGCGGTTGCGGTGGCGATTGCGCCGAGCGTGAGTACGCATGAAAGCGGAAGCGTATCGGGAATGAACAGATGAACGATAAAGAGGCAGATGTCAACGGCGACAGTCGCGGTAAGAGCCTGGAATATTGCGACGGTTACAGCCTGTTTGCCTGTTTTCTTGAGTTCCGTGATACGGAATTCGTTGCCCATCGCAACGGCGATAAAGCCGAGCGCGACATTGCTTATGATAGAATAGGAGGATACATCATCCGAGGAGATAAAGCCTATACCGGGGATGCCGAGTCTGCCGAGACAATACGGACCGATTAAGATACCGGCTACAAGGTAGGCGGTAACAGCGGGAAGGTTCCATATTTTAGTGAGACGCGAGAGCATGAGACCCGCAAGAAGAGCGATCGATAACGCAAGAAGAGTCTGCATAAAAAGCCTCGATTCAGAATAAATTTTGATTTTTCAAGTGCATATTATACTACACGGTGTATTTTTTTTCAAGTATTATTTTCATCCGAATTATACCGCGGAGAGAGACGAAATTTAGTAAAAAAGGAAATCGATTTTAAGGTAAATATCCGCCTATGTTATTTTTTAATGTAAAACCGATGTGAAACGGTTGCGGTGTTTCCGATAATGTGGTATAATAATGAAAATTGAATTTTTTATTACTTATTCATTAAAAATATAGAATAGGAAAAAAATATGAAAGAGAAAGAATCCCGCCGAGTTAAAACGATATCCCCGATGTCTGCCGTAATACCGTTTATTATGGTAAACCGTACAGGCTCGCAGAACTTCATCAGCGATTCAGTGGACATCGAGAAGGTCGAAAAATATATAAAGGAAAAGCAGCTTCAGGGCATGCAGAATCTGAGCATGATGCATGTTATGATAGCCGCGTACATTCGTATTGTATCGCAGCGCCCCGCACTGAACCGCTTCATACGCGGACAGAGAGTCTGGACGAGAAAAAACGTCGAGGTTTCACTCACGATAAAGAAGGAAATGTCGCTTGATTCACCTGATACCGTAGTAAAAATCACGCTTCCTCCGTCAGCTACGCTTGAGGACGTATATACCGCACTAAACAACGAAATCGTGTCATACCGTGCCAACCCCGGCGGAGATTTCGATGACACGGCACGCGCATTTACGCGTCTGCCCGGACTTATCTTTAAGTTCGCTGTGGCATCGCTGAGATTCCTCGACTATTTCGGACTCATGCCCAAGGCCATCGCAAAGGTAAGTCCGTTCCACTGCTCGTACTTTATTACATCAATGGGCTCGCTCGGCATTCCCCCGATATATCATCATCTTTACGATTTCGGTACATGCCCCGTATTTTTCTCGTTCGGTGCGAAGAGAAGAAGCTATGAGATAGACTCAAGCGGCATCGTTAAACGCAGACAGTACATGGACTTCACGTTTGTGCTTGACGAAAGAATATGCGACGGATATTACTACGCGTC
Organism: uncultured Ruminococcus sp.; assembly: GCA_964634795.1. Lineage (GTDB taxonomy): Bacteria > Bacillota > Clostridia > Oscillospirales > CAG-272 > UMGS1696. The sequence goes on along the minus strand of CAZWLL010000045.1, from coordinate 921 downwards.
CGCACTGAAGCTTCTGAAGAACCTCTTAAAGAACCCGTGGCAGCTCGACGAGGTGCCCGAGGTTATTCCCGATATACCGTAAACAATCGAAAGAAAACCCGCGGTTATCCCGATATGCATCAAACAATCGAAAGGAAACCCGAGGTTATCCCGATATGCATCAAACAATCGAAAGGAAACCCGAGGTTATCTCGATATGCATCAAACAATCGAAAGGAAAAAAGTATGCCGCATATACCGACAATGGGAACACGAGAGGGCGGCATTCTGACGTTTGCAGAAGCTCTCAACGGAAAAAGCAGCGGCTATGACCGCGGCAAATGGATATATGTCCCCGATTTTTACTCGGATTACCGATATATTCTCGGTACGCGCGGAAAAAATCCTCTTATCGCGGTCGGTATAAATCCGTCGACCGCGGAGCCCGACAATCTCGACAATACGCTGAAATCGGTTGAAAGAATAGCACACTCAAACGGATACGACAGCTTTATTATGTTTAACGTATACGCCCAGCGCGCTACCGATCCCGACCTTATGGAGAAGGAATTCAACACAGAGCTTCACGCGGAAAACATGAAGGCGTTTGAGTATATACTGTCGCTGTCGGTATCGGAAAACCGCTCCCCGTCGATATGGGCGGCGTGGGGAACGATTATCGAAAAAAGAGATTACCTCATTCGCTGTGTCGCCGACATGATAAGCATAGGGGAAAAGTACAATGCAAAGTGGTATACGGCGGGAGCCAGATCAAAACGAGGCGGGCATCCGCATCACCCTCTGTATCTGCGGGCAGACACGGCACTTGACGCGTTTAACGTGAAGGAATACATAAATTCATTATAAAAATAAAAGAGGCCCAAAGCCTCTCTGCTGGTAAGACAGTAAAATCAATTTTCTTGGAACAGGCATGATTTAGGT
>CAZWLL010000044.1:0-17250 GCA_964634795.1 uncultured Ruminococcus sp. | reverse complement strand
AGCGATATAATGTAAACAATATGTAAAAGCGACTTTAGCAAAAAAGGAATCCCGCCAAAAGCGGGATTCCTGTGGAAAATATTTATATACGTCGGTATTATTCCGTGACAAGCTCGAAGGTTATCTTGCGTGTGGGAACATCGGCATCGATAAGTCTTGCGCGGAGAGGCGTGCCGAGCTCGTATTTTCTTTCGGCGTAGTACAGCGTCATCATTTCGGGATTTGTTTTCGAACCGGGGAGACTGATTGAAGGAATGAAGCCCTCAACAAGATTGTCGCATTGTACGAACATACCGCTTCGTATAACGGATGACACACGCACATCGAATATTTCTCCGATTTTCGGCTGCATGTAAAGCGTCATGTATAGGTCTTCTATGTCACGCTCGGCGTTCAGCGCGATGATTTCGCATTCTGTGGATGAGCTTCCGCGTTCCTCCGCGACATCGGCAAGCTCCGTTACCGCATGAGGAATGCTGTCGAGCTTTGACGAGAACGTCAGTGATGTGAGAGAGGTGTTCTCAAGCACTGTGGTTATTACGGTGTGTACAAAGGTGTCGGGATAACGTCTTATAGGCGAGGTGAAATGGCAGTATGTTTCCGCTCCGAGACCGAAGTGCGGCAGGCACACAGCCTGATATTTCGCCTTCATCATTGAACGCAGCATCATTTCAGATACTGAATCCTCGATTCCCTTATCTCTTGCCTCGTTAAGTATTTCCATGAGAGCAATGCTGAGCTCGTGCGCGTCGTCTGCTGTCAGGGCGTGAGCGGTGTTGAGACCGACGTTGTGCGCGAATGTGACGAAATTCTCGATTTTTTCTTCGGACGGTTTTTCGTGAATACGGTACAGACACGGCAGACCGAGAGCTTTCAAAACCTCGGCAACACCCATGTTTGCCTGAAGCATGAACTGTTCAATCATTTTTTCGGCGTCACCGCGTACTCTTTTGATTATATCAACAGGCATGGAGTTTTCGTCAACTATGATAACGGGCTCGCAGTCCTCAAGCTCCATGACGCCTCTTTCCTCCTGAAGCGCGGACAGCTTGCGGTACATTTCATGCATGTCCGAGAGCATATCGAGAACGGGTGCGTATTTGTCACGGAAGGGGCTGTCGGGGTTGTCGAATATGTCGTTTACCTCATCGTAAACACCGCGGACGGTACTTCTTATCATCGACTTGAATATGCGGGTGTTCGTTCTGTTTCCGTCCTCATCGAGAGTGATTTCGGCGCTGAGCGCGTATTTGTCCTCGCCTGCGTTAAGTGAACATACGCCGTTTGAGAGAATTTCGGGGAGCATCGGGACTACCTTGTCGGTGAAATATACGCTTGTACCGCGCAGTCTCGCTTCCTCCTCAACGGGTGTGTTCTGGCGGACATAATTCGATACGTCGGCGATGTGCACGCCGAGAATCCAGCCGCCGTCGATTTTCTCGAGCGAAACAGCGTCATCGAGGTCCTTCGCGCTCGCTCCGTCTATTGTCATAATAAGCTTGTTTCTGAGATCCGTTCTGTTTCCGAGCTCGAGAGGCTGTGCGGCGGCTCTTTCCGCGTCAGCTATAACCTCATCGGGGAATACGGTGCGTATGCCCGACTCGTACAGTACGGCTGAATAGTTGGCGTCACGTGTCAGAGCCGAGCCGAATACCTTCGAGATTTTGCCGCTCGTGTCAAGGTACGGCATGTCCTCGGGGCCTCTCAGTGTGATGGATTTGCTTCTCGTGAAGAACTCCTCATCACAAGGTATTACCTCGACCTTTTCCATGTCGTGAGCGTCGGATTCCTTTATACTGTCATCGGGAACATATATAATAACGCCGAGACGTTTGTTGTCGGGGACAACATATGCGTATCCGTCGTATCTGCCGACGGCGGGAACGACATGCAATGTGCCGATTACGGCTTTAACCGAAGGCTCGACGCTTGTAATGCTTCCCTCGGGCGAGCCTTTTTCACCGATGCCGGTAATGCTGACCGTTACATGGTCTCCCGTCATCGCGCCCATAGTTTCGCGCGGGGAAATGAAAATATCGTTGTCGGCGGTTTCTCCGTCGGGAATAACAAATCCGAATCCGCGTCCGCTGTATGAGAACGTGCCGTCGACCGACTGCGGCTTGCGGTTTGATGCGCTGCTCCTGTGGCTGCCGCCGCTGCCGCCGCTGCCGTAGCTGACGCCGATACCGCCGCTTGAGCCGTGAGATTTTGTATTATGCGAGTAACCGCCCATGGAAAAGCCTCCGCGGGTGTTCGCAGAGCTGTTTTTGCCTATGATGCCTTTCGTGACGGTGTTCTTTGATGAATATCCTTTTGTCAGTGATTTAAGCTCTTTTTCTTTAGCTTTCTTACTTTTTTTACCCAATTTCTGACTCCTTAATATATTTATATGACCTAAAATATGCAAGTGCCTCGGCAAAAGAAAAAGCGGAACCGTCTAAGTCCCGCATAGTTCTCTGAATAATTATTCCGCTGCGGCTTCTGTCTCAGCTTCGGTTTCGGCCTCAGCCTCGGTTTCAGCTTCAGCATCGGTTGCCTCTGTGGTATCAGCTGTGTCGTCCGCTGTTGTTTCGCTGCTTGTTGTGGTTGTAGCTGCAGTGGTTGTGCTTGATGATGTTCCTATATCCTGAGTAAGATAAGAAACAAGCACGAGAACTACGAAAACGATAGCAACGATTGTTGTAAGCTTAGAAAGCTTTTTATCCATGGTTGACGCTTTTGATTTACCGAAGAAGGTCTCAGCTCCGCCGGCTATTGTTCCGGAAAGATTATGGCTCTTGCCGGACTGCATGAGAACTGCGACAACAAGGAATATTGCGGCGAGTATTAAAACTATACCGATAGCGATTTGCATGATTGAGCCTCCGTGATTTTTCTACTTAGCCTTACTATTTTATCACAATAAAAAATAAAATGCAATAGTAAAGCGAAACTTTTTTGCCGCTGTACGGGCAATTTTTGCTTTTGCGGCGGGAAAAGACAAATTTACGTTTATTCTCACGATAATGAGAGTAATAAAACATAAAAAGCATCGGCGTTAACCGATGCTTTGTTGTTTTCATGCTTATTTTGCGTAATCTATGGTGCGGCTTTCTCTTATCATGTGTACCTTAATCTGTCCGGGGTATTCGAGCTCATCCTCAATCTTCTTTACGATATCGTGAGCAACGATTACCATCTTGTCATCGTCTATAACTTCCGGCTTAACCATGATTCTGATTTCACGTCCTGCCTGAATAGCATAAGACTTTTCGACTCCCTCGAATTCGTTTGCTATTTCCTCGAGCTTTGTAAGTCTCTTAATGTAGTTCTCGAGGTTTTCACGTCTTGCACCCGGCCTTGCGGCTGAAATCGCGTCGGCGGCTTGAACGATGAGAGCGGTTATTGTTTGAGCCTCCACGTCACCGTGGTGAGCTTCGATTGCGTTAATAACTTCTTTGGATTCCTTGTACTTGCGGGCGATTTCGACACCGAGCTGAACATGCGAGCCTTCAACTTCCTGTGTCAATGCCTTGCCTATGTCGTGCAGCAAGCCTGCGCGCTTTGCGATTGTAGAGTCAACACCGAGCTCATCGGCAAGCACGCCTGATATAAGCGATACCTCAACCGAATGCGCGAGCACGTTTTGACCGTAGCTTGTTCTGAATTTAAGCCGTCCGAGCAGCTTTACAAGCTCGGGGTTTATGCCGTGTATTCCCGTGTCGAAGGTAGCTCTCTCACCTGCCTGACGGATAGTGGTGTCAACCTCCTTGCGGGCTTTTTCGACCATTTCCTCGATTCTCGCGGGATGGATTCTGCCGTCCGCGATAAGCTTCTCGAGTGCTATGCGGGCAACCTCACGTCTGACGGGATCGAAGCTCGATACCGTAATGGCCTCGGGTGTGTCGTCTATGATAAGATCGACACCCGTGAGTGTTTCGATAGTGCGGATGTTTCTGCCCTCACGTCCGATAATTCTTCCCTTCATTTCTTCACTGGGAAGCGGAACGGCGGATACCGTGATTTCGGATACGTGATCCGCCGCGCATCTTTGAACGGCAAGCGCTATGATGTTGCGGGCTTTTTCATCGGCTGTTTCCTTGAATTCCTCTTCAAGCTCAACCAGTCTCTTTGCCTGTCTGTGCTTGATTTCGCCGTCAAGCTGCTGAACAAGCTTTGCGGTCGCTTCCTCTGCGGTCATTCCCGCTACTCTCTGAAGCTCCTCGTACTGCTGTTCCTTTATTTTTTCGATGCTTTCGTTGAGCTCTGTTGTTTCCTTCAGCTTTTTAGAAAGGTTTTCATCCTTCTTTTCGAGAGCATCCGTCTTTCTGTCAAGGGTTTCTTCCTTTGACTGAACTCTTCTTTCCTGACGTGTGAGTTCGTTCCTGCGTTCATTTAATTCAAGCTCAAAGTCGTTCTTGGTTTTGATAATTTCATCCTTCGCTTCGAGCAGAGCTTCTTTTTTCTTTGTTTCGGCGGATTTAATACCGTCTTCTATAATTTTACGTGCCTGTTTTTCGGCTGAACCGATTTCAGCTTCGCCGACCTTTTTGCGGTAGAATACGCCGAGGGCAAAGCCGCACGCGAGACACGCAATACCGGAAATCAAGGCTGCTATGACAGTCTCCATCTCGCACCTCCTTTTGTTTTCTTTGGAATTGTTTTGCATTTTTGTCACCTTTTTAAGTAATACTAATGTAAATAAATATACTTCAGAAATATGTCCGTGTCATTCATTGGAAAGATATATAAAGTGCAGCTCGCTGATTACAAATTAATAAATCCGTATACCCAACGGAATGAAAACATACTACTCAATATTATAACTCCGGTTTTGGTCAAAGTCAATAGTAAATATCGTGTACTGATGTAACACATGTACAAAATACAAGCGTGAAAAAAGCAAGCCTGTATTTTGCGGTGTAAAGAAAAAGGACAGAAAAAGCGAAGCCCTTTCTGTCCTATCGGTTCTAACCTATATATCCAACTCGTTTGTATGCAGTACAACTCCGTCCGATACAAGCCTTGCCTGTATCAGAGCTGCGTCGCTGTGGTCGTGCGATATAGCCGCGCATGTTCCCGCGGCCTGGCCCGATACTGCGCATACCTGTATTACTCTCGTGATATCCCACATGGAGTTGTCGGAGGAGATGCATCTTCCCGCGGCATACAGATTTTTGATTTTTTTGCCCCAAAGGGATGAGAGAGGCAGCTCATACACGGGACCGTTTTTGCGCCAGTTTGAGAATATTCCTCCGCTGTCGGGGACGAACGCGCGGTCACAGCCTTTTGCTATTGTGGATTCTCCGACAATGCGGCGTGTCATTCTGAACTGCGGAATAGTCGGGATAGTGGTCATGGCGCGAGCATCGGATACACCTCCGCGCGAGAGAAAATCCGAAAATGCCATGTCGTGCGATTGACGCATGAAGCGTGAGTTTTCCCATGCGTCAATGCCCGTGAATCTGTCGACTGCACGGTTGTGAGCGTTTGCATTCGGATCGTCGGCTTCGGGTGTCTCACAGTATCCGAGACAGCGCAGAGTGTTTTTTCCTTCCTCTGTCGAGTAGTACCATGCCGCCATAACATTCTTCTGAGGATACAGCGCGGTGTCCTCTCCCGCGAGAGCGCATATGTCCGCGTCTCCGGTGGAGTCTACCACGGCTGATGTGAGAAACGCCTGACGTCCGGATTTGTTTTCAACTATAATATGTGTTATTTTTCCGCTGTCTGTGACAACGGAGCACGCGGCAGAACCGTAGAGTATGTCAACACCTTCATCCGTAAGCAGCTTTTCGCAGGAGACTGCGAATACATTCGGGTCAAACTGCGTGCTGTATCTGCCGCTTTGCCGTCTTTCTTCCCTTGTATAACCGCCGTCAAGCCATTTGTCGGGATTTCTGCCGACAGCACCGTATTTAATCGACAGCTTCAGCAGCTCCTCCGTTATACCGTAGCTTACCTGATTTCCCATGCCGTCGCACAGGGGCAGGTATATTGTGACAAGTCCGAGGGTCGCAAGACCGCCCAGCGCATACTCTCTCTCGATAAGCAGAGTTTTCGCACCGCAGCGAGCCGCCGCGAGAGATGCCGCGACACCCGCCGTACCTCCGCCGCACACGATAACATCGTACTGACCCGCTACCTCCGTGTTTCTCGGAGCTTCGGTGATATACTTCATAGCATCCATAACGCACCGCCTTATTTTTATATAAAATTTGTGACAACATATTATTCTGCTTACAATATATCATCGCGTACGGTGAAAGTCAATATCCCGCATGAAATTAAACATGATTTGATGTAAAGTCAAATGCAGGTAAAGTTTTGCGCCGCACATTGAAAAAAGCGCCGATAGGGGGTATAATAAAATATGTTATTCTTCATTTAATAAAGTAAGAAAGGTTATATATTCGCATGGAAAACAAAAACGATAAATCTCGGTTCTATCGAATCGCGGGTTGGGTTGTTTCGGCTGTGTTTACGGTGCTTCTGCTGACTCCGCTTGTTTTGCTCGCGGCTGTCGGTCAGGATGACGTTGAAATGGAGCAGGAAAAGCAGTACACATGTCCGAGCTTCAGCTTGTCGGATTTTGTCAGCGGAGATTTTCAGGATAATTTCGAGCAGTGGTTCTCTACCAAGTATCCCCATCGCTCTGATTTCGTAAAAGCATACAGACAGCTTCGTTATGACGTATCCGATATAGGCTTTGACGTAAGCACTCTGTTTATCCCGAAGCAGAACGATACCGAGACCGATGCCGCCGAGACCGATATCGAGAGTGAAACCTCGGTCGATACGCTCGAAAACACGGAAAGCACCGAAACCGAAGCCGAAGCTGAAAAGACAACTCCGTACAGCAGCTTCAATCCTCTTTACGCTGAGATAAACAAGCGTCTCTACGAGCGCACTCCGATTGAATCCTCGGGCTACAGAGGTACCGATCAGGTTATAATCGGAAAGAGCGGCTACTGCTACGAGAACGGCTACATCAACGAGATGTACGGTTATACAAAGAAATACGCCACATGCTCGGATGAATGGCTCGAGGACAGAGCGGAAAAGCTTGAGTACATACAAAAAAGACTTAACGAAATGGGAATAGCGTTCACACTTATCTTCACACCGAGCAAGGGAAGCGCTTACTCCGAGTATATACCCGATTGGTACAAGGCACAAAACACATCTCCCGAGGGATATGTGCGTCCCGTAGAGAGACTTCGTCCTCTGCTTGACGAAAAAGGCATAAACTACATCTACTCAGCCGATTTATTCAAAGATGTTGGACTTGACGAGACCTTCCCGATAACCGGTATTCACTGGAATAAGCTTGCGGCGGTTGAGGCGACAAACGCTCTTCTCGAAAATTACGAGGAGCAGAGCGGTACAACCGTAAGAAAGCTGAATATCACGGGAATCAGGGAGCAGTCCGAGCCGTCCGGCTTCGGCAATCCCGAAAACGACATTTTCTCCGGTGTATACAGCGGAGTCAGCACGGAGGACGCAATAGTGGACGAATACTATTATGTTCCCGAGGTTGAGACCGCGGACGAGGACGCCGACAGAATCAAGGTTCTTATACACGGCGGTTCATTCTGCTGGGATTTCAAATATTATTTCGAGGAATATAAAATAGTATCGCGTCTGAAGCAATTCTATTACAATACATGGCAGGGCGCCGAAAAGGACGATCCGTTTAAATCGGGCGAGCAGAGATGGAGCCAGATACTGAATAATGTGGACTATGTTATATTCGAGTGCAACGAGCAGCTTGTCTGCCAGGTAGGCTGCAACGCTCCTCAGTGGGCTGCCGCAGACCGTGCGCGCGCGGATACAAAATCGAATGACGTTTACACCTCGCTGTATAATTACCTTAAATCAACAGAATCTGCAGACAACGCAGAATAAACGAAAGGATAAAGAATTATGGTATTCAGTACACCGGTATTTCTGTTTCTCTTTCTTCCGATTGTGCTTGTTCTGAATTATGCGATTCCGAAAAAGTACATAGCCGCGAAGAACGCGGTGCTCCTTGCGGCATCACTCTTTTTCTACGCGTGGGGAGAGCCGAAAAACGTTCTGCTTATGATTCTCTCTATAGCGTTCAACTATGTATGCGGACTGCTTCTCGGAAAATACGACGCGGATGAGAAAAAACGTAAAATTATTTTGTGGGTATCCGTTGTGTTCAACCTCGGACTCCTGTTCTTCTTCAAGTATTTCAATTTCGTCACGGGCGGCATCTTCCCCGAAATCGCGCTTCCGATAGGCATATCCTTCTTTACGTTCCAGATTATGTCGTACACAATAGACGTGTACCGCAGAAGTGTCGAGCCGCAGAAAAATCTCGTTAAGCTCGCACTGTATATTTCACTCTTCCCCCAGCTTATAGCAGGCCCTATCGTAAGATATATCGATGTCGAAAAGCAGCTTACATATCGTGAATGCACAGCCGAAAAAACATCCCGCGGAATGATTCGGTTCTGCATGGGACTCGCGAAGAAAATCGTTCTTTCAAACAGCACAGCCGCGGTGTGCGACACGATATTCGATTCCGCAAACGGCATTCCCGCTTTTACCGCATGGGTGGGCGTGATATGCTACGCTCTTCAGATTTATTTCGATTTCTCGGGATATTCCGATATGGCTATAGGCATGGGACATATGCTCGGCTTCGATTTTCTCGAAAACTTCAATTATCCTTATGTCTCGACATCGGTTCAGGAGTTCTGGAGAAGATGGCACATATCGCTTTCGTCGTGGTTCAGAGACTACCTTTATATACCGCTCGGCGGAAACCGCCGCGGCAAGGTCAGAACATATATTAACCTTGTAATCGTGTTTGCGTGCACGGGACTCTGGCACGGCGCGTCGTTCTCGTTTATAGTGTGGGGACTTTGGCACGGACTTTTCCTTGTGATAGAAAGACTCGGCTTTAAGAAGATTCTCGATAAGCTGCCGAAATTCGTCGGCTGGCTATACACCATGCTCGTCGTGCTCGTCGGCTGGGTATTCTTCCGCGCCGAAACACTTGCGGACGCCATGGAATATCTGAAGTGCATGTTCACCTTCGGCGGAGGCATAGCGAACGGCATGGCGCAGTTCGACAATCTCTCGTTCTTTATTACCGTAGCGGCGATAATACTCTGCGCTCCCGTGTATCCGTTTATCAAATCGAAAATCGAGAAGACCGAGTGCGGCAAAAAGGTGTCATTTATTATCGAGGCAGTGCTTGCCGCCGCCCTTCTCGTGCTCTCCGTAATCTTCCTTACAGGCTCAGGCTATAACCCGTTCATATACTTCAGATTCTGATATTCATCGGAATGAATAAGATTTTTATTTGATTTTGTCATAAATGAAATTCATGTGAAAAAATCATTCATATATGCGGATGCATAGTTATTCCCGCGAAACACCGTGAAAGCGGCGGATTTCGCGGGAATTGCCTTTATATGTGAATAAACATGCGAAATATACGAAAAACAGGCCGAATTATGAATAATTTGACGAATGTGACGGTTATCTAAAAATACAACAATTTTCTTTTGACTGCAAGCTGAAAATTTGTATTATTCATCGTGAAATAAACATTGACAAATAAAATGTAATTTGATACAATATCTGTATATTAAATCAGTGTTTGAGAGTACACTCGCGGACATCGGTTTATAATCGGCGGTTCTGCCGTCTGATAAATATTTTTAAATCTATAGGAGATACATCATGAAGTTCAAGAGAAGTCTCGCGCTCATTCTCGCCTGCCTGCTCGCAGCTGCTTCATTCGCATCCTGCTCCTCTGACGGCGACACAACAACAAGCGGTGCCGACGAAACAACAGAAGACGCAGTAGAAACAGTAGTCGGTGAGGACGGCCAGACAGTCACATTAAGCGAAGGCTCGGTTGACCCCACACAGTACATGGGTTCAGAAGCTTTCACAGACGTTACAGAAGAATATACAGCAGCATCAAGCGCTATTTACAATGCCGTTCTCGGTGATTTCTATACAGAATACCAGAAGGCTAAGGAAGCATCAAGCGTTTCCGAAAGATATGCCCTCATGGCTATCGCAGAAGCAAAGCTTCTTGAATCCGGCGTTATGCTCCCGAACACATGCAACGGCGGTACCTACGCTATCGGCAGAGTTGCTCCCCTCACAGCTAACTACGCTCTCTGGGGCAACGACTACGAAAGATATCATCAGTGCGTTGTAACAAACGAAATCATCACCTCTGAAGACAGAACAGAGATGAAGGCAAAGTGGGCTGAGCTCAAGGGCACAGGCACATACGTTGAATGGGTTAAGAGCTACCTTACAGATAAGGGCTACACAATTAAGGATTCCTACACATTCGGTTACACAGCAGACCCCGAAACATGGGACGTTCTCGCAACATCTCGTTCAGCTGACTCCGAAGCCATCATCAATACATATGACGGACTTCTTGAGTACGATCCCGAAGGCGTTCTTCAGCCCGCTCTCGCACTCGGTCACGGCGAATGGTCCGACCCCGATGCTGAAACAGGTTATGTAACAGTTACCTACAAGCTCCGTGAAGGCGTTAAGTGGGTTGACTCTCAGGGACGTGAAGTCGGCGAAGTTACAGCTGACGACTTCGTAGCCGGTATGCAGCACATGTGTGATGCAGCAGGCGGTCTTGAATACCTCGTTCAGGGTATCATCGTAGGCGTTGACGAATATATTTCCGGTTCAATCACAGACTTCAGCCAGGTTGGCGTAACAGCTGTTGACGATTACACACTTCAGTACACACTCACAGGCGACTGCTCATACTTCGAAACAATGTTCGGCTACGGCGTATTCGCTCCTCTCTGCAGATCCTACTACACATCCCAGGGCGGTACATTCGGTATCGACAATTTCGATTCCACAGCAGAATCCTATAACTACGGTAAGACTCCCGACAACATCGCATACTGCGGTCCTTACCTCGTAACAAACAACACAGCATCCAACACAATCGTATTCTCCGCTAACGAATCCTACTGGAACAAAGACAACATCAACGTTAAGACCATCACATGGCTCTTCAACGACGGTACAGACGCTACAAAGGCTTACAACGACATGGTAGCCGGCACACTCGACGCATGCGCACTTAACTCCTCTGCTCTCGAACTCGCTAAGGCTGACGGCAACTTCGACAAGTACAGCTACGTAACATCCACAGGTTCTTCTTCCTTCATGTCATTCATGAACGTATTCCGTCAGGCATACGCTAACACAAACGATACAACAACAGTTGTTTCTCCTATGACAGACGATCAGAAGACAGCTACAAACAAGGCTATGGGCAACGTTCACTTCAGAAGAGCTCTCTGCATGTCCATCGACAGAATCGCTCAGAACGCTCAGAAGGTCGGCGATGCTCTCGCAGCTACATCCGTAAGAAATACTTACGTTCCCGGCACCTTCGTATCTCTCTCAGAAGATGTAACAGTTGACATCAACGGCACAGCTACAACATTCGCAGCCGGCACAAACTACGGCGTAATCCTTCAGGCTCAGCTCGATGCTGACGGCGTTAAGATCAAAGCTTACGATCCCGCAGCAGATGACGGCGTAGGTTCCTCCGACGGTTTCGACGGATGGTACAATGTTGAAAACGCTAAGGCCGAACTCGAACAGGCTATTTCCGAGCTCTCCGCTCAGGGCGTAGAAATCAGCGCTGACAACCCGATTTACATCGATATCCTTTATCCTTCAAACAGCGAAACATATACAAACTCCGAACAGGCAGTTAAGCAGTCCATCGAGAACGCTCTCGGCGGTCTCGTAAAGGTTAACCTCGTTGAATGCGTTGACTACAAGCAGTGGTACTATGCAGGATACTACACAACCTACGGCTTCGAAGCTAACTACACATCCTACGACCTCTCCGGTTGGGGTCCTGACTTCGGTGATCCTTGTACATACCTTGACACATTCCTTCCTGACTATGCAGGTTACATGGTTAAGTGTATCGGTATCTTCTAATATAAATATTTAAATATTCGAAGAACCCTAATTCAAAATAACCGAAAAACAATACAACAAAGATAACGGAGGAGGGTGGACTCTAATGGGTTCATCCTCTTGCCGTATATTTTTGATTTTTAAGAAAGTGCCCGGAGGAATCGGTTCAGATGGTTCGAAACCGAACTGCCGGCGGGTGGAAAGGTATGTAAATAATGGCTAAATATTTACTCAAGCGTATTGTGCACGCGATCCTTTCTGTTATTGCGGTTGTTGTAATCGTTATGATACTTATCTATTCTCTGATGGACAGAACGCTGATATTCGCCACGGACTCCGTATATACGAAGACTTCGAATAACGCGAAGCAGACATATATGCTGAGAAAATGGGATGAATACGGATATCTCGATTATGTAACATATGCAGACTATCTCATGGAGCTGAAAAACTCAGGAGAAATAGACGAGGAAACCAGAGCGAACGTAGTCAACATCGCCAGAAAGGCAGGCAACGACAGCGCGGAAGTACAAGTTTATATCGACAAGTTTTATGATTACTATACATCAAAAGGTTATACCGTTACACGTCTTGACGCTATAATGGCAGGAAAAAAGGTTGCGAACGGCGGACAGCAGGCTTATTTCGCATACAAGGATAAGCCGGTTATCGAGAGAGCCTTAACCTATTTCACAAGCATTATCTCCGTTGACAATATCAACTATGTTGAGGAAGACATTGAAAACAGAGGCATAACCTTTACGTCTCACGACCCGGTATACGGCGGAGAGAAATTCTCTCCCGCTATAATGGGCAACGGTACAAAGTATAAGTATCTTCTTTATTTCGACAACAAATTCCCGTGGATTCACCAGAATCTTGTTTCGATAAATCTCGGCAAATCATATTCCGTTAATATGGGTATTGACGTATTTACGACTATGACTCAGTCGCAGGGTTCGTATGTGAACTCCGTCATCACATATCCGACGGGACTTACCGAGGAGAGCGCGGATGACCTTCATATGGCTACCTACGCTGCGGATTCACTTGATACAAGCGTAGTTTACGCTACACGTTATACTGACCATTACACCAACGTTCCTACCGTTAAAGGCGGTATGTCCAAGATGGGCTACTCCTTCTCGATAGGTATTTGTGCTGTTATTTTGTCGTATTGCCTGGGTGTTCCGCTCGGAATAGTTATGGCTCGTAAAAAAGACAAACTCGTTGATAAAATCGGTACACTGTACATCGTATTTATTATCGCAGTACCTTCGCTTGCGTATATATTCCTGTTCAAAGCCATAGGCTACAAGATAGGACTTCCTACGGTATTCAACGTAGACTCATCAAGCAAGCTCATGTACGTACTCCCGATCATTTCGCTTTCACTTCCTTCTATAGCAAGCCTTATGAAATGGCTCAGAAGATATATGATTGACCAGATGAACTCCGATTACGTTAAGTTCGCTCGTTCCGGCGGTCTTTCCGAAAACGAAATTTTCTCCAAGCACATTCTTAAGAATGCGATTATTCCTATTGTTCACGGTATTCCCGGAAGCATACTCGGCGCTTTGACCGGTGCCATCATCACAGAACGTGTTTACGTAGTTCCCGGTGCAGGTAACCTTCTCACACAGGCTATCAACAAGTATGATAACGGTGTTATCGTAGGTGTTACACTGTATTACGCAATCCTTTCCGTAACATCACTCATACTCGGCGATATTCTCATGTCGATGGTTGACCCGAGAATTTCATTCTCATCGAAAGCGAGGTAATTGTAAATGGAAAATGATAAGCTGCTCGATCTTGAAGAGCTTAATGTTCCCGAAGAAGAGCTGTTCTCATTCATTGACAACAGTACCCTCGATTCGGAAAAAATTACCGCACCGCGTTATTCATACTGGCACTCCGTGTTTCGTGTATTCTTCCGCAAAAAGATTAATATAATAATTCTTTCACTCCTCGCGGTGATTCTTGTATTCACATACGTATATCCCGCACTTACGGAATATGACCGTTTCGCTAACCTTCTTGATACAACGGCAAAACACTTAACACCTGCGGAAGCAATCAAAAAGTTCGGCTTCTCACTGAAATGGATTCTCGGTGCGGGCGCATCCGGTGAGCCTACATTCGATGCTATCTGGTACGGCTCGAGAATTTCCATTACACTTGCCGTAATCTGTGCCGCAATCAATATGACAGTCGGTGTTCTTGTCGGTGCCGTTTGGGGCTTCTCCAAGAAGGTCGATATGGTAATGCAGGAAGTATATAATATAGTAGGTAACGTACCGTATATCCTTCTCATATCCGTTGTGGTTATGATTATGTCCGCAAGCTTCTGGTCAATGGTATTCGCCATGACCGTAACAGGCTGGCTGTATGTAGCATACTTCATGCGAACACAGGTTATTATCATTCGTGACAGAGAATACAACCTCGCGTCACGCTGTCTCGGCACTCCCACACTCCGCATAGCGCTGAAGAATATTCTTCCTTTCATGACATCCGTTATCGTAACATATACCGCTACCGAAATTCCGTCATATATTTCATCTGAAGTATTCCTTTCATATATCGGTATGGGCTTGTCGGATATGTCTCTCGGTAAACTTATATATGCCGCAGAAAGCGCAATGGTAACTCCCGGATGGCAGTTTGAATTCTGGAGCCCCGTTGTAATTTCCGCTATTATCACAGTCGTACTGTACGTTGTCGGTCAGAACCTCGGCGACGCATCAGACCCGAGAACACATATGTAAGGAGATAAGCCATGGAAAATAAAAAAGTTTTACTTTCTGTAAAAGACCTTGAAGTCAAGTTCCGTGTGCGCGGAAGAATTCTTACCGCAATCCGCGGCATATCTCTCGATATATTCGAAAACGAATCAATCGCAATAGTCGGTGAATCAGGCTCTGGTAAATCAGTATTTACGAAAACCTTCGCGGGCATGCTTGATGAAAACGGATTTATCTCAAACGGTAGTCTTATATTCAATGATGAAGAGCTTGCAGACACATGCGCGTCAAAAGGCAATTCAGAGCTGAAAATGGTAGAGGAAGCAACACAAAAGCTGAATGAGTACTCAAAGCTCGAATTCGGCAAGGACATCTACCGTGAAATGCAGGCACTGAAGGAAGAGAAAAAGCGCAAGGCTCAAATCAGCGGCGAAGAAGAAGAAAAGATGAAGGCCGAAATCGCAGATTTGAAATACAGAAGCACCGAGGCCTTTAACCTAAAGCAGACCCTTGATAAAAAGCATGACAAGGATGAGATAAAACGCATATCGGCTGAAATTAAAATTATGGAAGGCAGCATCAAGGAGAAGGAAAAAGCACTTGAGGATGCCGAAAAGAAAGCCGATGAAGCGTTAAAGAACGATCATACTTACCTTGAAGAATACAACATGAAAATGGATGCTTTGAAGGATGAGTATGAAAAAGCAATAAATCACGAAATCAGTGAGCAGACAAAAGCCCGCAACGTAATTCTCGCAAAGGAAATTTGCCTCTCAGTAGACCGTTACGGCGGATACAAGGGCAAAAAGCTCTGCAAGCAGCTTCTCGCGGAGCTTAAGCAGGCTATGACCGAAGGTCTTGACCTTGACAACGAGAACATACGAAATAAAGTATTCGACAAGGTTGCGTTCCGTGTTCGTTATCTCGATGAAACAGACGAAAAGTTCCACGGCACATGCATTTTGAACCTTGCTAAAATAAAGTTCTCAAAGGACTGGAGCCAGATTCGCGGTACTCGTATCGCAACCGTATTCCAGGATCCTATGACATCTCTTAACCCGATTATCACAATCGGCAAGCAGATTACTTCCATTATTCTCAAGCACCAGAACTGCTCAGAGGTTGAAGCGCGTGAGAGAGCGCTTATCCTCATGAAGAAGGTAGGCATACCGAACGCAGAGCACAGATTCGATGATTATCCCTTCCAGTATTCAGGCGGTATGAGACAGCGTATAGTTATCGCTATCGCGCTTTCCTGCCAGCCGAAGATTCTGATATGCGACGAACCTACAACCGCGCTTGACGTTACAATTCAGGCTCAGATTCTTAAGCTTCTTAAGGATTTGCAGAAGGAATTCGGCTATACTATCGTGTTCATTACACATGACCTCGGAGTTGTTGCCAATATTGCCGACCGTGTTGCCGTTCTGTATGCGGGACAGATTGTTGAGCTCGGTACTGCGGAGGATGTATTCTACGATCCCCGTCATCCTTATACATGGGCTCTGCTGTCGTCCCTCCCGCAGCTCGCGCAGAGAAACACAAAGCTTTACTCGATTTCGGGCACACCGCCGTCACTGTACAACAAGATTGTCGGTGACCCGTTTGCTCCCAGAAATCCTCATTGCCTGAAGATAGATACCTTGAAGGAGCCTCCGATGTTTAAGGTAAGCGATACGCATTACGCGAAGACATGGCTTCTCGATCCCAGAGCTCCGAAGGTTGAAAAGCCCGAGGCAATCGAAAATATTCACGAAAAGCTTATGAAAGCATTCAATATTTAACAGATAGGAGAGCAGACTGTGGCAAATAACGATGAAAAAGCAGTAAAGCAGTCAGGTCATTTTCCGGAGCACGGTCCGATAGATCCAGAGAACGGAAAAGAAATACTCCTGTCTGTAAAAGATGTTGATATTACATTCGGAAAAGGCGACAACGCCGTAAAAGCAGTTAAAAACGCTTCTTTCGATATCTATAAAGGCGAGACATTCTCCCTTGTAGGTGAATCCGGATCCGGTAAAACCACAATCGGACGCGCCGTAATTCGTGTTAATCCCTGCTCTAAGGGTGAAATTCAGTATAAAGGCGTTCGTATTTCCGGAAAGATTCCCCATTCACTTGACCGCGAGGTAATAAGAAATATCCAGATGGTATTCCAGGATCCCGCGGCATCTCTTAACGAGCGCGCAACCGTAGATTACATAGTTTCCGAAGGTCTTTATAACTTTAAGCTCTTCGATAACGAAGCTGACCGTGTGCGCAAGGTTGAAAAAATAATCGAAGAAGTAGGTCTTCTTCCCGAGCATTTGACACGTTATCCTCACGAATTCTCAGGCGGCCAGCGTCAGAGAATCGGTTTGGCACGTGCGATGGTTATGGAACCCGAGCTTGTTGTAGCCGATGAGCCTATCTCGGCTCTTGACGTGTCCATTCGTGCGCAGGTACTGAATCTTCTTAAGAAGTTCCAGCAGGAAAGAGGCACAACATACCTCTTTATCGCACACGATTTGTCGATAGTTCGTTTTATCTCGGACCGTATCGGCGTTAT
>CAZWLL010000043.1:4899-18294 GCA_964634795.1 uncultured Ruminococcus sp. | reverse complement strand
TCTTTGACCATAGTGGCACTCCAAACTAATTAGTTTTCTATATTTCATAGAATATTATAATACTTTGCCTGCCGAATGTCAAGAGGGTTTGCACATAAAAAATCGGCATAGCCGGATTTCTCCAAACTATGCCGTTATTTTTCTATAGCTGCATCCATATTCTCAAAGTTCTCAGTGCCTTTTGCATCGGTTTACAGTTCTCAATAACGCACAGTTAATCATGCATTTTAATGTATGCTATAATGAACATAAGCTGCCTTTTTCGTTTTATAGAGAGGATTGTGTATCCGCAGCAGTACCCTGTCTTCTTTTGCGCATTTTCAGATATATCGATTTTTCAAGTTTTTTTACCGTTTTTTCTACTGACAAAAATGAGTGCTTTTGCTATACTCTTAATAACGTATATAAGGTGTCGTATATACATCCTTTATACACAAAATTTTTTTATCAGGAGAAATGTCATGAAAAAACTCTCTATTCTCGCACTGGTTCTTTTACTTATTCTGACAATCGTTCCTGTATCTGCAGCCGGAAACGAAATTCTTTTCGGTACTCCGGTAATCGACGGTCAGATTGACGAGATGTACAGCCAGTCCTGGACGTGGTCTTTTGACCACACAACGGTCAACTACGGTAATGTAACCGGTGATGAAAGCGCGATCGTATACGCTTTATATGATGCCGATAACCTGTATGTTGCTGTGAAGGTAACTTCCGCGAAAAACGGAAACTCCGGAAACGATGCTGCTATTGAAGCAAATGTAGGCGATCATCCGTGGCCGTGGGATCAGATGGACGGTGTTGAAATTCGTTATACAGACGCAAGCGGCAATACCTACGCACTGTGGGGCGACTATATGAACCGTATGGTTTCCAATTACAATCTCTATCCCGGTGATTATTCCTACACAGCAGTAGTATTGGACGACAGTTCCTACTCTATTGAATTTGTGATTCCGTTTGCCAACAACGAAGGAGCCGGCTCAACATTCCAGCTTGGTGTGCAGGTCGACAACTTTGACGACGCATACTGCTGCTCCTTTAATGGCGGCGGCGCGCAGGAGCTGACGCTCAGCGCAAATAAGGCTTCTCTTCCCGAGGAGGAAACGGAAGCTGCCGCAGAAGAAATTACAGTAGAAGAGGCTACCGTTGAAGTTGTGGATTCCGCTGCAACTGATGTTGTCGAAACCGCTCCTCAAACAGCTGACGCAACCATCGTAATTGCCGCTGTTTCCACACTGCTCGGTGCTGCTGCGTACGACATCCGCAGAAAGAAATAATCCATAGTTGCCTTTTTCATTCCATAGAGGTAGCGGTGTATCCATAGTGATGCACCGCCCCTTTTTTGCGCATTTTCAGATATATCGATTTTTCGAGTTTTTATACCGCTCCATATGGGGATGTCGTTTTCTGCTTAGCTGAAAGATACTCTCCACCGCAACAAAAGCCGCCGTAGGTTTTTCCGCGACGGCATTATTTGAATTCTACTTTTTTGTAAAGCCATATACTCATTAAACATCGAAAGCGATGATTACTTCAATTCATACAAAAGAATATTTCCGTCACTGTTCTGTGGAATAATGACAATTCTATTTTTCGAATTTGAAAGAAACACGTAGTCTACTGATACAGGCGAACCGTCTTTCTCTATAGATAAGTTATATCTTTCGAGTTTCCCGTTTGTATTTTTAAACAGTGTGACTTCCGGTTTTTGAGTGCGAAAAAATAGCGTATTTACTTGGTTGTGATTGCTTAAATTAAAACTTATCACGTATCCTTGCAGAATTTCACCACACAAATCACCGGTAGATACCGAAAAAGGGGCTATTTTGTCTGCCAATGTTTTAAACCATATTATGCCGTTTGAGACATATATTCTCCAAATTCCGTATTCTGTTTTATTAATTGTCTTAACTTCACGCAGCTCATTTGAATCAATATATATTGATCTCTCAAGAGTGCCGGCAGTGTCCAGTACATCAACTTTGTAATCTCCGCCGATTTTGTGCATGAGACAGTAAATTTTTCCATCATATGCAAATGCGGATGAGATTTGTTCTGCCCCCTCCTCATTGATGCCGGTGTTTCGTTCAAGAATTACCGACGTACTTTCTGTTAAAAGGTTATATATAATTACGCGATAAGTGTAGCCGGTGTTCTCTCTGTCCGGTTCAAAAAGCACGAGATTGTTTTTATCTAAAACGGAAAGAAATTGAAATGGAAGTGATGATGTACTCTCATATACTAAATTAATTTCTCTGCTTTTGAGATTTAACTTGTACAGCGATACAGGGTGGTCTATTGTTTGATATGTCAAATAGATGTTCCCGTCCGGAGCTAACAAAATATCTCCACTTGTTGTTATAACATCGTTTAGTATCCCGATTGAATTCCACTCTTCGCTATTTATATCTACGGTATAATATTCAATATCTGTTGTTGCTGCTTGAATGTCAAAGGCGATAGTTTCCTTATAACAAAGAAGAATGTTATCATCCATTAGAAGTGGATTGCATCCTTCGAGATTAATTGTTTTAGAATACTTCAAGCACTTAGAATTAATACTTAAACAGCCGGTGAATAAGAGTACCGATACAAATAGACCTATAAGAAAGCAACAGATAAAAATTGATGATATCGCTGATAATTTTGAGATGTTTCGGTTCATGCGTCACCACCAATAACCACCAAACCAGTGCGTTGTAACCACATCGTAAACATCTTCTGCTGAAGATGTTTTCTCGTATGGTAAGTAGGTATTCGCTGCTGCTGAAATAGAGAAACAGGAGAACAGCATGATAACAGTGAGAAGAAAACAGAGATTCTTTTTCATAGCGGTGATCCTTTCAATATAATAAATGGGGATTTTTGTTAGTTTGTTTTGAAATTTCGTCGAGCCGAGGCATGTATGTATATAAAAAGCGCATAGCCTTTCACAAGAATAAAAATTATCCTGCGACCAACCTATGCGCTGATATAAATTTTCTTAATCGGATACAGCACCATTCTATGTTTCTCCGATGCATCAGGCATAGGACGGAACACAAATAATACCATATTTATCACCTCCCGTTGATAATACTCAAAATAATTTGACGTGATATTGGTGTCAGACACAAATCTTTATCCGACTGATTACAGTATAGCATATTGATATAATGCTGTCAATACTACATTTTAAGAAAGCATAATTTCCATATAATACATGATGGGCAGATACGTGTTTTGAGTATATTGCACAATTTTGAGTTGAACAATATTTGTAGGCATTTACCAACTAGTGCCGTATAAAGCTGATGAATTCCGCTGTTTATGGTTGTAGAGCCGCTTAAATTGAGGGTGTAAGTGCGAAGAATGTAAAGTCAATCTTGTACGCTTTAATCTTAATCGGACTCGAGTTCACACTTGTTATCGGCTGAATTAATGCATCCCCTTCTCCCCACTACAGTGTCCTTCGTATATGAGGAAAATTACGCATGATATTACGCTGAAATTACATGCTGTAACGCTATATTTCTTGTATGTATATACATTGAAATTTAAGTAAATAAGTGCTATAATATGGCCTGTTTGTGGGTATAACCGCCTTTTGAGCGGTATGGCCCTCTGCATATCACACGATGGACTTCGAATCCGCCGTGTGACAATATATACAATAATACAGACGGAGGGAAATATGGGAAAACTTAAAACGAAGCAGATTTTGCGGCGTGTATTGTGCTTGTTTCTTACCGTGGTGATGGTCGCATCACTGGGTATCGATATCTTTGCCGACAGCGTTGTCTACGCAAAGGACCAGTACGGAACTAAATACACAAGCATTTCAACAGCATGGAACGCAGCAAAGACGGGCAAGGTCATCATACTCATGCGTGACTGGAAGCTCAGTGATCGACTGGTATTGAATAAAGGTGAGTCCGCGACAATCGATATGAACGGTTTGCGGATTGATCGCCAGCTTACAAACGATGACTACGAATCGGATGGCGAGGTCATCTATTTGGATGAAGGTGCCAGCCTGGTTCTCAGAAGTACGGTTACGACTACAACCCATGACTTCACCGGATGGGAAAACGGCAGCCGCAAGGCTCTCAAGATTACAAACGGCGGTCTTGTCACAGGCGGTTGGAGCTCCAACGGCGCAGGCGGCGTACATATGAAAAAGAACTCTACGCTGATACTTGACAATGTCGCCATAGCGGGCAACCGTGCGGAGATTACCTGGGGTCAAGACGGCTACGGCGGCGGCGTTATGATGGACGGCGACAACTGTACGCTCACTATGACATACGGCGCGCAGATTGCCTATAATGAAGCGCAGGACGAAGGCGGCGGCGTGTATTCCAACGGAACAGGTTCTACAATCTCACTGAGCGAAAGCTCCTCCATCAACCACAACCGTGCACGTGATGGCGGCGGCGGTATCTATTTCTGCTACAGCGAGTTTGTTCTGGAATCGAAGGACGCTACCGGCAGCATTTCCGATAATACGGTTACAGGCGGTCATGGCGGTGCAATCTTCACCGAACAATGCGCTGTAAGTACGAATGTCGGTGCAATCTACGGTATCACCATGAAAAACAACACCGCTTCCGAATGCGGCGGCGCGATTTACCTCAATCAGGAAAGCACAACCATCAGCGGCTGTACGATAGAGGACAACAGCGCAAATGAAGGCGGCGGTATTTATGTCAACAATGACGACAACACCCTCTCCGGCTGTACAATTCAGAACAACACCGCGTCAAGTGAAGGCGGCGGCGTGTTTGTATCCGCACTCAATGATATAGGTCTCAGCGGAACGCTCACGATTAAAAACAATAACCGTAAGGATGGAGCAAAGGACGACTTGTTCCTCAATGATACCCCCTCCTCAAACGCATACATCACAGGTGTGCCGAGCGGTAAGTCTGAAATCGGTATCCGCACGGCAGATACGGAGCGCAAGATAAATAAATCGCGTGAGTTCTATTACGAACAGGCGTTCTTCTCCGATTTTAACGGATATCATATCGAGTTCGACGGTGTGAATACCACACTTCATGCCGTAAAAGGAGACGCGGAAACGGTTTCGTTTACAGAGGTAGATCCGGAACCTACCACAATAACCTCCTACAACAACTATCCGCTGATTCACGGATATTTCCAGTATGCTTCTATCGGAGATTCAGAGTCGGATCTCACATCGGACTTTTACTACTCAGACGGATATTTCCTGAACGGCAATGACTTCGACGGCGGCGATCCGACCGATTACAATTCGCATCTTGCCACAATGTCCATGACAATGGCAATGGCAAGCTTCGGATCAAATCTCGGCATTGACGGCAAATTCGATCAGCAGGAAAAATATTGCCTGGATTATACCTACAAGTCCGCGAACATCGAAAAGCTGCTCACGGATATCGGCATTACCGCCGATGATATCTTCATCAGCGATACCTATTCCGTAAAGCCGGGTGTTGATACAGTCGGTGTTGCGATAGGACATAAGCATATTTCTCAGAGGAGTGATTCGGATGACGAATCAGTCGATTATACACTCATTCCGATTGTAGTGCGCAGTGCAGGTTACGAGAGCGAATGGGCAAGCAACGTTACACTCGGCAGCTCAGGTGAAGCAAAGGGCTTTGCAAGTGCCGCTAATCAGGTCTATACACAGGTACAGAAATACATTGACGCCTACGACCTGACCGACGATGTGGAGGAAGGCAGAGTCAAGTTCTGGATTATGGGTTACTCCCGCGGCGGTGCAACCTCCAACCTGACCGCAAAACGACTTATTGAAGGCTACTGCTACGATTCTGACGGCGAGACGGCTACGGGCAACCAGGTCTATGCGTATTGCTTCGAAGCACCCCAGGGCGGCCGCAACAGCGAAATGAAGCTCTCCGCTGAGAAGTACTACTGCATCCACAACTGTATCAATAAGGTGGATGCGGTTCCCGAGGTTGCTCCCGATGAAATGGGCTTCATGCGCTACGGTGTAGACCACTATGTTCCGGGTGACCATGAAGCAGAAGAAACACCGAATGAGAACAAATATGTCTGGAGTTTTGTTGCTGAGCAGGATTGGGCGAACAGCTACGAGACATGGTACGACAACGAATCATGGGCGGTCGGCTCGAATAATTATAAGGCACAGCGTGCCGAGATGCTTGAGCAGCTTGACTCCATCGACCCCGTCAATATCACATTCTTCGACAACTTCGAGATTGCCGAGATGGACGTCGTTCCCCCGTCAAACGATCCGCTCAGTTATGACGGAACGCCTATAACACAGGAACAGTTCATACATATTATGATTCGCGCAATTCAGTCGTGGGGTCTCTATAATAGCTCTGAAGGTGATCTCCGAGATAGTTATTACAGCTCCTTTACGAATGGCGACGGAGATTTGTATCCATCCTTTGAAAGCGCACTTCAGGTTCTGGTACCTATCGTTTTTGCCAAGAGCTCTGAGGATTTAGAAGGAATCATGTCAAGCGTGATGAGCGGTAAAGACTCGCTCATCGGCGGTCTTTACGGAAAAGCCCGCGGACTCAATTATTGGATCTTTGTAGTCGGTCATTGGACAACAATGTCACAAAGCAGACGCGACGGATATTTGAATCAGTTATGGAACGAACTCATATGCACCAAAAACCCGCTGACAGGTAAGTCTGTAGCAAATTATCTGTCAAGAGATGAATACAATAGCCTGTTGGCGGTATGGGACATGTTATTCGATGTTATTCTCCGCTTCGTTGAGGTGGATTACAACAACAATATCAACAGGTGGAATGAGTCCACAACACCTACGGGTTCGAAAAAGACCACACCTGTAACGGAAGGCTATACCGGCAATCAGCTTGCTTACGGCAGCCATTCCCTTGCTGTACTCGGTACTCTCGCATATAATACTACTGTGCTTGCACAGGGCCATTATCCTGAGATTAACTTTGCATGGCTCCGTTCTTACGACAGCTTCTATGGTACAAGCAAATCGAAGAGCAATCCTGTCACAATCGACATGGATTCGTTTGATGCTCCGACCGTTGATATCGAGATTAATGAAGGTCTCGTGTCAATCGAAGCCGATATCGAAGGCGCAGCTGTTTTCTACCGTATAACCACTCCAAGCGGTATCGGTAACTGGAAGCCCTTCAACCAGCCGTTTACAGTCACTAAAGACAATACCGTAGTACAGGCAACCGCAATCTATTGCGGAAAGACTTCCGGTATTGAAACGTTATACGCAGACAAAACGTATTATACGGTAACAGTTGACGATAAAGTAATCGGCAAATATATAGAAGGCGCAACAGTAACCATCGACGGCACTGACAAAGACAGAATTTTCGATGAGTGGACTGTTGAAAGCGGCGATGTAATACTTGAAGACGAGTATAACGCCGTCACAAGCTTTATCATGCCGGACGAAAATGTTGTTCTGACGTCATCATACAGCTTCACTCGTTCGAAAGATGTAAAGCTGTCGGTTGACAAGCCTGCGGCAGAAGAAGAACTTCCGACAACCGGTACGTTTACCTGGACAGTCGACGGTGAGGAAAAAACAAAAGAGAATGTCCCCGTTTACTGGATTGAACAGGTGGACGGTAATACGCAGACAGCGACCGGCAAAGCAAAATACGGTACAGAATACACCGTTGCCGCGCTGATTGAGCAGGATGTTGACAATAAGCTGGCGTTCGCATTCGATCTGAACGCAAATGATGCGGCGGTTGAGTATGAAGGCGTGGACTTCTATGCCGCATACGATGCTTATGTAGACGATGCCGGATCGCTGCGTATCTACGGCTACCCTGTTGAGACGGAAGAACCGGCATGGGATATCTATCTCGTTGTACCTACCACATTATCCGTTACGATGGGCTTGCCGGAAGAGGATTTAATTGAAAAATTACCTGATCAAGCGAGCGTTATCCTGTCCGATTATTCATTAACGAAGTTGAGCGTTGACAAGAGCAAAGCCGATACGTCAGATGTTATCGAGGACGGCAAGGTCGCAAGGGACGGACAAGTAACGATTCCGATTCCCGACACAAGCGATGTTCTGGTTGTATTCATTTCCACTACAGAGGAACAGGTAGACGAACCGATTGTTGAAGTCGAAAACGGTGAACAAACCTTAGAAAGCAGCACTGTAGAAAACAACAGACATCTCCTGCCCCTCACAGCACTGTACGATATTACGCCTCTGTCCGCCGATTCGAATTGGGACACAAAAACCTTCAGAAACAAGACAGAGCTTAAGGTGACGCTGAGCGGCGGCGAAGACGAAACAATTAAGTATACAATCCGCAAAGAAGGCGATAATGCCGATGATGAACCCGAGGTATACACGTACACCGAGCCGTTCACGCTTACGGGCGTCGAAGGTGAAAAGACGACTTACATGCTTACTACATGGGCTGAGAAGGGTGATAACCGCTCCTCCGATGTAACCTGCACGTACATTCTCGACAATCCTTATACGGTGACGATAAACGGTACAGATACCGGTCTTCTCGGTATACAGAATAAAAGTTTTACGGATTTTCCCAAGACTTACTATTATTACAATGGAGATAAGGTAACCATCGCTGCTCCCGCGGAGGCAGACGAACTCTTTGAAAAATGGGAATCCGTTCCCGACGGTGTGGTTGGTGACGAAGACGATATATCTCTTTCGGTAGAAAGCATGAACGGCAACATCGAGCTGACCGCGATTTACAACCCCGTTATTAAAGAGATTGAGATGACCATAGATACGCCCAGTACGGGCGAAAAGCTGGCGACAAATCTCGACAGCGCTCTCGTGACCGTTACGGAGACGTATGAGATGAAGGACTACTTCCGTGATATTATCTGGACGCCTTCGGACGAAACCGCAGCAGCTGACACTGTATACACCGCGAAG
Source organism: uncultured Ruminococcus sp. (assembly GCA_964634795.1). Lineage (GTDB taxonomy): Bacteria > Bacillota > Clostridia > Oscillospirales > CAG-272 > UMGS1696. Next base: position 9,392 of record CAZWLL010000043.1, on the reverse strand, counting down.
ATGATGCTGGATCCGCAGAAGTTTATAGACGAGGCGATAGAGAATAATGTGCCCGAGGAGCAGGCGAATAACCTGAAGTACTACCTCTCCGAAAAGCTGGAGCTGAAAGTAAACGAAAACGACTCAAGTCTCAAGGCAAGCGTGGCAAAGCAGAACGATGCAATATACGTAACGTTCTGCGCAACCGATAACGCGGCGGATATCAATGCCGATTTGGTTTCCATTGTACCGTTTAACGCTGTGGCTGTGACATACGAGCAGGCTCAGGCAGGCGAATGGAATCTTCCGACGGAAGCAACGCTCAACCTCTCAGACGGCAGTCAGGTAACGGCTTCCGTTACTTGGACAACTCCTGTCTTTTCGTCGAAATCGCTGAGCTACACCGTAACAGGTACTGCAGCAATCCCAGATACGGTACAGAATCCGAATAATATATCAAATACCGTAACCATTATGGTTCTCGTCGTTGCGGAAAAATCGGTTGCAGCACCTATTGCATCTGTTGCCTCAGGTACATACGATGAGATTCAGTATGTTTATCTCTACAACCTGACGGATGGCGCGGAGATTTATTACACCGTAAACGGCAGAACTCCTTCGACGATGAGCACACGTTATAACGAAAACACGACAATCACGATTTCCGCCGATACTACCCTGATGGTGATTGCCGTAAAGGACGGCATGACGAGTGAAGTGGCAACCTACACATATACGATTAACGCAGCTGAACCCGATCCTACTCCTGCCCCGACTCCGACGCCTGTACCTTCTCCGACCTTCCCGAGTATTCCGACAACAAAACCGAATACGGAAGAGGATAACTCCGCAAGTGATACAACTCCTGCGGTTACCGAGGAAACGGATACAGTGAAGGACGGTTATGCCGTATGCGCAAAGAACGATGAATGCCCGCTCGCGGCATATACCGATTTGGATGTCGGCGCATGGTATCATGACGGCGTGCATTATTGTCTGGAAAACGGCATCATGAACGGCTATACTGCCGATACCTTCGGACCGAACGACAGCATTACACGTGCACAGGCTGTCACAATCCTGTGGCGTATTGACGGAAGCTCCGAGGCGGCTGACACGGCAGTGTTCTCCGACGTAGCTCAGGATACATACTATACGACAGCTGTCGCATGGGCAACGGAAAACGGTATTGTGCTCGGATATGAGGACGGCACATTCCACCCGAACGACAACGTTACCAGAGAACAGCTTGCGGCTATTCTCTACCGTTATGCGGCGTTCTGCGGTCTGGACATGACTGTCGACAACGCAGAAATTCTCGATAGCTACAGCGACGCACAGTCAATCGGCAATTGGGCATTGACCGCTATGCAGTGGGTCTGCGAAAACGGTATTCTCAACGGTACCGAAAGCGGATTGATGCCGCAGGGTACCGCAACTCGTGCGCAGAGCGCAGCTATCTTCCAGCGTTTCAGCGTAATCGAGAAATAAAGTAAACAGAAGTAAGGGGAGAAAGAGAGAAATCCTGTTTTCTCCCCTTGCTCTTTAATAAGAAAGGCAGACATACAATATGAAAACAAAAGCTTATCGGCTGGGAGTGCTTGCCCTGGCACTGAGTATGGTGTTCGGTCTGTGCGTTCCCTCTATGGCAGCAGGATATCAGAATGAATGTGAGCGCTCGCAGATTCGCGGAACATTCTATTTTGATCCGCATGAGGGCGGTACGGAAATAGGAGATTTGCCCGATACCTACGTATACAGCGACGCATACTTCGAAGCATCATCCTATGAGACAAACGCGCATCTTGCCACTATGTCCATGCAGCTCGCTGCGGCATCCATCAGCAGCTGCAGCTACGATCGCTCCGAGGATGCGTACAATATGCGCAGCCGCAACGTTGAAAATCTTCTCGAACAGCTTGGATTTGAGGAAACAGAAGTCAACGAATACTACAATAAGAAGATGAATGAGAATACGCTCGGTGTCGCAGTTGCATACAAATGCCTTGACAATGATACCGTACTTCTCGCCATGGTTCCGCGCAGTGCGGGATATGAGATTGAATGGAGCGGAAACTTCAATGTCGGTGAAACAACGGAGGATGGTCTTCACCTCGGCTTTAAAACGGGAAGAGATATCGCGCTCGATTTTGCCGATGAATATGTTTCCGAACACAGCGATATCTTTTCAGGCAAGACACTGAAGGTTTGGACGGTAGGCTACAGCAGAGGTGCGGCAGTCGCAAACCTGATCGGCGCTGCTATGGCCGAAGGCTATGAGCTCGGCAAAACGGGTGAGAAAATCCACGCCGATTCGCAGAACGTATATGCCTACACATTCGGAACGCCGAATACAGTATTGCCGCAAAACGGCGCGAATCCGCGTGACAGCTTCTACAACGGAATCCACAATTATTACGCCTCGTATGACCCTGTCAAAATGACTCCGTTCTCCACCTGGGGCTTCACTCGGTATGGTCAGGATACACTTCTGCCGACAGATGATGCGGATACAAAGGCACTGATGCTCTCGTTCCTGCAGAATACGAATAAATATGTATATGATATCTATGTAAACGGCGGCGGTGATCCCGATACGTTTGCTGCCATGTGTGTCGATACTGCGAGCGGAGCCATTCTGCACGATGAAAGCTCTGCGCTGACACAGGAGACTTTTTTAGAGGAACGTGTCGCTTATCTGACGAATTACCTCGTTAAGAATCGTGACAGCTACGTGGATGACCGCTACCAGGATATGCTTTGCACATTGATGGTGCTGATGTTCGGCGGTGACGGTCATGATATGAGCCGTTTAATCGCACAGATTACGAACGATGAAAATAAAACGGACGCAATAGTTTCGGGAGTCGGTCTTTTGCTGTATTCCGTACTGCAGGGCTGTGTCGACCAGTTCGGTGAAGACGCCGAGATTAATGTGCAGGACCTCGTAAAACTTGCAAAACTGCTTGTCAAGCTTGTTATACAGCTGATGCCTACGGAAACAAACGCAGCGGCTTTGACAGACGAGGAGCTGTACAACGAAGCATACGCCGCTTTTATCGACAGCTTCTGCCGACAGCTGCCTGATTCTCCCGAAAAAGATGCTCTGATTGAGGCTGCGGCTGCTATTTCCGAAAATGATACCGATGCCCGGAACGGATTCACCTATTCTGCCTACGCAAAAATCGTTTATGATGCCACAGTAAAAAGCATAGGCAAACTCCTTGACGCGTGTGTCGAAAATGCCGAATTTACGAATCTCGAGAAAGAAAATCTACCTGTACGCCTGACCGACCGTGAGGCATTTATAAAACCGTTTGTGAAGTTTATCGCGGCAGCGGCAGTAGGAACGGAGCTGAGCGAGGAACAAAAAGCGAAGAACAGCTTCCTGCAGCTTATGCTGATGCAGCTCAACACCGCCGTAACTCTGTACACCAATGTCGGAAAATATATGCGCGTACACAACAACGAAGTTATTCTCTCCTGGGTACGCACAATGGAGTACGACAGCGAGAAAACAAAGCCGTCGTGTGATGCACAATACGACCTCTTGGCGTATTTCTATAACGCTGTAGCTGCGCTGCAGAAAAACAGACAGAACAAGAGCAAGGAAACAAAGAGCTATGCGCTGACGGCGGAGACTTCCGAGTACGGCGTACTGCAGCTGTCTGCTGATTACGCTGCTGCGGGAGAGGTCATTACAGTAAAGGTTGTTCCTAATGACGGCTATACCCTGTCCGCGCTGACGGTGACCGCCGAAAACGGTCAGACGCCGACAATCACGGCTCTCGGAGATGGTGACTGCACGTTCACGATGCCAGAGAGTGCGGTTACGGTACAGGCGACTTTCGATGAGCTGCCTGCCGTGACACCTCAGTATTCGGATTTCTCCGATTTGCCTGCAGACGCTTGGTATCGGAGCGGTGTGGAATATGTGCTGGCGGAAAATCTGATGAACGGTACATCAGAGAGCACATTCGCACCCGAGGACGGTACAAACCGAGCAATGGTGCTGACCGTTCTGTGGCGACTGGAAGGCAGTCCGATTGTCAACTACGCATTGCAGTTCACGGATGTGCAGCCTAACGCATGGTATACCGAAGCAATCCGCTGGGCGGCAAGCGAAGGCATTACAACGGGTTATGACGACGGCAGATTCGGTGTGGACGACATCATGACCCATGAGCAGCTTGTCACGATTCTCTACCGTTACGCAATGTATAAAGGATATGATGTCAGCGTCGGCGAGGACACAAATATTCTGGATTACGATGACGCCTTCGATATCGCGGAATACGCCGTTCCCGCTATGCAGTGGGGCTGCGGAAGCGGTGTTGCGGCATATCAGGCTGAGAATAACGCATCTGTACTGGATCCGCAGGGATGCACGACACGTGCGCAGCTCGCGGTCATGCTGATGCGATTCTGTGAGTGGGAATGAACTTCAACTGAATAGTATAGACAACCATCCCACTCCCAAGCTTGGCAGTTGAGAGCAAGTGATAATTGAATAG
>CAZWLL010000043.1:0-4799 GCA_964634795.1 uncultured Ruminococcus sp. | reverse complement strand
AGACAACCATCCCACTCCCAAGCTTGGCAGTTGAGAGCAAGTGATAATTGAATAGGTAAAGCGGCAGTCTCTTTGATGAGGCTGTCGCTTTTTGCTGCCGAGAGGGACACATCGTATTAATTGTTCGTCTGAATTCCGCCAATCTCTATTTTACGTCGGCAAATCATCGCCCACGACATCGGAAAAACAGCATTCCTCTGTAAAATAACGTCTTCCCTTCCCTTACATGTTCCTTGTATCCGAAAAATCCTATGTAAGTATAAATGTATTGTTTATATGCTGTATAAGCTATATATCTTACCTTTTCTAATTATAGTAGTTATTTCAGGAACAAAAGAACAGAGACGGTGTTTGAGCTGCAATACACGCTTTTAAAGGCTTTTTAAGGCTTATTTCGGTGTTCCTGATGCTGTTTCTAACGCTGTTTCTGACATGCTCCTACCGAGAGCGGATGCCCGTCGGAACTGTTCCTATGTAACCGCAGGTTAGAAACGGTCCTTGGGAACATATATTTTTCACGTCACGGACCGCAGAGCGGAATGCACCGCCACCGAGAGCCGCCGCGAACTTAAAAAAGCAGAAACGGCCATTCTTCTAACATCATTGATGCTTGAAGAATGACCGGTTTGAGTGAAAGACTGTTATCTCTGCTATTAAATTGAAAAATATCCTATCCGACTATCGTTTCGATTGCTTTTTCAATGTATTTATTTACAATGGTTTCGTTTGAGGTAATGGTTGATGCTATGGATGATCCTTTATTGATTGCCTCGGATACGGTACTTGTGATATTGTTCCACTGGAACACCTCGCCGAGATCCAGCACGGCGCTTTCCATTACAAGAGAGAGCATTTCCGCGGAATCGGCATCACGTACATATTTATCGGTCAGGCAAACTTCAAAATACGCCGGTGTCAGATTGTTCTTCGATTCTGCCGACATAGCTTCCAATACAAATCCGATTTTCTCGCTTTCGGTATTTGTAATCGGAACACCCACTGCATTGACGCAGTGACCGTCTGCGTAGCAATAGTAGTTTTCTTGTTCTTCGGTATATTTCGGAAGCGGCAAAATACCGATATCAACATCGCTGTCACGCATTGATTCGATGTGCTTGAGAACCTCAGGACTGAAGAGCACACGTCCTTCCGTGAAATATACGAGGTTGTCAGGATAAAGTGAGCTGAGTGTCGAGTCGGTGCTGGTGCTGATTGCGGGATTGCTTCCGATTTTTTCGGCAATGTTGACCATTACATCTATAGCATCAGACTGCGCTGCCTGAAAATACGGAAGGTCGTTTTCATCCTTGCCGATTACCATCTGTCCTGCGCCGATATACAGACCCAAGCCGAGATGCTGCGGCTGTGCCATGGTTCCGTATTGATCCGCGTCTCTGGTGTATTCTCCGTCTCCGTTTAAATCCATAAGCGCGGTTTCGTTGCATTCCATGAAGGTATCGATTGTCCACTTGCCCTCACGCACTGTTTCATAGAGATTGCCGAGACCGAGTTTTTCCGCAAGCCCTTTGTTAAAGTAGTAGATTCTCTCTGCCTGATTATCTACGATAAAGAGATCTCCCACTGCGTAATGCTGTTTGCCGCCTATGGATACTGAATTATTCATAACCTGACCCCACCACGGTTGTGAAAGGTCGATATTATCCACTTCATGAAGATCGTACAGCATCGACGATAATGTCAGAGACGCCATATTGTAAACTTTACCGACAATTGCCTGATAAGTTGTGTCTCCTGAGTTGACAAATGTTTTCACGTTGGAAAGAATATCGTCACTTCCGCTTTGTACAACGCTCAGCGACAGATTGTATGTGTCCTCAATATAAGTCTGCCGCTCATACAAAGCGTCATTGATTTTTTCGCCTGTTATTCCATCTGTAAGCAAATCGCCCGCATCCCATGTACCGGAGTATATACGTGCGTAAAACGTAAATGTTTCACCGTTGAAATCACGCTCCGGCAGATCCGCGGCGTATCGTGTCGTTTCTGTCTCTTCTGCAGTTGTTTCGGTCTGTGCAGAGGTTTCCGTTGTTGTTTCAGTGGATTCGGTACTCGTTTCTTCGGCGCATGCTGTTCCTACAGACATAGTAATCAGCAGTGCGAGAATGAGCGATGTGATGTTGTGCTTTTTCATAGCAGCCTCCTGATTTAAATATTTCCGCAAAATAGATTTCTATGTGGGATTATAGCATCGGAAAGCGTGGTTGTCAACATCATCTTGATTGTTTTGCACTGTTATTTTGTTTAATATCGGGTATTGTTCGGATATTCCGACAACACCGCATAAGCATTTTTGTACACAATCGTACGCCGATATATGTATATCATGTACCGAAACCGAATCGTGAATTCAATGCTCGGGACACCAATAAATGTCCGTGTCCGCCGTTGATCCCGTATTCTGATTCGGTTCGTGCTTTTCACGGAACAGAAGCGTAATTGTCGCGGATTTTCCCGCCATTTCTTCTGTTACGGGGAAATAGAACGTCGTGTCGGACGAGGGCGTGATAACATAGTGCTCCCACATATTGGACGGATAGGATACCGCGCGGTCGGGACAACCATATCGTTTGCCGTCGATTTCGACCGTGACAGCAACACCCTCTGCGCCATGTGTGCCGCCCACTGCGATTGCCAGCTTGCCGGCACGCGGAACAACAACCTCAGCTTCTTCGATGAACTGTACCGGGAAGTCGGGTGCCATCAGATTGTTCGCGTGAGCTTGCGGAGTATCGATTTGTGTGCCGTTCTTTTTCAGTTTTACCGAGAACAGGCGGTCCATCGGGTTCGGCAGACGGAAATAGCGTATTGAGCTGTCGATTTTATAAGCTGTACGGCAGCGTACACCATAATCATATGCGATTTCATGTGTTACCTCAACGACATACGGCATAGTATACGCACACAGCTCCTTTGTTTCCTCGGGTGACACAGCATGAAAATCAACAAGATCGGAGGAGAATTCAGCATCTCCGGGCTCGATTTGCGGAAGTATCTGCTTCACGGGATTCTCACGCGTTGCGTAATATTCTATTTCCACTGTGTCTGCGTCAAAGACTTCACCGAAATCTACACGCAAACATCCGCCGCCTATGCGTTTACCGCCGCCATAGGTACGCGATCTTCCGTCAAAGAATGTATCATCTGAGGATTCAAACAAAGCTTTATTGTCGCAGCCGCGGTAACGATATGTGTCCTGTTCAAAGAAGGCGCGTCGGCATTCTTCGACTGCGGGGTACTTTGTTTCGCCTGCACGACGTACCGCACGAGCTTCGAGAGAGTCGTTATCGACGTCGCGCATCGCATATTCATACAGCGTTTTTGCATATGCCGTGTCGGGTGCGGGAAGCCGCTTTGTTTTGCCGAGATACTCGGGGTTTTGTTCGCGATGATCAAACGGAGCGTCGCATGCAAGGATTTTTCCTTGGAATTCAATCGGATGCTTTGCCGCGACTACTTCAATTTCGTCCACGCTGTTTTCGTTCATATCAGCGCCTCGATGAATTACGCGATACGCGCAATCCGTAGGCATTTTCTCGGCGATTTCGGCATGACAGCACTCGATAAGTGCGGCACGGAACGGATGAAGCGGAATTTCTACTGTCTCGCCATAGGTAAATGTACCCAAAAATTCAGTGTAGGGATGGTGCAGAATGACGGAAACCTTACCTGTTTCAGACGACTTCAGACCGATTTCTTCATCAAGCTTTATTTTGATAAGCCGCTCTTTCCATGAAGCGTTGCCCGTACAGATAAACTGCCTCGTTCCGTCTCCTCGTGATACCGCGTTCTCACCGTAAGATGACGGCAGAAGCATACCGTGTACGAGAATAGAACGCCACTTGCGGTGCAATGTATAAACAGAGGCAAGAATGGGCAGCTCATCATCACGCAAAAACCACGGATTACCGTAAATTTCAGGTGCGAGAATCAAATCTCGTCCGAACGCCTGATAAATAAGATCGTCTTCAAAGTATTCGGGACACGACGAGATGCACACACCGTGGTCTTCAGCCAAACGTTCCAAATCGGGGACATTGCCGCGTGAAAAGATAAACGCACGATGGTGCATTGCGGTTTTAGGGTTGCCTATATGAATGTCAACATAGGTTTCAATGCCGTTCCACAAAAATGTTGTAACATAAGGCTCACCGATACCGAGGGGCAATCTGTGGTTCAGAACGATGAGGTCGGGAGAGTATTTTCTGCATTTCTGCATCGTTTCAACAAACACAGGCTGCTTTTCCTCACGAAGCATACCGCATACGCCGTCGAGCTTGAACTGTGCAAAATGGAAATCGCGGCAAAGGGAGACGAAAAGCTCCTGTCTGTTTTTTTCTGTTTCGGGATCGTCGCCGTATCCGTCAGGTCCGCACCACGCACCGAGTCTGCAGCCTATCTCCGCAGCCGCGTCCGCAATCGGCTTCCATCCATGAGGGTATTGCACGGAAAAAGTTTCTTTACGCTGTGCGGCGTACAGCTTATCCGCACCGTCCATGTTTCCCGCGTCCCATGCGTAAATATCGAGCTGCATTCCGAAGCGATCACGCATAAATTTGAAAAATTCCAGATTCGTGAGCGTCTGTGCTTCCGTAGAGCCTTCATTTGTGCTGTTTATCCAGCTGAAATATTGAGCACGTGATGGAGTTTCCTCATCTGCACCGGCAGTTTCTTTGTATTTTTTCATCGTATACCTCCTATTATCGGTATGTAAGTTAAAAGCATTATAGCATATGTACAGTAACAATTCAAGCTATAATAAAATTAAAGAAAACACAGAC
>CAZWLL010000042.1:0-19248 GCA_964634795.1 uncultured Ruminococcus sp. | reverse complement strand
ATAATAGTAAAGTCCGTAAGTTGAATCATAATTCCATGATGTTGCTGAACTTAATGTAGATGTTATAAAAACATACCCTCTATCTGATCCACTTGATTTATTGCTAATATTTGCCTTTAGATAATAGTTCTGGCCGTCAACTTGAGCTTTCAGCACGGAATTTTCTAAGACTGTAAATTTTGTCGCTTCAGAATAACTTGTTGTTATACCAAGTGTACCTTCGCTGTTTACAGTCATATATCTATTGTCCGCATCACGAATCACACATTCATTACCCTGGGCAAATGCAACCTCTTCATCAACGGTAGTAGTCGTCTCACTTGAGTCAACGCCGCTAATATCATATGTAGCGATGTCTTTATCTAAAACAGATTCATCAACATCGTTTTTGTAGTTGACATCGTTAAATGTGTATGTGCTTGTTCCGCCGACCTGAACACTTACTTCAACCGTATTTTCCGCACTGCCGTCGTTGTTTCCGCTGTCGTCGGAGGTGACAGCGGGAAGTGTTCCGCCGAACGCCGCGATTACGGGAGCTGTGGCGGTGATTACGTTAGCAGCTGTATCCGCACTCGGATAGTCGCACCAGATGCAGAACATCGCGCCTTTTACCTTAGCTTCATCAACTTTGTTGCCGTCTGCGAATTTAAGATAATTGAAACCTGAAGCCTTTGTTGCATCACATTGAACATCGGATTTACCGAGCACCCAGTAATAATCACCGTGTGTATTGACAAGCTTAAAGCCGTCACTTGCAAGGTCAGATGCTAAACGGAGAGTATAACCACTCCAACCGTTCGACCAGTAGCAAATAACGATATCTTTGTCGAAGGTATAAGTTGTGTTGCCGACAGTTGCTGACAGTACATTATTATACTCAATACCGTCATTAAACGCCATGGGTGTCATTCCAGCTTTTTTTACCATAGCTGCAACTTCGTTTACGTATTTAATGAAGTAACCATACTTGTTATTGTCCTTAAGATTGCCGAATCCCATGCCGCCTGTTGAGTATACGTCATTCGCATACTCATCGGCACCGATATTGAAGTATTTGCAGCCCTTGCCTGCGAAGTAGTTGATATACTTCTGAAGGAGAGCCTGTGTGAACGCGACAACCGTTTCGTTTGTTACGTCGATTGTTCTGTCCGAGTAGCCATTTTGCGAGTCGCCATAGCTGCAGGTTACACCTGTCAGGCACGCCTCAGCCGCGTTAAGGATTGCGTCCATATGGCCGGGGGTGTTGATGAGAGGAATAATGCTTATATTCTTGCTGTTCGCGTATGTGATGATTGTGTCCATTTCGGACTGTGTGAGTTCATCAACATCGAAGTCCGCATATGTCTCGTTTCCCGTGTGGATAGCAGCGGAAACGTTTTCGCTTGAATATGTCGTGCCATTCACAGTTAACGACATATCATCGAGCAGGAAGCGAAGTCCGTCGTTGCCTACGGCAAGCTCAACGTAGTTAAAGCCCGCGTCGGCTGCGTTGTCGATAATCGACTTGAGCTCGTCAACCGTGAAGTATTTTCTTCCGCAGTCAACGTGCACGATGCTCATTGAATAAATTACCGCGCTTTCTTCATTTGTGTCCGCGGTGTCGTCTGTCTCATAATCTTCCCTTGGAAGAACGGACAGCTCGTCCTCGTCGTTTTCGGAGACAACATCCAGATAAAAGCCGCTGTCGTCTTCCGATTCAACGGGAATTTCATAGTCATTCTCAACGCTTAACTCGTAGGATGCGGCGAGCATAGGTGTAACCATGCCGAGCACCATTAAAACAGCGAGCGCAAGCGAGAGAACATGCCTGAGTTGTTTCATTGTCTTTCCTCCGTTTTATTCCGTTTATTTTGTAAATTATCGGGGGCAGATAACGCCCCATCATTACGGTTAAGACATTATATCATACCCTCGTCACAAAATCAATACATTTTCGTATATTTTTCGCCTATCTCAGATATATTTTTCGGGGGGGGGGAATATTCAAGCAAATCTTCTTTATCCATTGACACAACCGTATGTTTGTGGTAAAATCTACTTATATATCGTTAACTGTCGTATGACGGTTCGATTTTCCATAAAAAATGTCGGCAACCGATTCCGAGACGCCTTATAATATAAAAGGTTCGGAATCAAATACAGCGACTGCGAGGTGTGTTCGGATTATGGACGACAAGGGCAAGGCAGCGAAGGCAGTGCACAAACCGATTAAAAGACGGCTTCTGCTTTTTATAATAGACTTCCTTATTATTACTATAGTATACGGGGCCGTATCTCTTGCGGTGTATTTGCTTACATATACGGATTTCAGCATTCCCACTCTCATACTCGAGGCGCTGTACACGGCGGCGTTTTTTACGCTGTTCTCGGCGCTGTTCGGAATCACCTCCGTTATATGGCGCTACGCCACGGAAAAGGACTACATTTACGTTTTCTGCGTAGCGGTTCTCTCGGGCCTCTCGGCGGTGCTTCTTTCGGTGTTCACTCACGTCTACACCTCCAACATGTACGCTTTCTTCGCCGTTCTGCTGTGCGCGTGCGGCGTGACAGGCTCACGCATTTTCTATAAGCTCACAAGCGCTCACACGCTCGCCTATGCGGACGGAGCTAAAAGAGTGCTTATCGTAGGCGCGGGCGGAGCGGGCTCTTCCATGCTCGCCGAGCTGAAGGCGGCCGAAAACTGCCCTCTCTTCCCTGTCGGATTTATTGACGACAACAAGGAAAAAATCGGCAGAAAAATCGGCGGCGTTCCTGTACTCGGCAATGTCAGCGACATAAAGGACGTATGTGAGACGTTTGATATAGATCTCATATACCTCGCGATTCCGTCAGTCAACAACGAGCGCCGCGCGCAAATCATCCGCGAGTGCTTAAAGACAAACTGCGCTATGAAAACCTTGCCGACCCTCTCGGAGCTGAGCAAAAACAAAAATCTCATCGGCAGTCTGCGCGACATCACTCCCGAGGAGCTGCTCGGACGTGAGCCCGTGAACATAGCGGACGAGAAAATATACGGCTTCGTCAGCGGCAAAACCGTAGCTATAACGGGCGGAGGCGGTTCAATCGGCTCTGAGATATGCCGCAAAATCGCCGCGAACTCCCCTAAAAGACTTATTATTGTAGATGTATACGAAAACAACGCGTACTCGATTCAGCAGGAGCTGAGACTGAAATACGGAGACAAATTAAACCTTGAGGTGTACATCGCCACCGTATGCGACGCCAAAAAGATAAACGACATATTCGCCGCAGAAAAGCCCGACATCGTAATCCACGCCGCCGCGCACAAGCATGTACCGCTGATGGAAACCGTTCCCGATGAATGCGTAAAGAACAATGTGTTCGGCACACTGAACACCGCCCGCGCCGCAATCGCGAACAAGGTCGAGAGAATGATTCTTATCTCCACCGACAAGGCGGTCAACCCGACTAATATCATGGGCGCGACAAAGCGTGTGTGCGAGATGATTATTCAGTACGCGAACACGCTCTCATCCGACACGATTTTCACGGCTGTGCGCTTCGGAAACGTGCTCGGCTCAAACGGCTCCGTAATTCCGCTGTTCAAGAAGCAGATTGAGGAGCGTCACGACATTACCGTTACCGACCCCAACATAATCCGCTACTTTATGACGATATCCGAGGCAAGCCAGCTCGTGCTCACAGCGGGTGCTATGGCAAAGGGCGGAGAGATTTTCGTTCTCGATATGGGTGAGCCCGTTAAAATAGATGATTTGGCAAAAAATATGATACGTCTGTCGGGACTTACGCTCGGCAAGGACATAAACATACGCTATATCGGTCTCAGACCGGGCGAAAAGCTCTACGAGGAGCTTCTCATGAACGAGGAGGGAATGAAAAAGACGAGCGACAAGAAGATTTTCATCGGTCAGACGATTCCGATGGACTACGCGCGTTTCGTCGTTCAGCTTGATGAGCTGCGCGCCGTATCCGAGGACGGAAACTGCGCAGCGGTCACGGAAAAGCTCGCCGAGGTCGTTCCCACATTCCGCCGTCAGGCAAGCTGAAGCATTCCTACCACTATATAATAAAGGACATATATGTACGACATCCATTGCCACATACTTCCCGGTCTTGACGACGGCTCACCATCATTCGGTGAGTCGTTAAAAATGGCGATTGCCGCCGCCGAAAGCGGCACTGACGGAATAATATGCACTCCGCATGTTCTGTCCGAAATGCCGTATGACACGGAAAGAATCCACTCACGCCGCGAAAAGCTGTCCGCCATGGCATCGGACGCGGGACTGAAGCTGAGGCTTTACTCAGGTCAGGAAATCATGGTCGGGGACAACTACCGCGAAATACCGTCGCTGCTCCGCTCGCATAACCTGCTCACGCTTGCGCATTCGGGATATGTTCTGATAGAATTCCCGCTTTTCACAGACTGTGAAATCATAAAAGAGCGAACGGCGTACATAGCCTCGAGAGGCTACATACCGATTGTGGCGCACCCCGAACGGTACTGCTCTATCGATGTGCGGCAGATTATCGAGCTGAAAGAATCGGGCGCGCTCATACAGCTGAACAAGGGAAGCCTCAAGGGCTCGTTCGGTGAGGACGCAAGAAGCAACGCTCACGCATTTCTCGAGGACGGTTTAGCCGACTTTATAGCAAGCGACTCGCATTCATCAAAGGTTCGCACGCCGATTCTGGTAAACGCGTACAATGCGGTCTCAAGGCAGTATTCCGATGAGTACGCCGCGCGCCTCATGCACATCAACCCCGTAAAAATACTGAAAAACATCAAAATAAGCACTTCTTTAAGCAAAAAATAAGAGCAAGCAACATTAAATCATATAACATCGGAGATACATTCGGATGAATATCCTACGATACAGTGTACTCACACTATTCGTTCTGACGCTATGCGCGTTCGCCGCGTTCAACATAATGCGGATGAAGCAGGACCAGACATACCCTTCTATCACAATCGAAAACGATATAATAGATGTCAGCCTTGACGCCGAGCGGGATGAGCTTCTTGACGGTGTCACGGCGTACGACGAAAAAGACGGCGACATCACGGACAAGATCATCATCGAATCGATATCGCGTTTTACGGATACGGGAGTGTCGGTTGTCAAGTATTCCGTATGTGACAATGACAACCACACGGCATCGGCTCAGAGAAAAATCCGCTATACGGATTACGAAAGCCCGCACTTTACCCTCTCCGACTCGCTTGTATTCGGAACATCTCAGAGCATATCCGTACGATATATTCTCGGAGCGACCGACTGCATAGACGGGGATATAAGCAGCAAGGTCATAATAACCGCCATGGAATACAGCTCTCAAATCGAGGGAAAATACTATATTTCCGCAAAGGTTACAAACAGCAAGGGTGATAAGATTTCGATTTCCCTGCCGATTTACATCGAGCAGTCTTCCCTCTCATCTCCGACAATCGAGCTGAAGGATTATCTTATATACGTAAAGGTCGGAGAAAAAGTCGATATCGACGGCAATATTCTCTCAGCCGAAAGCAATGAGGGCGAGGATGTAAGCGGCCTTGTGGTCATCGACACGAACATCGACACTTCAACCCCCGGTCAGTATGAAGCACACTACAGATACACCGACGATCTCGGCAGAGCGGCACATGAGGTGCTCACCGTAATTGTCGAGGAATAAATTTTTAACGGTAAAAGGTTTTGAAATGAATAAAAACACCGAAACCACAAGCAAGGGATCATCTCTTCACATCGAACCGTACAGCCTTATCCGCGACATTCTCGTGAATATGTGGGTAGTAGTGCTGTCGGCACTTATCGGTGCCATGGCTGTATATATCTGGAGCCGCGGAATGTACATTCCGCAGTACACCAGCAGCTCTACACTGATAGTAAATATAAAGAATTCAGGCTCGTACTCATACACGAATCTTTCGACCTCATCCGAGATTGCCGAAATTTACACCGAGGTTCTCGTTCAGCCGATTGTCAAAGCAAGAGCTGCCGAGCTGCTCGGTGTCGACTCATTCGAGGGCAAAATAACAAGCTCGGTTCTCTCAAACACCAATATCTTCACGGTATCGGTAACGTCATCCTCTCCCGAAACATCGTACAAAGAGCTATGCGCCGTGCTTGAGGTTTATCCCGACATAGCGGATGCCATATTCCAGGATTCGGTTGTGGAAACAATGCGTTCCCCGAATCTGCCGTCATATCCGTCGAACACCATTGACGAGAAATATAAATCAGTCGTAATCGCAATGTGCGCTCTTGCGTCACTGTTCGGAATCATTGCCATTTCCGTAACACGCGACACGGTAAAGGATGAGGAAGACTTCAGAAACAAGGTCGACACAAACCTTTTCGGAACGGTAGTACATCAAAGGAAGTGGCACTCCTTAGGGGAATACTTCTCGAGACACAAAACTTCTCTGCTGATTACCGACCCGAAAACAAGCTTTGTATTCACGGAATGCTATCAGAAGATGGCCACAAAGCTCGAGTATATGAAACGAGTCGGTGACAGCCGCATTTTCATGATAACAAGTGTTGCCGAAAACGAAGGAAAATCAACCTCAGTCGCGAACCTCGCGCTCGCACTTGCAAGCCGCGGCAATCGTGTTCTTCTTGTGGATATGGACTACAAAAAGCCGGCACTTCACAATGTTTTCGAACTGCCTCAGCCTGAAAACGAGGATTTCACAGCGGTTCTCACGGGAAAATGCTCTCCCGCCGACTTCACGTTTGCCGAATATAAGCATCACGACACAAGCTTGTCTCTCGCGCTCAATTCACAAAGTCATGCGGATTACGTAAGATGGATTCACTCCCCCTCCGTATCGTCATCGCTTAATTATCTTGCCGACAACAGGTTCGATTTTATATTAATCGATACGTCTCCGCTCTCGGTTGCCGCGGACGTAGCATCGCTCGCAGACCTCGCAGATAAAACTCTGCTCGTTGTGAGAACCGACCGTGACTACACAGCCGATATCAACGACGCAACCCTTGTTTTCCGTGAAGCGAAAAACAGTGATAAATTCGCAGGCTGCATACTGAACGATGTGCACCGCGAGTTCTCCTTCCTCGGTCAGTTCGGTGCGGATGAAGCGGGACACGGCGGTCATTATTATGGCTACGGCTACGGCAAATCATACGGCAGTAAATACAACAAGAACGATCTGTAATATTTAAAATACGGTGATAAAAAATGAACGATATAAACAATCACTCCCGCCAAAACCAAGATGAAGAACAGGGTACGATACAGCTCAGCGTCATTCTCAGAGCAATCGTACATTTCTGGTATGTCATTCTTATACTCGCTGTTTTGGGAGGCGCGGCTATGTTTTACAGAAGCCGTACAAGCTACACGCCTCTGTACAGCTCATATGTTACATTCACCGTTCACACGCAGGAAATAGGCTCATCGGGAATAGGAATGACATCATACTCGTTCGCTTACAACAGAGCTACAGCCAACCAGCTCTCCGCAACCTTCCCGAACATAATAAAAAGCAATATTTTGCAGGATATAATCTGCAACGATCTCGGAATCTCGTATCTTCCCGTTACACTCTCCGCTTCATCGGTTTCGGGAACAAACATGTTTACCATTACCGCGGAAGGAAAAGACCCTCAGCTGACATATGATATCCTTCTTTCCGTCATTAAAAATTACCCTACTGTCGCGGATTATGTTATCGGAAACACCGACCTCGAAATACTCAGCGAACCCGAGGTACCGACCGAACCGTCAAACTCTCCGAACTACAAGTCGGAGGTGATTAAAGGTGTGGCTGTCGGTGTCGCTCTCGGTTTAATCTGGTCACTTATGTACGTTATGCTTCGTCATACTGTTGCGGTAAAAAGCGACATTACCGACAAGCTCGGTCAGAAGTGCATCGGTATTCTACCAAAAGTGAATTTCAAGAAATACGGTAAAAACGTCAACAGAGATGTAGTACTAACAAATACTCTCGTCGGTGACAGCTACCGCGAAGGAATCCGCGGACTGCGGAATGCGGTTATGAAATCCATGCCGCAGGACGGAAAGGTTATTATGCTCAGCAGCACCGCGCCGTCCGAGGGAAAAACCACTACCGCGGTTAATCTCGCACTCTCCGCGGCTTCAATGAAAAAGAATGTCCTTATAGTCGACGCAGACTTAAGAAGCCCGAATGTACGCAAAACTATCGGAGCGAAGCCTGTGCAGTTCGACCCCGCCGACCATCAGCTTGTGAAGATATCAAAGCTGAATCTCTCGGGAGAAACAACGGTATCCGTACTTAATTTCAACACTGCTCACTTTAAACTGTGGAATATAGCGAAGCACGATACTCTTAAATCCGTTTTCGATGTGCTTCGCAAAAATTACGATTACATAATAATCGACACCTCTCCCATAGGACTTACGTCTGAATCCGCGGTATTCGGAAGCGTTTCCGACTGCGCATACCTTGTCATCAAACAGGATGATGTACGTATATCACGAATTCGCTCGGCTGTCGATACCCTGCTCTCATCCGATGTAAAGCTGAGTGGCTGTATTCTGAATGCCGCAGACGGCGGTTTCGGCGGTTATGGCTACGGATACGGCAGATACGGCTACGGTTATCGCTACGGATACGGCTATGGATACGGATATAAGAGCGGATACGGTTACGGAAGCAATACAGACAAACAATGAAGGATGTAAAAATTATTAATCGCGATTGCCTGGCAGAAGCGATTCTTTCATCGGACACCGATTTTCCGCTGACGGTCACGGGTTCCAGCATGGCTCCGCTTATAAAAGACGGACGTACTGTTGTCCTTCTTACGAGGACATTCACACCTGCCAAAGGAAGAATTCTTCTGTTCAGACGAATAGACGGCACTTTGATTCTGCACAGAGTCAGAAAGGTCGGTAAGGACTATCTTGTCATGAACGGAGACGCGCAGGGCTGGTGTGAAATAATTAAGCCGAGTCAAGCGATTGCCGCGGTAAACTATATAAAAATCATGGGCAAAAATGTCAAGTACAACTCGCCGCTGCTTCGAATTTGGGACAGCATTTGGTATTTAACGTTTCCCGTGCGCCGATTATTTTGTTTACATTCGAAACTATAACGGAGGGACCGAAATTGTCTGACAAAGAAAACAGTCAAAATATACCTGAAAATGAAGATATAGTCGAAGATAATAAAACTGTCTCTGACGAAAACACTGCGGAAAACGTCGATGACACGGCAGATAATACCGAAAAAAACGGTAATGAAGATAATACGGACAATGACATCAATGCCGACAATACCGACAGCACAGACAATGCTTCCGAAAGTGAAGCCAAGCCGAAGAAAAAGCTCGGTGCGGGAAAAATCGTCCTCATTGTAATAGCATCTCTGCTTGCCGTAATACTTATCCCGTCAGCTATTATTTTCGGCTCTCTTATAGCACAATACAACAAGCTTGCTTACGAAAAGCATCATCCGGTAGAACGTGAGGACGAATATGTTATGCCCGATTATCCCGAGGTTACAATAGACACCTCAGGAGAATGGCAGGAAGGTGTAGACCTGTACGAAACCGAAACGGAAGCCGTTGAAACAGAAGTCGAAACGGAGACGGAGACCGAAGCTGAAACTGAGACTGAGACCGATTCCGATCAAGCGATATACTCGAAAGCCGACAAAGCTTCGGAGACGCAGAAATCCGTTGAAACAGAGGCTCCGGAAACGCTCGCCAATATAGTTAACACTCCATCGGAGACAAAAACGTACACGGAAATCCCGTATAATCCCGATGCATCATTTGCGACCTCGGAAAATACGGTTAGCGTATACGGAAATACTCCTATTTACAAGGTAACGCAAAAAGACTCAAGCGTAAGAAATATCCTCATAATGGGCACTGACTCACGTGATGTTACGCTTGACAGAGGCAGAAGCGATGTTATGATGATAGCGTCATATAACTCGAAAAGCGGTACGCTGAAGCTCATATCCCTCTTGCGTGACTCTCTTGTTCCCATTGAAGGCGTAGGTTGGAACAGACTTAATACCGCGTACTTTTACGGCGGTGTCGGACTCACGATAAATACCGTAAACCAGCTTTACGGACTTGATATACAGGAGTTCGTCGTTATCGATTTCAGCGGTGTAAAGAACTTTATAGAATATATCGGCGGAGTCGATATTGAGCTCACAGCTGAAGAGGCTGCTCTTTACAGCACATATACGGGAAGAACAATCTCGGCGGGTATGAATCATCTCGATCCCGAGCTTACGCTTACACACATGCGAAACCGTACAATAGGAAACGACTTCGGCAGAACAAAGCGTCAGAGAGATACAATTAAAGCGATAGCAAACCAACTGATTTCAACAAAATCGGTTACGGATTTATACGACATCACAACATATGCGTTCTCGCTGATTAAGACGAACATTTCCGCAACCGATCTTATAGCTCTGGCAACCTCGGTACTCACAAGCGGATCTTTGTCAATCGAGACCGAAAATGTGCCGTTCAGCGACGCATATCAGTTTGCGTGGTACAACGGAATGTCCATTATTTCATACGACATATCCGCTGCGGGAACCAGATTAAACAAATTCATTTATAATTGAGAGGAAAGCAAATGATAATAGTCGGAATAGATTTCGGTGACGCGCGTACGGGCATTGCCGTATGTGACAAATACGAAATGATGGCTTCTGAAGCCGGATGCATTCATGCCGACTCATATAAAAAAGCTCTTGCCGCCGTGGGAGAAAAGGTAACGGAGCTCAAAGCCGAGCTGATTATAGTAGGCAATCCGATCAACATGGACGGTTCACAGGGAGCAAGAAGCGAAAAATGCAAGGCATTTGCGCGTGAGCTGACGGAGCTCACCGGAATTCCGTCTGAAATGTATGATGAAAGGCTCACAACGGTAGCCGCTCACAAAATACTGAGTGACAACAATGTCAAGGGCAAAAAGCGCAAGGCAACAGTAGACGCGCTGTCGGCAAGGCTTATTTTAGAGGATTATCTGAGACTTCGCAAAGCGGGAATTAAATAAGCTTATGCCGAATAATTTTGTTAAATCTATTTTTACATAAAGGAGAAACACAATGAACACAGAAATATCATGCGAAACCATGAAAAAACTCAACTCATACTGCGAAAAGGATATAGTTCGCAGAGCGTTAACCTCTGTTTTTTCGAAAAGCAACATGAACAACATGACGTTCAATACATCGAAGGCTAAGGCTAACCAATTCATATTCTCCATTGACAACAAGACCATGAGTGCCACAAGCCAGAATTCAAGCGGAAGATGCTGGCTTTTCGCCGCAACAAACGTACTTCGTGAAATCGTCGCTAAAAAGCTGAATGTAGAATCCTTTGAGCTTTCCCAGTCATATCTTGCTTTCTGGGATAAATTCGAAAGAATCAATTACTACATTGACTCCGTTATAGAAACCGCAAACGAAGCGGCTGACTCTCGTGTGGTTGATTATATTGTTTCAACAGGCGTACAGGATGGCGGTCAGTGGGACATGTTTGTTAACATTGTAAACAAGTACGGTGTTGTTCCGAAGGTTGTATATCCCGAAACCTTCCAGTCATCAAACACAGGAAACGTTAACAAGCACATCAACAACTACATCAGAGCAAAGACTCCTATACTCAGAGAGCTTGCGGCTGCAGGAGAAAACGAAAAGTTAACCGCTCTCAGAGACGAAATGCTTGAGAAGACATATTCGTTCCTTTGCGCATGCTATGATGTTCCCCCGACAGAATTTGATTTCGAATACAAGAACAAAGACGGCAATGTAATTGTAGAAAAGGGACTTACACCCAAATCATTCACCGAAAAATACATCGGTTCATTCCTTGACGACTATGTTTCAGTTATCAACGCGCCCACTGCCGACAAGCCGTATGACAAAACATACACTGTAAAGTTCCTCGGCAATGTTATCGGCGGTAAAAAGGTTTGCTACCTCAATCTCACCATTGAAGAAATGAAAGAGCTTGTTATCAAACAGCTTAAGGACGGCGAAATAGTATGGTTCGGAAGCGACTGCGGCAAGTACGGTGACGGTGAGAAGGCTGCATGGGACCCCGATCAGTTTGACGATGCGGCTCTTACAGGTCTTGATTCCGAAATTACAAAGGAAAACATGCTGAACTATCATGTCAGCCAGATGAACCACGCTATGGTTATCACAGGTGTCAACATCGATCCCGAAACAAACAAGAGCACAAGATGGAAGATTGAAAACAGCTGGGGCACAAACGGTGCAAACGCAGGTTACCACAGTGCATCCGACAAGTGGTTTGACGAATTTGTATTCCAGGCTGTTATAAACAAAAAGTATCTCGGCGAAAAGGCTGCTCTTCTTGACGGCGAAATGATTGAGCTTAAGCCTTGGGACCCGATGGGCAGCTTGGCAGACTAATGTCGGCGGATACACTTTATTTTGTATGGTGACGTCAACCGCCGCCTCCTTGAGATTTCCCTTCTTCAAACATCTAAGATGTTTGAAGATTGCCTGCGGCAAACGGCAAATCTCATATGGGTATCCCGGTTTTTGCTCGGCGGATACACTTTATTTTGTATGGTGACGTCAACCGCCGCCTCCTTGAGATTTCCCTTCTTCAAACATCTAAGATGTTTGAAGATTGCCTGCGGCAAACGGCAAATCTCATATGGGTATCCCGGTTTTTGCTCGGCGGATACACTTTATTTTGTATGGTGACGTCAACCGCCGCCTCCTTGAGATTTCCCTTCTTCAAACATCTAAGATGTTTGAAGATTGCCTGCGGCAAACGGCAAATCTCATATGGGTATCCCGGTTTTTGCTCGGCGGATACACTTTATTTTGTATGGTGACGTCAACCGCCGCCTCCTTGAGATTTCCCTTCTTCAAACATCAATGATGTTTGAAGATTGCCTGCGGCAAACGGCAAATCTCCTAGGGGGTACCCCGGTTTTTGCTCGGCGGATACACTTCAGTTTAAATTGTACAGAATATCACCGCGGCAATAAACTATTCGGTAATTATTTTTAAGTATAAAACAGAAAGAGTTCGTATAATGAAAAATTGTTATAAGGGCAACCTTCATATGCACACTACCCTCTCAGACGGTGCTCTTACTCCCGAACAAGCTATCCTTAAGTACAAGGATGCAGGTTACGATTTCCTGGCTCTCACAGACCACTGGGTACAATCCGTAAATGATTATCGTTACGGAATGACTCTTTTATCAGGCTGTGAATATGATTTCGGCCATAATCCGAGAGAAGGCGTATACCATGTAGTAGGTATCGGCTTTGACACTGACCCCGGAGTCGAAAGAGGCGACGGTGTAAAAAAAGCCATTGACAAGATACACATGGCAGGCGGTATTGCCGACATTGCTCATCCCGCATGGTCTATGAACACTGTAGATCAGCTGATGAATGCTAAAGAAGCTGATTACACAGAGATATTCAACTCCGTATCCGACCTTCCCGCCAACTGCAGGCCGTATTCGGGTGACGTAATAGACAAGTGCGCTGCTCGCGGACTTATCTTCCCTCTTGCAGGAGTAGATGACTCACATTGGTATAAAACCGAATTCGCTCACGGATTCATTTATCTTTACGCAGATGAATGCTCTCCCGAGGCCATAAAGGATGCTCTCCTCAAAGGTGATTTTTACGCATCTCAGGGACCGCATCTCAGTGTTTTCCACAGTGACGGCACTGTAATAGTCGATTGTCCCGAAGAAGACGAGATAGAAATCGTTACATTCTTTACCGACACGGTATGGGACAACAACCGCTCCGCAGTAGGTGAAAATCTGACTCATGTAGAACACAGACTGTCGGGAAATGAAACCTTTGTCCGTGTAGAAGTCAGAAACTCTCGCGGCGAAACAGGCTGGAGCCAAATAATCAAGGTTAAATAAACCACGGAATATAAAAATAAAGCTCCCCGTTATGATAATCACGTCGTGGCAATCACAATGTGATTAATCATAACACAGGGAGCTTTTTATTTTTTGTCTTTATTTTTTACTGTGTGTATCCTTGGCGGCGGATTGTTCCCTTGAGGCTTTCGATTCCTTATTTTCCTTTTGTTCCTTCGAAGTCTTTGCCTCTTTGTTTTCCTTCTCGCTCTCCGCTTCTTTATCCTTATCCTTATCCCACGGGAATTTTACGTCGTGCTCTTCATCGTCACCGTCTTCTTCATTTTCTTCCTCGGTTTCGAGCTTTACGACTGTCATCTTGATTATTCTGTGGTCCTTGATTTCGGTTACACGCACGTCGAGTCCGGGCAGTTCTACCTCAAATTCACTGCCGTCCTCGGGAACTACGCCATAGCTTGAGAAAACGTATCCGCCCATGGTGTCGTATTTATCCTCGGGCAATTCCATATCAAGCTCCTTGGATACCTCATTGAGAGGCGCTACACCGTGTATTTCCCATGTATCATCGGATATCTTCTTTATGTCCGGTTCCGTTTCCTTTGTATCGTCTCCGTCATTGAGGTCTCCTACGATTTGCTCGAGCAGGTCATTCATCGTAACAATACCCATCATTCCGCCGTATTCATCAAGTACTACCGCAAAATGATTTCGTGTTGTCTGCATCTGACGGAAAAGCACATCCGCGTGAATTCCTTCAGGTACAAAGTACGCGGGCTTTACCGCTTCCTTCATAATTGTGGCACGATCTGCGCCGCGAAGTCTGAAGTAATCCTTAACGGACAGTACACCGACAACATCGTCGATTGTTTCGCCGCAGACCGGGTATATAGAATGGCGTGTTTCATGAATCGTATTTTCCCATGTAGCGTCATCCTCTTCCGTCCAAAGAATTGCGATATCAGTTCTGTGTGTTGCGAATTCACTTACCGTGAGGTCGTCGAATTCGAACACGTTTTGTATCATTTTCTGTTCCTGCTCATCGATAACGCCTTTCTGGCTGCTTTCATCAACCATGAGACGTATTTCTTCCTCGCCGACTTCTTCATCTTCCTCATTCGGATCGATACCGATAAGTCTGAGCACGCCGTTCATTGAAACTGAAAGGAACCATACAATAGGTGTGAATATCTTTGATACTCCGTAAAGCATAGGAGCCATACCGAGCGCCATTTGCTCGCTTTTTTTCATGGCTACGCGCTTCGGAACAAGCTCGCCGAGAATTAATGTAATATACGAAAGAATAAGCGTAATTATTACAACGGAAATGCTCTGCAAGGTATCGGGGTTGATTTTAACGCCGAGCGACACAAGCCAATTAACAAGACGCACCGCGAAATTATCAGCCGCGAACGCACTTCCCAAAAATCCCGAGAGTGTAATGGCAATTTGAATTGTGGAAAGGAATTTTGAAGGCTGCTCGATAAGCTTATGCAGCTTTTTCGCTTTTCTGTTTCCGCCTTCCTCAAGCTTTGTGATTTTAGCTTCATTTACCGACAGAACCGCAATTTCAGCGCACGCGAAAATTGCGTTTAAAAATATCAGTATAAGTTGGAGAAGAAGCTGTCCCCAAACAGATTTCATAATAAGATGTTTTCCTCCGAAATAATTATAGTAAAGCTTAAAATGATTAAAAAGATGTTAATTAGTTCGGGGAATATCAGGTCAGAAGCCTGCGAAAATGTAAAAAGGCATACCTATACCCTACA
Organism: uncultured Ruminococcus sp.; assembly: GCA_964634795.1. Lineage (GTDB taxonomy): Bacteria > Bacillota > Clostridia > Oscillospirales > CAG-272 > UMGS1696. The sequence continues at coordinate 3,617 of CAZWLL010000042.1, read as the reverse complement.
AATGAGCGCAGTAATGCCTTCTTTAAACAGTGATCGCCTGCTTCATGACTGCGACAAATAACCGAACGGAAAAAAGCGCACATTACTTTTCTTGCGCCGCAGGGCTTCACGAATTTTACTTTTAAAGCTGATGAATTGAAGAAGCCTCGTCGATTCCCGTCTGTACAGTCTCCGCTGTCCATGATAAGCATGATCCTCCTGAAAAATTTATGATTGTAAGTATTATATCACGGTATATTCAAATTGTCAAGCATTGATTTTGTCGGTTTTGCACATTGCGGAAGAATGTTAATTAATATGAATAATTCTGTTTACTTTAAGGTGAAGTTTTGGTATAATAATAATGTTATCTGTTTCAAGATATGTAAGCTGTTCAAGCGCTCATTGCTCGGATTCTCTTGACAGACTGACGTACGGTTAATTTCCTGCTGATGCAGTTCATATAAAGAAAGGATGCTACATGAAGAAAAACATTATTAAAATCATTATATCGTTTGTTGTCGCCGCATGTTTATTGAGCATACCGGCAATAGCGGACTTCGGTGATTACTCGGGAAATTCCGATTATGACTACGGAGGCTCATACGACTACGGCAATGATTACGGAAGCTCCTATGATTATGGCAGCGACTACAGCTACGATTACGGTTCTGACGACTATTACTACAGCGATTACGACTCAAGCGACAGCCCAATCTGGGTGGTAATTACGATTGTAGTTATAATAATTGTAGCTATAATGTTCTCGAAAAAAGGCAAACAGACCAAAGCTACATACAGACCTACTCCCGGTACCACTGTAAAGCACGACGATCTCACACCAATAGACAAATATACCGAAATCGATCCGAATTTCAGCTCGACGGCATTATGCGAAAAGGCCTCGAATCTTTATGTACAAATGCAGAACGGATGGACCGCAAAGAATATCGAATCACTGCGTCCTTACTTTACAGATGCTATGTTCACTCAAATGGAGCGCTCGCTTAAGGGACTTATCCAGCGCGGTGAGACCAACCATATTGAGCGTATAGCTGTAATGGAGGTTACCCCCCTCGGATATCGTCAAAGCGGCGGTGAGGACCACATCATTCTTCGTCTGCGCACACGCATTACGGATTACACGGTAAATGACAATACACAGGAAGTTACAAGCGGAAGCAAGGACAGTGAAAAGTTCATGACATACGAATGGGATTTGACACGTCCTACAGGCACAACAACAAGCAAGGATGACAACAGCGGTGTTAAGCGCATTATATGTCCCAGCTGCAGTGCTCCGCTTGATATAAACGCAAGCGCACGTTGTCCGTATTGCGGTACTGTTATTCAGCAGCAGGCACAGGATTGGGTTATAAGCGCAATAAACGGTATTAAGCAGGAAACAATCTAATAACTGAATTTCATCAAAAAAGGACGTTCGCGTGAACGTCCTTTTCGATTTTATTTGCTGTTTTTATTCTTCCACACCGTATGCCTCAAGCATTTTCTTAAGAAGCTTATTTATACTTCTTTCGCTCGATGCGCATTTCGAAGCGATATCGGAGCTGTTGATACGAACAAGGTTTACAAAGAAGTGACCTGCACCGTTGAGCGTACTTGAGCAGAGGTAGCCGAGGTCAAATGAAAGCGTATCACGAATAATGTCAATCATCTCAGCCGAGTCTTCATCACGTGAGTTCTTCACTTTAAGCACTACATCATAATACTGAGGAATTACAGTGCGATAAGATTCCGCGGCTAAAGCCTCTGTGATAATTCCGGACATCTCGACATCTTTTACGTCTATTGTCAGAGCAAACAGGTCGAAATTGTCTCTTGAGGTGTTGATATAGTTTTCCTGCTCCTCATCGAACTTAGGATACGGAAGAATACCGTAGTCCGCATCCATTTCACGCAGCTTAGTTGTTCCGTCAAAGTACTGCGGGAAGAATAATGCGCGGCCGTCTAAATAAATCTTATCAAAATAAGCGTCTCCGTCTGCGGCATATGCTCCGTGAGATTCATGGTACAGCTTATTTACCTTCTCGAGAACCGCGGTCGATCTCTCGTTATTGAGTGTAAACTCAAGAGAACCGGATTCCGTTTTGGAAAGCACCTTCATTCCGCATGAAATCTGGAAGGTGTCAATTGCGGTTGACCAGTTGGATGTCATACCGTAAGCATCGTTTTCGTCATAAACGCCGTTTCCGTCTATATCGGAGGAGCATTTCTCGGATATTTCCTGCAGCTTGTCAAGCGTCCATTTTCCTTCGCGGACAACATCATACAGGTTTTCTATATTATAGTTTTCGGCGATTTCTTTGTTGAATATAAATGCGTACATGTTGCTCCAGAGTGAAAGCGAGTAGTCACCGGTCATGTAAAACATTTTTCCGTTTACGGTGAATGCATCCTGAATCTGTTCACTCCACCACGGCTGACTCATATTAACGTACGGTACTTCATTCCAGTTGCGGAATATTCCTTTAGAGACTATGTTGACAACCGTCGCAGCATAGCCTGCCACAAGGTCATAAGCACCATCACCTGACGTTACGCTGTTTGCAAGCAGGTTATTCCACTGGGTTGCCTGATCGCCGTAGTTGCATGGATGCGAAACGTACTGCATAGCAACGTTAAAGCGATCGCTGATTTTCAGATTCCGCTGGTACAGAGTATCGTTTACGCCTTCTCCGGTTAACTCCTCGGGCATAAACGTGTCTATGTAGTCGTCACGTGTGAGCAAGGTAAAGGTTGCTCCGCCGAAGTCCCTTTCCGGAAGTCCGTCTTCCACTGACGCACGCGAATCCTCCGTTTCGGTTTCGGTCTCCGTTTCCGCTGCGGCATCGACTGCGGTTTCTTCCTGAGTTGTTTCATTTTCCTCATTTTCCGACGAATTTTCCGAACATGCGGTAAATGAAGATGCCAGGAGCAAAGCAGCCATTATAAATGATATTATTCTCTTATGCATTTTATACACTCCCTTCTTTATAGTTGTCAATGCATTACTGTCGTAAGTATAACATACCGAAATACAAAAAGCAACCACCGCATTCGAAAAATTCACGTAAAGCACTTAATATCATTCGGAAACCTAAAAAAATTCAAAAAAACTATTGACAAAAAGCCGATGTTGTGGTATTATTATTAAGCATTCAACAAGCGCCATGCGGGTGTAGTTCAATGGCAGAATTCCAGCCTTCCAAGCTGGTTGTGTGGGTTCGATTCCCATCACCCGCTTTCTCCGTTAATCGGAGATTTTTTATGTGCCTTTAGCTCAGTTGGATAGAGCAACTGCCTTCTAAGCAGTAGGTCGTGGGTTCGAATCCCCCAAGGCACGTCGGTCGAAGTGATAACGTTTTAATGTTATGCTTCGCTGAGAACCACCCGATGTCAAAGATTTACTTCTGCGTCAGGTGCTTTTAATATGGTGGGTGTAGCGCAGTTGGCTAGCGCGTCAGATTGTGGCTCTGAAGGCCGTGGGTTCGAGTCCCATCATCCACCCGCAGACCGTTTGCTTTAATAGGCAGACGGTTTTTCTTATGTGTGCGCAAAAAAATCGGACAGCATAGCTGTCCGATTTTTTATTCTATTATAGCCGCTAACCATATACTTATGAGAATTTCCGGTCACGG
>CAZWLL010000041.1:14572-19802 GCA_964634795.1 uncultured Ruminococcus sp. | reverse complement strand
AACGGAGAATTTCCGGTCACGGAAATTCTCGGGGAGGCGGTGGTTGTCTCACCTATTTAACTGAAGTATATCCGCCGACATGAACCCGATGCGTTCGAGGTTTTCCCTGATGTGCGCACAGCTGTTTTTGAATCCGTCAAGCTCCGTGTCGGAGAGATCGAGAGTATAAATCTGCTCGACACCGTCACCGCCTATTACACACGGCAGAGAGGTGTAAACTCCTTCTTCACCGTACTGACCTGTCATGAGGGTCGACACCGACAAAACCGCATGCTCGTTGTGCAGAATCGCGGAGCAAATACGCGCGGTGCAGTTGGCGACAGCATATTCCGTACAGCCTTTGCCTGCAAAAGTTACATATCCGCCCTTGCGCGCCTTTTCCTCGACATCGGCGAGGTCGAAGCTGTACTGCTCCGGGTATTCGACGGCAAGCTCCGACAGCTTTTTTCCCGCTATAGATGCGGACTTCCATGCGGCAACCTGCGAGAAACCGTGTTCGCCTATCATATAAGCGTCGATTGATTTCGGACTGATTCCCGTGACCTTTGAAATTTCGGAGCGCAGACGCGCGGAGTCGAGACCGCAGCCTGTGCCGATTATTTTCGATGGATTGTATCCCGTGAGCTTCCAGATAGCGGTACAAACGACATCGCAAGGATTGGCGACTGATACGAGGATTCCGTCAAAGCCCGCGTTTACTATTCTGTTTATGAATGTGTTCGCGGATTCGGTTGATGAGAACAGCTCGCCGTCACGATTGTTTGCGCACTGTTCGACATTTCCCGCGCTGTTTACTATGATATCGCACTCGGCAAGAAGCTCATACTGATTTCCGCAGTTTACAATACGTGTGTTGTACGGAACAAAACTGAGAGAATCGTGAAGATCCTGCGCTTCGGATATGACCTTTTGGTCGTGCAGTCCGCACAGATAAAGCTCGTCCGCGATTCCCTGAAGAAGTATGCTGTTTGCCACATGCGCTCCGACATGGCCGAGACCGATAATGCCTATTTTGCGTTGTGAATGCATAATATAATCCTTTTCACGAATATAGTCTTTGTTACCTGAATTATATGCCGCCGCGCCGCTTAATTCAACGTGCATATGTGAATTTTCGAAATCTTTGTACTTTAATATAAATCTCTTTACTTTCACGCGTTTTTCGTGTATAATACCATTGCGATATTATGTTTACGGAAAGGCTGAATACCGTATTTCCGTTTTGATTCTCGGAGGAAAATGTGCCGCCGAAAAAAATAACAATACAGGATGTATCTCTGATTATTGCCGTCGCGGTGCTCGGAGTGTTTCTTATGCTGTACACCGTGGGAGAGGACGGCGGATATTTTACGCTGTCGCTTGACGGAGATGAGACGACGTATTCCCTCTCCGAGAACAGGGAACTCACCGTGTCATCCGCGGGATATAATTATACAATCACAGTGGAAGACGGTGTCGTCGCGGTAAGTGAGGCTGACTGTCCCGATAAGGTTTGCGTAAAAACGGGAGCAATATCACGTACGGGACAAACAGTCGTATGCATACCCGGCCGCCTTATCCTGACGGTCGGCGGGGATGCGTTGTCCGATGACGTTTTATCCGACGGCATTGCGGGATAGATAGGAGTAAAAATGCATCCGATGCATACAGACAGAAAAATCGAGGTAATAGCGTGCGATGCCGCATTTGTTTTGCTCGCGCTCGCGCTTTCGTATCTCGAGAGCTTTCTGCCGTCGCTCGCTCTGCCCGGGGCGAGAATAGGACTGACGAATATAGCACTTACTGTGTGCGCGTATCGCTGTTCGATGTCCGACGCGGCAGCGGTATCTCTGTGCCGTATAGTTATATCGTTTCTTTTGTTCGGAAACGCAGCAACGCTTATATTTTCACTGCTCGGTTCGGCTTTGTCGCTGCTCACACTGGCGTTTCTGAAGCGTCATAATTTCGGATTCAGCTTTGTGGGAATTTCCGTGCTGTGTGCTCTCGCGCATAACGCGGGTCAGCTGTTTGCGGCATATATTACCGCAGGCAAATCGGTGCTGTCGTACGCACCGGTGCTCGTGCTCGCTTCCGCCGTGTTCGGTACACTGTGCGGTGTCGTTATGACAATGCTTCCCGAAAAAATATTCAAAAAGGGGGTATGATTATGCTTCGTTCAAAACGGTGCGTAAAATACTTATCTTTATTTCTCGCGCTTGCCGCTCTGCTGTGCTCGTTTCCGTCGTGCTCCGCCGATGTCGGAGAGTACGCGGAATACAATTACTTTATAATGGACACCTATGTTACGATAAAGCTTGCGCGTGAGAAAAACGGCTCCGCGCTTGACGACGAATATCTGTCGGGCGTTGCCGAAAAATGCTCGGAGATACTTGTTGACATAGATTCGTCGATATCGAGTCATAACGCGAACAGCGACGTCTACCGTCTGAATTCGGATTACGACTATATTTTATCCGCCGATGAAAAAATGCTGTCTCTGCTCGATACGGCGGAAACCGTGGCGGAGCTGACGGACGGGGCGTACGATTATACTCTCGGATGCCTCACGGAGCTGTGGGATGTTACGCACAGCACAACGCCGCCGAGCCAGACGAAAATAGACGAGGCTCTCTCTCACTGCGGACGCGACAAAATCAAAATTACGGGAGAGAGAATATCGAAGCTCGATGTTTCGGTTAAGATTGATTTCGGCGGCATAGGCAAGGGAATGGCCGCGCAGCAGCTGCTCGAGTACCTTGATACGACCGAGGTGGAGTACGGGCTTGTATCCGTCGGCGGAAACATAGGAGTGTTCGGCAGAAAAGCGGACGGAGAGGATTATAAAGTAGGCATAAGAAATCCACGTGATACATCCGATGTCATAGGATACTACTATCTTACGTCGGGCTTTGTGTCGGTATCGGGAGATTATGAGAGATATTTCGAGTATGAAGGAAAGAGATACCACCACATAATGGATCCGAAAACGGGATATCCCGCCGAGTCGGGACTGTCGAGTGTAGCGGTTATCTCGTCAAACGGAGCCGCGGGAGACGCTCTGTCGACGGCGCTTTTCGTAATGGGTGCGGACCGAGCGCTTGAATTTTACAATGAGGGAAAGATATCTTTTGAAGCCGTTATGGTAACGACAGACGGCGAAATAATAACCACTCCCGGAGTCGGGGAGAATTTCGAATTGAAAAAGTAAGGTACGGAATGCTGGAAAACTATATTGAATCAAAAATCATCGATGAAGAGGTTGCCCCTCAGCTGAAGACAGCCGCCCGCGTTAAACAGCTTGTGCGTGAGTCGGGGGAAGAGAGAAAATATTTCATACAAACCTTCGGTTGTCAGCAGAACGAGGCGGACAGCGAACGTCTCGCAGGCTACTGTACAATGATGGGATACAAACCCGCGGACAAACCCGAGGACGCGAAGCTTATTCTCGTAAACACATGCGCCGTGAGAGAACACGCGGAGAAGAAAGCACTTTCCATAATCGGTCAGTACAAGCACATCAAGGATGCCGACCCGTCGGTTGTCATCGGTGTGGGCGGATGCATGGTTACGCAGAAAAGCCGTGCGGACAAGCTGAAAATGAGCTATCCCTATGTATCGTTTACGTTTGATACGGGAGCGATTCATCGTATTCCCGAGCTGGTGCTGAACGCGCTCGAGGGCGGACGCCGTTCGTTTATTTTAAGTGATGAATGGAAGATAGACGAGGGAGTGCCGATTAACCGTTCATCTAAGCATATGGCGTGGCTGTCCATCATGTACGGCTGCAACAATTTCTGTACCTACTGTATAGTACCTTATGTTAGAGGACGCGAGAGAAGCCGCACGACTGTGGACATACTGAACGAGGCAAGACAGCTGATTGACGGAGGCGCTAAGGATATTACTCTTCTCGGACAGAACGTAAACTCATACAAGGGTGAAAACGGCGAAAACATCGCCGAGCTTATGAGAAAAATATGCGCGCTTGACGGAGACTTCAGGCTGAGATTTATGACGAGTCACCCGAAGGATGCGTCCGATGAGCTGTTCAGAGTAATGGCGGAGGAGGAGAAGGTTGTAAAGCATTTCCACCTTCCGCTTCAATCGGGCTCCGATAAGATACTTCACGACATGAACCGCCGCTACACAACGGAGGCATATCTCGAGAAGATAGCGAAGCTGCGCGAGCTTGTTCCCGATGTATCGCTTACATCGGATATAATCGTAGGCTTCCCGGGAGAGACCGAGGAGGATTTCGAGGGCACTCTCAGCATGCTCGAGCGTGTCGGATACGACATGATATTTTCGTTCATTTATTCTCCGAGAGAGGGAACGCCCGCGGCAAAGCTCGAGCAGGTACCGCACGAGGTATCGACTGAAAGATTCGAGAGAATGCTGAAGCTGCAGAACGCGATATCCGACGAGAAAAACGCGCGATTTGTCGGCAGGACCATGCGCATTCTCGCAGAGGAGGAAAGCAAAACCGACAGTGACATGCTGACGGGAAGAGGGGACTGTGTACGTCCGATACATTTCCGTGCGCCGAAGGAAATGATAGGATCATTCGTTAACGTGAAAATCACGGGAGCGGAAACCTTCTGCATGCACGGCGAACTTATATAAGCTTAAAAATAATTATAATAATTATATAAACAGATTCTGAAAGGAAAACACAAACATGGAAGAAAAACTCACACAGGAAATGAAGGAAGTCATCGCGCAGCTCGGAGAGCTTGTAAAGGCAGACGAAAGATGCAAGAGAATACAGAGCACAATCTCCGATTACGAGCATTCCGAGGAGCTGACATCGCTTATCGGCGAATACAACACACAGCAGAATCTTCTTGCGGACGCATACAACAAGCCTGCGGGAGACGCAATGGCATCCGATGAATTCAAGTCCGCTGTTCAGGCGAGAATAGACACGCTTTACGATACAATAACAACTCATCCCGTATACACGGCATATGTTGCGGCGAAGAACGAGTTTGACGCTCTCACACAGGAAATCTACGGTGAGCTTCAGTTTGTCATCACAGGCGAGCGTCCCTGCTCACACGACTGCTCATCCTGCGGCGGCTCATGCGGCTGCGGACACGAACATTAAGCGGGATAAACCGCAGCTTAAACTGTAAGCTAACCGCCCGCTTTTCGAGAATTTTCCCGAGGAAAATTCTCCGAGGTGAAACTTGAGTTTTAAGCGGGATAAACCGCAGCTTAAACTGTAAGCTAACCGCCCGCTTTTCGAGAA
>CAZWLL010000041.1:8139-14472 GCA_964634795.1 uncultured Ruminococcus sp. | reverse complement strand
TTAAGCGGGATAAACCGCAGCTTAAACTGTAAGCTAACCGCCCGCTTTTCGAGAATTTTCCCGAGGAAAATTCTCCGAGGTGAAACTTGAGTTTTAAGCGGGATACAGTATAGCTTAAACTGCAAGCTAACCGCCCGCTCGGTGAAAAGGCGTAGCCTTTTCTGATTAAAACAAATTCAGTAAAAATAAAAATTACAGAGGTTTTTTCGCATGACCCCAATGATGCAGCAGTATTTTGAAATAAAAAATCAATACCCGGATTATATCCTCATGTATCGTCTCGGAGATTTTTACGAGATGTTTTACGAGGATGCACAGACGGCTTCGGCTGAGCTTGATTTAACTCTGACCGGACGTGACTGCGGCGAAGAGGATCGTGCGCCTATGTGCGGAGTTCCGTATCATTCGTGTGAGCCGTACATAGGAAAGCTCATAGAAAAAGGGTACAAGGTTGCGATATGCGAGCAGATGGAGGACCCTAAGCTTGCGAAAAATATCGTGAAGCGTGAGGTTACGAGAATTATAACTCCCGGAACTCTCATCGAAACCGACCTGCTCAACGAAAGAGCTAACAACTACCTTGCGACAATTTATTATGACGGAAGCTCGGTGGGAATGTGCTTCTCGGATATATCTACCGCGTTTATGACCGCAACGGCATTCCGCGACAGATATTCCGAGGATGACATTATAAACGAGCTTTCCACGTATTCCCCGCGCGAGATAATATTAAGCTGTGCCGCGAAATCCCTGCCGAAGGTTGCGGAGCACATAAAAAAACGCATGAAGGTGCTTCTCACCGAGGCGGCAGCCGATTATTTCGATCCGGATGAGGCTATCGAACGCACGGAAAAGCAGTTTTCCGCGGATTCCACATCGGGAAGACCGCGTTTTGCCGTAATAGCGGTCGGCGCGGCACTGAAGTATATAGAAGAAACACAGAAAACCGATATTTCGTACCTGAAAAACCTGACGTTTTACGATTCGTCCGCATATCTCGAGATGGATTTATCTACAAGGCGCAATCTCGAGCTGTGCGAGACCATGCTGACGAAGGAGAAGCGCGGGTCGCTTCTCTGGGTGCTTGACAGATGCGAGACATCGATGGGCGCACGTCTTATCAAGCAGTGGATAGAGCATCCGCTGACGAATGCCGCTGGAATAATCTCACGGCAGGAGGCTGTAAGCGAGCTGGTTGATAATTTCATGCTGCGCGAGGAGATACGTGAAAAGCTCAAGTCCGTACTTGATCTTGAAAGACTTATAACAAAGGTATCATACGGGACAGCGGGCGCGCGGGACTTGAGAGCGATAGCTCAAACCGCGGCTGTTCTTCCCGATGTAAAGAAAATGCTCTCGGGAATTGTCAGCGGAGCGCTTAAGGATATTGCCGACGGCATGGATGAGCTCGGAGACATTTACGAGCTTATAGATAAATCCATAGAAGAAAATCCTCCGTTTGTCGTCCGTGAGGGCGGCATGATAAAGTCGGGCTACAATGCCGATGTTGATCAGCTTCGGTATATTATGTCAAACGGTAAGGACTGGATTAAAACCGCGGAACAAAAAGAAAGAGAAAAAACAGGCATATCAAAACTGAAGATAGGCTACAACCGTGTGTTCGGGTACTACATAGAGATACCGAGATCCGCCGTCGAGAAAATGCCGGACGGATATGTACGCAAGCAGACGCTGTCCGACAAGGAGCGCTACATCACGGATGAGCTGAAGGAAATGGAAGCGACGATACTCGGAGCGGAGGACAAACTGAAGTCACTTGAATATGATATTTTCTCGGAAATACGCGACAAGGTAAACGATGCCTCCGCGAGAATACGCTCATCGGCTGAGGCGCTGGCGAAGCTTGATGTTTTCCTGTCTCTCTCAGAGGTAGCGGTGCAGAACGGATACGTATGCCCCACGGTTGACTACAGCGATGTTGTCGATATAAAAGGCGGACGGCATCCCGTTGTCGAAAAGTTTGTGGATGACGCGTATTTTGTTCCGAATGATGCGTACCTCGACACGAACGACAATACGCTGATGCTTATTACCGGACCGAACATGGCGGGTAAATCGACATATATGCGTCAGAATGCGCTTATCATACTTATGGCACAGCTCGGCTCGTTTGTACCCGCGTCATCTGCTCGGATAGGAATCGTCGACAAGCTGTTCACTCGTGTCGGCGCGTCGGATGACCTGGCGTCGGGACAATCTACGTTTATGCTTGAAATGCGTGAGGTTGCGTATATACTTAACAACGCGACAAAGCGAAGCTTTATCGTATACGATGAAATCGGACGCGGAACCTCCACCTACGACGGAATGAGCATTGCCCGTGCGGTTGCGGAATATACTGTCGGCAGAAAAATCGGAGCCAAAACCATGTTCGCAACGCATTACCATGAGCTGACGTCACTTGAGGGAGAAATACACGGAATCGTAAACTACAATGTAGCGGCGAAGAAGCGCGGAGATGACGTTACGTTTTTGCGCAAGATAGTTAAAGGACCGGCGGACGACAGCTACGGAATCGAGGTCGCGCGGCTCGCGGGAGTACCGGGAGAGATAACACGCAGAGCTAAGGAAATACTGGCGTCACTTGAGGGAGACAAAAAGGTACCGGAGATAAAAAAGCACGAGAAGGCGAAAAGCACTGCGGACGAGGTTGTCTCCATGAGCTTCGGCGACATAATAAACGACGAAATAGCCGAAAAGCTTCGTAAAACCGATATAAACACGCTCACACCGATTGAGGCGCTGAACCTCATCTATGAGCTGAAGAAAATGCTTTAAATAATTAAATAATGGGAAAAATAAATTTACTGAGCTTTGAGGTAGCCAACCTCATTGCGGCGGGAGAGGTAGTGGACCGTCCCGCATCCGCCGTAAAGGAGCTGCTCGAAAACGCGATAGATTCGGGAGCGCATCACATAACGCTTGAGATACAGCGCGGCGGTGTCGCTTTTATAAGAGTAGCCGATGACGGGTGCGGAATCGAAAAGGAAGACCTTGCTCCCGCGATAAAGAGACATTCCACGAGTAAAATAAAAAACGCGGAGGATTTAAACTCCATAACGACTCTCGGCTTCAGAGGCGAGGCACTGGCCGCAATATCGTCTGTGTCGCGGTTCAGAATATACTCGAAGCTGCCCGGAGCGGAAATGGGAGCGCTTCTCGAGGCGGACGGCGGCAGGATAAAGAATATAGCGGATACAGGCTGCCGTGAGGGCACAACAGTTATTGTCGAGGATTTATTTTACAATGTTCCCGCCCGCAGAAAATTTTTGAAGAAGGACTCCACAGAGGCGGTGGCTATCGGCGGAGTGATTGAGAAAATCGCGCTGTCGCATCCCGAAATATCGTTCAAATTCATATCCGACGGCGAGGTAAAGTTTATGACCTCGGGAAGCGGGGAGCTGAGAGAGGCTATATGGGCGCTGTACGGTAAGGATACCGCCATGAGGGCGTTGAAGGTAGACCGTGAGGAAAACGGCATAAGGATAGTCGGCTACACATCGGAGTCCGACATGTTCCGTTCCAATCGAAACATGGAGAACTTTTTTATAAACGGAAGGTACATAAAATCCAAAACCGCCTCTGCCGCCATTGAGCAGGCATACGCCTCGAAGATACCTCATGATAAATTTCCGTTCTGCGTACTGAATATCATTTTAAATCCCGCGGCTGTCGATGTAAACGTACATCCCGCAAAGCTTGAAGTGAAATTCGCAAACGAAAAGGTTATATTCGACGCGGTTTACTATGCTGTCTTAAGTGCGCTCGAGGCATCTGTCAACCGTCCCCAGCTTGAGATGAAAATATCTTACGGGCAGTCTAATGGGCAGAGCAAGGAAACCTCGAAAGCCGCTGCGTCATCCTCAGGCGGCGCATCGGGTTATACGGCGTCACAGCTCGTCAACGCGTTCGCTCCTCTTGACAAGAGGCAGCCGAAAGCCGATCAGCTTACCATGACGCACGAAAAGAGCAAAACAAGCGCGTCCGTTCCCGACTACTCGGGAGTATATGAAAAATACAATTTAGGCAGGCACGTTGGCAAAGCTGTTAACAACGATATTGTTAATACATCCGCGAAGAACAACGATATTGTTAACACATCCGTGACGAACAACGAAGTTGTTAATGCATCCGTGACGAACAACGAAGTTGTTAATGTATCCGTGACGGATGTATCCGTCGACGATACAATTGTAAATAAACCTGCTGTTCACGATAAAAAAGAAACGGCAAAGCAAGCCGACATGCCGACAACGGACATAGAGCTGCCGAAATTCGAGGATGCCGCGCAGTTTGCCCATCGTTCCGATAATCGGGACGATAGTCAGGTTGATAATCGAGACGATGCTGTTGAAGCTGACGGCGGAGAGCGCAAAAACGTGACAAGCGTGCATACGGATACCGAGGGCGCGGCAAAGCCGAAAAACGATCCGTATGCGGAAATATGCGCGTTTGACCCGTCGAAAATACCCGAGTATACGATTATCGGAGAAGCGTTTAACACATATGTTATCGTTCAGATAGGTGAGGAGCTTCTCATGATTGACAAGCACGCGGCGCATGAGAGAATAATTTTCGACGAGCTGTGCAGAAAAATGCGGGAAGGCTTAAAGAGCGGATCGAAGACCGCAATCGGAGGGCAGATGCTTCTCTCACCGATAGAGGTAAATCTCCTCTCTCCCGAGGTGACAGCGCTTGAGGAGTATGAAGATAAAATTAAAGCGCTCGGCTTCGGATACACCACCGAAAAAACAGGCGCGTCTACGTACAAGGTGAGTGTGTTCTCGATACCCGATACGCTTGACACCGCGGCGGCTGAGGAATTATTTACATCGCTTGCGGGAAAGCTGTCGGAGAGCACCGCGAGTGTGGAATCGGCTGCGGTAGGATTCTTCGAGACAAGGCTGTGGCAGGCGTCCTGCAAGGCTGCCATAAAAGGCGGGCGAGTCTATGACAATGTGCATATAAAGTGGATATGCGACAGGCTTCTTATGACACCCGAAAAAGGCTCGAGTGTTATTCGCACCTGTCCGCACGGACGTCCTGTTGCGTTTGAAATTAAGAAGTCATCGATAGACAGGCAGTTCGGCAGATAAAAAAATAAAAACAGTGTTTCAATAAAAAAAGCTGAAATAATTTAACAGAGGTAAAAAATGTTTATTCTTGATAAAACCGATCCGCAAAGCTGTGCGAGAAGGGGAAGACTTATCACGGCGCACGGCACAATAGAAACTCCCGTATTTATGAATGTGGCAACAAGTGCCGCTATCAAGGGCGGGTTATCGGCATACGACTTAAAGGATGTTAATTGTCAGGTAATGCTGTCGAACACATATCATCTTCACATCAGACCGGGTGACAGACTGATTCACGATCTCGGCGGTCTTCAGAAATTTACGGGATGGGACAGACCCACGCTTACGGACAGCGGAGGATTCCAGGTATTTTCCCTGGCAAGTCTCAGACGCATTAAAGAAGAGGGCGTATATTTCGCGTCTCACATTGACGGAAAGCGCATATTCATGGGCCCCGAGCAGTCGATGCAGATACAGTCCAATCTCGGCTCGACAATAGCCATGGCATTTGACGAATGCATAGAAAACCCCGCGGAATACAACTATGTAAAGAATTCATGCGACAGAACTACACGCTGGCTTCTCCGCTGCAAGACCGAGCTCAGCCGTCTTAACGGACTTGAGGACACCGTAAATCCGCACCAGCTGTTATTCGGAATCAATCAGGGAAGCACATACGCGGATCTCAGAATACGTCACATGGAGCAGATACGCGAGCTTGACACGGACGGATACGCGATAGGCGGTTTGGCTGTCGGTGAGGAGACGGAGGAAATGTACCGCATAATCGAGGCGGTTGAGCCGTACATGCCTAAGGACAAGCCGAGGTACCTTATGGGAGTCGGAACGCCTCAGAACATAGTAGAGGGAGTTCACCGCGGAGTAGACTTTTTCGACTGTGTTATGCCGTCGAGAAACGCGCGTCACGGCAATCTTTTCACGTGGAACGGCAAGATGAATCTTTTAAACGAAAAGTACCTGAACGATCCGCGTCCGATAGACGAAAACTGCGGCTGTCCCGCATGCCGTCACCACTCGAGGGCGTACATTCGTCATCTTATCAAGGCGAAGGAAGCGCTCGGAATGCGTCTTGCGGTTATGCACAATTTATATTTTTACAATGAGCTTATGCAGAAGATACGCGATGCTCTCGACGGAGACTACTACGAGAGCTTCTACCAGAAATATCGTGTAGTGCTCGGAGAGAGAAATCCGGACTAGTGAGCGGGGATATGCT
>CAZWLL010000041.1:0-8039 GCA_964634795.1 uncultured Ruminococcus sp. | reverse complement strand
ATACACCCCGCTCTTGATTTAATGAAATCATCCTAACTTCACTGATGTGATGTAAAACTATAGTTAAGCAGTGCGACGATAAGCTGTATTGAAATTTTAAGTATGATACGTATATTAATTCATTCCCACGATCCTGCGTTTTGTTTGGCGGCGGAGGAGTATATTCTCGAAAACTATACCTCAGATGAATACATTATGCTGTGGAGGGGAGAGCGCTCCGTTATTATCGGTAAAAATCAGAACGCATACGGAGAGGTATCTCTGACGCAATGTGAGAAATATGCGGTACCGATATACAGGCGAAACAGCGGCGGCGGGACGGTATATCATGATCTCGGCAACATTAATTTTTCGTTTTTCTCCGACATGGGAGAGAGTACGGATTACAGCCGTTTTCTCGTTCCGGTAAGAGATTTTTTGCGTACTCTCGGAATACCGGCGGAGCTCGGCTCGTCATTTGACATTACGGTGCAGGGAAAAAAGATAAGCGGCAACGCGCAGGCTGTACATCGCGGCAGGGTTATGCACCACGGTACGCTGCTTTTCGATGCCGACCTCGGTGTGCTCTCGACTGTAACCTCTCACGCGAGAGAAAAGGCTGTTTCGAAGGCGGTAAAGAGCAATCCCTCGCCTGTAGGAAACGTATCGGAATTTATTCCGAGCATGACTGCGGAGGACTTTGAGGACGGACTCGGAAAGTATTTTACGTTATCGGAGAAAACGTTTTCGCGTGAGGAAAACGATATAATAAAAAAGCTGGCGGATGAAAAATACCGCACGTGGGACTGGATTTTCGGCCGATCTCCGAGGTTTGATTTGAATGGTGAGAATATAACACTCACCGCGAAAAACGGAGTAATAATTTCGGCGGGGGAGTATTCCGCGGTGCTTAACGGAATGCGGCTCATACCGAGTGAGATATATGAGGCTGTTTCCCGAAATTACGGGGTAAACACGGCTGAAAGACTGATAAAAGATATTTTCGAATGAAAAGGAGAAAATAAGATGAAGATTGAAATAACGATGCCCGCACTCAGACCCGAGATGAAATCGGGAGTACTCTGCACATGGTGTGTGAAGCCGGGAGACGAGGTAAAATCGGGAGACGTTATATTTGAGGTTGAGACTGACAAGGTAGTCAGTGAAATCGAAGCTATGAGCGACATGAAAATACTGTCGCTTGAGGCGGAGGAAGGCGACGATGTACCTGTCGGCAAGATAATAGCGTATGCAGAGGCTGACGGTGAGTGATATGCCCGACATGAAAAAGCCGCAATGGCTGAAGGTACGTTACAATGCCGCCGAGACACGTGAGGTTGCGCAGCTCATGTCGAGTCTCGGGCTGAATACTGTCTGTACGAGTGCGAGCTGTCCGAATCTCGGAACATGCTACAGGCACAAGACGGCGACGTTCATGATACTCGGTGCGAAATGCACGCGAAACTGCGCGTTCTGCGATGTTCCGCACGCAAAGGCGGGGGAGCTTCTTCCTCCTGATCCCGACGAGCCGAGACGCATAGCAATGGCGGCGCAGAAGCTCGGACTTCGCCACATAGTTGTAACCTGTGTGACGCGCGATGATTTGCCCGACGGAGGCGCGGGAGTTTTCGCCGAGGTAATACGTGAGGTCAGAAAAAGCTGTCCGCAGATTACGACAGAGGTATTGATATCCGATTTCAAGGGTGACAAGAAGGCCCTTGGTACCGTTATGGCGGAAAAGCCCGATGTGCTGAACCACAACATAGAAACCGTTCCGTCTCTTTACTCGGCTGTGCGTCCGGGAGCTGTTTATTCTCGTTCTCTTGAGGTTCTTCGAGCCGCTAAGGAATACGGCACGTCATACACGAAGACTGGAATTATGCTGGGACTCGGAGAAACGGATGACGAGCTGAGAGAGGTATTTGAGAATCTACGCGAGATTAAGTGTGATATTCTCGTAATCAGCCAATATTTGCAGCCGTCAAGCGATCATTATCCGCTTCAGCGCTATGTAACGCCCGAAGAGTTTGAAAATTACAAAAAAATCGCGCTTGACTGCGGAATCAAGTATGTAGTAAGCGCGCCTCTTGTCAGAAGCTCATATCTTGCGGCGGAGGCACTTGAAGGTGTGCGGGAAAAATGATATACATTAACACTGAATCGACGGATGTTTTTTACAATTTTGCCGTTGAGTATTATTTTGCGCATGAGCACATAATGGATGACGACATATTTATGATATGGCGCACTACTCCCACGCTTATGATAGGAAAGTTTCAAAACACGCTTGAGGAAATCGACGCAAAATATGCGCGTGAGCACGGAATAACGATTGCGAGGAGGCTGTCGGGCGGCGGATGCATTTACACCGACATGGGCGGCTGGCAGTTTTCGTACATTACAAAATCGAGCGGTATAGAGATAGAGTTCGAAAAGTTTATCGGGCCTATTGTGGAAATACTGTGCTCTCTCGGGTTAGATGCGGCGCTCACCGGCAGAAACGACATAACGGTAGGCGGCAGAAAGGTCAGCGGAAACACGCAGTACAAGCAGGGCGGAATGACGGTTCATCACGGTTCGCTTTTATTCTCGACAGATATAGACGAGCTTGTACGTTCCTCGACGCCGAATCCATACAAGATTGAGTCGAAGGCGCTGTCGTCGGTTAGGCAGCGAGTGACGAACATATCGGAAAATCTTGTGTCGCCGCTGACGAATGAGGAATTCAGGGACATAATAGTGAACAGGCTCACCGAAGGTGAATACAAGCTGACTGATGTTGACTGTGCGCGAATTGAGGAAATAGCTCATGACAAGTTTGCGAGTGAGGAATTCATATACGCGTCGTCACCGAAATTCGACATTGAGAAGACGTTTCACATTCCCGCGGGAAGCTTTACTCTCGGATACTCCGTATATCACGGCAAGATCACGGGAGCGGGCATAAAGGGTGATTTCTTTGCGGGAGTCGGTGCGGAGGAGATAGAGGAAGCTCTCACGGGGTGCGAGTTCACTCCCGAGAGTGTACGGCAGGCACTCAGCAAATTTGACGGGATGATTTACAAGACCGATTCGGAAGAGCTGACTAGGGCAATATTTGAATAGCGTCGGCGGATACACTTTGGTTTAGTAGTGGAGAGATAAACCGCCTCCCCGAGTTTATCCTTCTACAAACACCGTAGGTGTTTGTAGATTGCCTGCGGCAAACGGATAAACTCCGTACTTTTAGCTTAGGTTTGTCGGCGGGATAATGTTTAGTTTAGTAGGAGAGAGATAAACCCGTCTCCTGAGTTTATCCTTCTACAAACACCGTAGATGTTTGTAGATTGCCTGTCGGCAAACGGATAAACTCCGTACTTTTGGTGTAGGTTTGTCGGCGGATAAACTTTGGCTTAGTAGTGGAGATACAGTTCTATACGGTTTGCATTGCGTTTTATGGAAAGTGAGGAAGCGTTATGAAGAAAAGCGTACGTGTGCTTACCTCGGAGGAGAGGGAGGCTATTGCGGTCAGACGCAATAAAATAATGTACACCCTGACACTGGCAAGCTTTATCGTTCCCATAATATTTGTAGTATTGAGAATGATTTTTTTGCCTGACAGTGCAAACGAAAACGAGGCGGGTTATCATTCACACGCGGACTATGTACTGATGATTGTAGAGTGTCTTCTCGGCTGCTTTGTTATCAATATTCCGACGTTTTTGGCGAAAAAGTTCAAATTCGAGATACCCGCGATGCTGTATACCTTTTACATAGTGTTTTTATACTGTGCGATATTCCTCGGGGAGGTACGAAGCTTTTACTATGTCATTCCGGGATGGGACAGTATTCTGCACACTATGAGCAGTATGATGACGGGATTTTTCGGATTAATGGTTGTATACATTCTGAATCGTGACGAGCACGTGATAGTAAAGCTGTCGCCGTTTTTTATATCGCTTTTCGCGTTTACCTTTTCGGTGACTATAGGCTCTTTATGGGAGATATACGAGTTTACCTTTGACGGTTTGCTCGGTCTCAACATGCAGAAATTTATCACGGCGGACGGAGTCGAGCTAATAGGGCACGATGCTTTGCGCGACACGATGAAGGATATAATTATCGACACTATCGGTGCGTTTGTGTCATCCGCCATAGGATACATAGCGATTAAATACGAAAAAAGCTGGTTCAAGCCGAAGCTGACAAACGAAGAGGTTGAAACAAAGGCGGAAACAGCCGAAGAATAACATAAGGATAAATAAAAATGGATGAAAAACTCAGTGAGCTGCGTGAGAAAATAGACGCGGCTGATTCGATGCTTATAAAAGGCTTTACCGATCGAATGAAAGCGGCGGCTGAAATAGCGGAGTACAAGAAGAAAAACGGACTGCCCGTATATGATGCCGCAAGGGAAGAAAAAAAGCTTCTTTCTGTCGCTTCTCTTGCGGGAGAGGAGATGGGAGGATACACAAAGGAGCTGTATTCGCTTTTATTCGAGCTATCGCGTGAGTATCAGAACAGTCTTATTAAGCCGAAAAACAGCTTATATGATGTGATATCACGTGCGATAGAGGATACTCCCCGTTTGTTTCCCGAATCCGCGCATGTTGTGTGTCAGGGAATAGACGGTGCGTATTCCGCCTCAGCCGCGAGAAAAATGTTTGCCGAGCCGAATATCAGCTTTGTTCGTTCGTTCGGGGATGTTATACGTGCGGTAAAGGATGGTTACGCCGAGTTCGGTGTACTGCCGATAGAAAACAGTACCGCGGGAGTTGTGGGGGATGTCTACAAGGAGCTTGAGACATGCGGACTTTACATATGCCGTTCCGTAAGATTGAAAATAGAGCATTCACTTTTGGCGTGTGACGGTGCCGACATTAAATCGATTTCAGAGGTTGTATCTCACGAGCAGGCTATACACCAATGCGCGGGATATATAGAGTCACTCGGAAACGTCAAAGTGTCGTATTTTCCGAATACCGCCGCGGCGGCGAGATACGTAAAGGAATCGGGACGGCATGACATAGCCGCCATAGCGTCGCGCGACTGTGCGGATATATACGGACTTGTACCGCTTGCGAAGGATATACAGGACAACGACAACAATTACACCCGTTTTATCTGCTTAACGAAGGATGTGCGCATTTATCCCGGAGCGGACAAGACGACGGTAATGCTGACTCTTCCCGATAAGCCCGGAGCGCTTTTTAAGGTGCTGTCACGTTTTTCGGCACTCGGAATTAATTTGACAAGCATAATCTCACGTCCGATTGAAGGCAGGGATTTTGAGTTCCGCTTTTTCCTCGATTTCGAGACGCAGGTGTACTCGGACAGGTTTGCGCAGCTGATATCGACGATAGGTGACTGCTGTGAAGAGTTTTCGTATCTCGGAAGCTACAACAGAGCATAAAACAAGGCTGAAGCGTTAATGCAATGGCATTAACGCTTCAGCCTTTTAATTTTTTATTTAATCCGAGCTGTTATGACTGTCAAAATCAGCTTTCAGAACGTTCCGCCATCATTTCCACGAATTTGTTGAGAAGCTTGTTGTAGAGCTTTTCAGACTTGCGGTATTCTGTAGCGAAGTTTCTGCTGTAGGTTATACTGTCGCGGAATGTCCATACGGGGTTTCCGATGCAGTTTGAGTAGAAGGTACCGAAGTTGAATTCAAGTCCGCTCTTGATAAGGTCGAACATTACGGCGTCCTCTTCGCTTCTCATGTACTGCTTCTGGAAGGTTGTCTCAAAGTATGCGGGATATACGTCGCTCTGTGAGAGGGCGGAGAGATATTCCAGTGTTGCGCCCGTAGCTTCCATGTGCGTGCAGGTTGTGGGAACTGAGATTATATCGTATGCGTCCTGTGATGTGGTGTAATAGCCTTCCTGTTCTTCGTTGAGCTTCGGCAGGGGAAGAACACCGTAGTCAGGCTCAAAATCACGGAGAGAGTTAGCGTAGTTTGCCAAATGCATAGTAAACACTGCTTTTCCGTTCTTGAAGGATTCATCCATGCCTCTGCCGACACCGGCATTGTTGTACACAAGATCCATAAGCTTTTCGAACGCCGTGTTGGAGTTTTCATTGTAAAGGTTGATATAGATGTTTCCGTCTGAATCCTTGTCGGTCATGTGAACACCGAGAGATGTAATCAAGCCGTCGGTCGGAACCGAGCCGATAATGTATGCTAATCCGAAAACATCGTCCGCATCAAGCTCACCGCTGCCGTTTGAGTCTTCCCATATACCCGAAATAAGGGTTGAGAGATAGTCGATTGTCCATTTGCCCTCGTATACGACATCGTAAAGGTTGATGCCGGGAACCCATTGCTCCGCGAGATCCTTGTTGAAGAATGTGATAATCATTCTGTCCGTTGCGGTAAGAGTAAGGTCGCCGATTACAAAGTCGAGCTGACCGTTTACCGTCATATCGTTAACAAAGCTTTGGTTGTACCATGAGTTCGAGAGGGTTACATTCGGCAGTGTGTGGAGATTTGTGTACAGCTTTTCAAGCGAAAGAGCCGCACCGAAGTATGCGTATGATGATACCATATCATATGCTCCGTCGGCGGCGCTCACGCTGTTTCTTACGTTTGCGAAGAAGGTTGTGTAGTCGTCCGAGCCGTTGATATAGTTTACATGTACGTCAAGGTCGTTGTCAACCTTTGAGTTTCTGTTATATACGGCATCGTTTACAGCCTCACCCGTGATTTCCTCGGCGTAGAAGTCTATAGAGTAGTCTTCGGATGTACGGCCGACAATGTTTATTTCCGTTCCGTCAAAGGTAAGTCCTTCCCATGAGCGGATGTTTCCGTCGTCTGTTTCTTCCTCGGTTTCCTCTGTCGATTCGGCTTCCGCGGCGGTTTCGACTGTGTCAGCGGTATTTGTTTCGGCAGTTGTTTCCTCAGACGCGTTGTTCGAGCATGATGTAACGGCAGACGTCAAAATAAGCGCGGCGAGAATAAGTGCAAGATATTTTTTCATTTTTCCTCCTGTAAATTAAATGTAAAAACGCTTCAAATAATATTACAATTTTATCATATTCAAGACATATAAGCAATATATCGAATTAACAAACACAGACGACGGGCAGCCGCGAAAAGTTGTATTTATTGCCGCAAGCGCAGAAAAAGCCGCACATACTGATATGCACGGCTCAATTCTGTTGTTAAGCCGAAAGAGCGGAGAATTTCCGGTCATGGTAAACAAGTTTGCTTATAAAATTTAGCTTGGATTCTTATCATTACTTCAATTATTCGGATAGTTTCGGCTATCTGATTTTTTTACCATTGTGTTGCCACGCCCGCAGACTCACTTGGCAAGTGCTGTATCGTTTTTTGAGAGCAGATATACGCAATACTGATTCATGCTGATTCCTTCACGCTTGGCGTGCTCGGTCAGGGAGCGATGCAGACTTTTCGGGATGCGGAGCTTGAATTGACCGGAGTAGTTCTCCAAGTCATCCGGTTCATGGATTGTGATTCCATCTTCCAAAGCCGCAGTAATCCATTCCCGTTTTGCATCCTCGGCGTTTGCAACAGCGGATTCGACAGTCTCACCACAGGTGATGCATCCGGGAAGCTCCGGAAAAGAAACTACATAACCGCCTTCATTGCGGTCTTCTACAATCTCCATGCGGTAAGGCAGGGCAAGGTATTCATTCAATGTTTTCATTGGCAACCTCACTTTCAACAATTTGCTTTACCATTTCAACATAAACCTTCTTAATCGGCTCATGCTTTGGTATCGTAATCGGCTGACATCCGGGCTTTCGGAATGTATAGTGGCTGCTGCCGCTCCTGGGCGCATTCATTGTGTACCCATAGGATTCCAAAACTCTGCGCAGCTCGTCAAACCGGAGGTCACGACTAAGAGAACAGATTTTCTCTAATAGTTTATCCCACTTCGACATCGTTATCCCTCCTGCCTATATTATACATGGTATCGCATTTGGTGTCAAGTGTTTTTCGCTCATTTTACCAACTTGGCCTGCAGCTTCTGAAAGCTCTCCAATGCACTTTGCGGATTTTCATTATTCTTCCACACCGTAATATTCGGCGATTTTCGCGAGAGCGTTGTCTATCA
>CAZWLL010000040.1:0-20061 GCA_964634795.1 uncultured Ruminococcus sp. | reverse complement strand
CTTGTCAAGTTTTTTTACATTTAATCAAAATTGTTTTGTTGATATTCACATGATTTGCTATTTATTAGTTATATGAAATGCAATATACGCAAAAAAAGAACCGACGGCAAGCCGTCGGTTCCTCTGATTATTTAATTAATTATTTAATCAATCTTATGTCCGAATTATTTTCTCTTCTTGGAGATAGCGTAGCCTGCTGCGGAGATAACTGCTGCTGCTGCTGCGATAACGCCTGCGTCGAATGTCTGAGGAGCTGTTTCTGTTGTTGCTTCAACAGTTTCTTCAACTGTCTCTTCAACTGTTTCTTCTACAACTGCTTCTGTTTCTTCAACTACAGCTTCTGTTTCTTCAACAACTGCTTCTGTTTCAGCTTCTGTTTCTACTGCTGCAACGGGAGATGTTGTGTAACCGTAAAGTTCAACTTCGGCAACGTCACCATGGCTGAGCATGTTGTAGTAACGATAGTAACGATAAGCTGTGCCGGATTCGTCGAAATCAGCCTGGTCGATTTCGTACCATGTCCACTCTGTAGCTTCTTCAACGCTTACCCAAATATCTGTCCAGCTGTTTTCATCATCGGGAGTATTTGTACCCTGGATGGATCCGCCGTAGAAACGAGCGAGCTGAGCGTCTCTGGGGTGAATAGCTATCTTTGTAAGAACATATTCTGTACCTGCGTCGATACCGCAGTAGCCGTCGCCTGTTCCGAGCGGGTCAAAGAATGTGTTGATATCGCCGTCGAATGCAGCCTTAGCGCCTGTGTCGGCGTTGTCGCCCCAACCTGTTTCGTTACCGATGATTGTACCGGTAATGATTGTGGAACCTTCGGGAGCTGTGATGCCGGATGACGGATAGCTTGTGTTGGTGTTTGCAACTTCGTCCTTTGTCTTACGAACAACGAGGCTCTTAACTTCGTATGTATCTGTACCTGTTACGGTAATCTTTACATAACGAGAGGTGTAAGGTGTGAGCTCGATAACAGTTGTAGCGTCTGTGTTGCCTGTAACTGTTGTCTGATCGCTGTAGCCGTCGCTTTCAGCGGACTTAGCGGAGATTACGAAATCGGAAGGAACCTTGTCGCCCCATGTGATTTCATAGTATCCGAGAGGCTTAATAGCGCCGAGGTCGAATTCGATGCATGTTGTGCCTTCTGTTTCGCCTGCAACCCATTCGGTAGCGGTAGCGTCCTTAGCATAGTTTGCGAGATCATCAGCGGATGCTGTAACAGCAACTGAAGCAAGCATAAGACCAGCTAAAATAACTGCAAGTAACTTCTTCATGTTAAAAGTCACTCCTTCTAAAGTAAATATAAAATTATATATATTGTCGGTGAACGAAAAAATAGTCTCCGCCCACCTTGAACAATGTAATTGTAGCACATCAACCGTTTGAATGTCAATAGCATTGCATAAAAATAATGGAAATTTACAAACTCATACATTCAAGTACAGTTGTCAACTTACACGAAACAGTTTTCGCACCGTTTCACGTCAGTTGATTGTGATAAGCGTGTCGAACAGTGCCGCGTTTTCTTTAAGCTTTGTTTCGTTTCCGACTGTGCATATGTAGTTCTGAGCGCAAACCTTGTCGAATACCTCAGCCGATGCCTTAAACTGTTCCTTGGTAATGTCGAGCATCTCCGCTCTTTCCTTTACAACATCCTCGTATGTCACGCCTGTCATATACGCATTGAATGAACGTCTCGCGCGGCCCGCATTGGATATGGGTCTTTCGTAGCCTGAGAACGCGCCTATAATGAACTTTGTGAGCTCTTTTTCATTAAAGTCGTAATTTCTTATGAATTCGCCTGTACCCTTGAATACATTGTAGCTTTCGCTGAGCTTCGGGTCACGGTATGTGGTAAAAGTAAGGTTGTCGCAGTTCGAATCGAAGCCGCAGCCGCAGCCGTAAGCTCCGCCCTTAACTCTGATTTGCTGGTAGATATAATCGATATTGATAGCGGACTGTACTACTCTGTATGTTCCGTTGTATGTCATTCCGTCGAAGCCGAGGTTGCCCGCCTGAGCTACATACTGTACCTGTGACGGAATGAGAATGCCCTCGTTCTTTCTTGTGGGAATGTAATCGACAAATTCTCCGAGAGACTTGTGCTCGCCCTCTCCGATTGCCTCAGCGAATTCGGGAAGCTTTGCGTCGAGGATTTCTCTGCCGAGCTTATCTGACGCGAGGTCGAGGAACATGTTTGCGGGATTGAATACGTAATTTTTAACAGCTGTGAGCTTTTCGATGAATTCGTCCGCCTTCTCATCCCAGTTGTCAAGCAAATCCGCGAGGAAGAGATAGAAATCGATTCCGCCCAAATCCTGGTAATAGCATTCGACCTTCGAATAGTAGGAACGTGCTCTTGCGCCTGCCACGGAGTTTCCGCTGTTTATAATATCGTTTCTCTTGTTTGCTTTTGTTTCGGCGAGAATATCATGAAGTCTCTTCTTGTCGTCAAGCTTTGATGTAAGTACGATTTCCTTTGCCAGCTCAAGCGCATAATCGGTCTTATCCGACATCATCTTTGTGTATATACCGTAGAGCGGGATATAATCGTCGAGAGTCTTGTATTTGGTATAGGTTGCGGCGCCGAACCAGATTCCGCCGAGATTCATCAGCTTATCGAAGTTCAGTTCATTATATGTATGGTTTGCCGTGTCTACTCTGCCGAGTACACTGCCGAGAATCGAGAGGTACGGTACATACTCATGCGGAATCTTTCCGATATTGAAGTACAGGTTAGCGTATGTTATGCCGTTTGTGTCAACGTCATGGAAAATTGTTTTCAATCCGCCGACGGTGGTTTCCTCGTTGCAGTAAGGAATGCCCTCACGCGAAATGTCGCTTCTCTCCAGAGAAGGAATGCAGTTCTGCTCTTCCTCTGTCGGAGGCTGATTCTGATATTCACGAAGTGCGTGCGTATCGTCAACTATCTTCTGTATTTCTTCCTTCGAAAGAGATTTCTTGTAGTCCTCGAGCTTATTCTTCAATTCTTCGTTCTTCTTATCGTTAAGGCCTCTCTCGGGCTCTATGGTAATGAGCGCGCAGTGATCGGAATCGAGTATATACTTTTTAACGATATTTTCGTAGTAGCCTGTGCCGATTTTTTCTCTCAATGTTTTGCAGTCATCAAGGAAGTGCATATATGTGAGAGCACAGCTGTCATCGTAAAGCCATGCCTGAAGCATATCGGACGCTACATCGAGTCCGCGCGGATATCCGCCGTAATCAGCTTCGCGGAAGCCGAATTCACGGCTGTTTATTGTAGCGAGAATTGCCTTTTCGCTTATGCCGTGTTCAACCTGCTCGCGGAGTGTATCCATAATTATATTATAGAACTTCTCGGAATCCTCGGATTTCGCGTATTTTGCGGCGATGGCGAATGTGTCCTCAATTGCGTGTGAATCGTAATATCCGAACACATCCTCACCTATGCCCGCATCAAGCAGTGCCTGCTTTACGGGAGCACCTTCGGCATTAAACAATACATAAGATATTACGGATGCCGCTCTTGCCTCGAGAACATCGAGATTGGAGCCGCCGAGGGATGCGAATACAAGATACGACTTACCGTCAACCGCGTCTGTCTGACCGACGGAATACTTTTCATGAACGATTTTCGGTGTTTTCGTGCCGAAGTGCTTCTGATGCTCAACCTCGGAATGCGGGTCTATTTTATCGAAATCGGAAAGATATTCCCTGTCAAGGAACTCGAGTCTTTCATCCATATCGCAGTTACCGTAAATAAATATGTAGGAATTCGACGGATGATAATGACTGCGGTGGAATTCAAGGAACTGCTCATACGAAAGCTCGGGTATAACAGCGGGATCACCGCCGGAGTTTACGCCGTATGTGGTATCGGGGAACATAGTTGATGCAACGGTTTCCCACATCGCGTTGTCGGGAGACGATGTCGCACCCTTCATTTCACTGTATACAACGCCGTTGACCTTAAGCTCATCCTCGGGGGATTCCATTTCATAATGCCAGCCTTCCTGCATGAATGTCTGGCGATACTTATAAATATTCGGATAGAACACGGAGTCAAGGTATACGTGCATGAGGTTTCCGAAATCCTTATCATTGCAGGTAGCTACAGGATACAAGGTCTTGTCCGCATATGTCATTGCGTTAAGGAATGTATTGAGAGAGCCTTTTACAAGCTGCATGAAAGGATCACGAGACGGAAAATGCTTGGAACCGTTTAAAACGGAGTGCTCAATGATATGCGGTACGCCGGTGCTGTTTGACGGAGGCGTACGAAAAGCAGCGCAAAACATCTTATTCGGGTCTTCATTAGACATTACCGCGATTCTCGCGCCTGATTTCTTGTGTCTGAGAATAATGCCCGATGAACGAATATCATCGAGATATTCTTCGTACATAAGCTCGTAGCTCGGATTCGGCTTAAGCTCACTGTAGCTTTTGACTTGTTTTGCCATGTTTGTTTTCCTTTCTGTTATTAAGTATACAATAAGTCATAACTTCATATTTATGAAAAATACGCATTTACACCTTAACTATATTATCCTACTAATCAAGCGTTTTGTCAAGATACTACAATATTACAAATATGTTACAGTTTATTAAATGCTATTGCAAGGGTTATGCGGCGGTGTTATAATACCGCTGGTTACTGTGCCTTTCAATGCGGTATCCTGTTGTCGCCGTGAAAGCTCAGTGCCGTTTTTTGAGCATAAAAACAAAGCCGGACTTCTCCACTCCTCCGGCAATCGATCGCGGTAGTCCACAACCGCATGGGTATGTACAAAATTCATGGAAAAAAACAACAAACTGCAGAACAGTAAATCAAGTCTGCGCCTGTCCATAAGCTTTATGAAGGGCAGTACACACTATTTCGTTCTATGCATAGTTTTCTCACTTCTCGCCTCACTGTGCGAACTGCTATGCCCGAAAATCATTACGTTTACCGTCGACAATGTACTCGGAGGCAGCGAAATTCCCGCATATATCTCCCCCTTTATCGATAAGCTCGGCGGCATAACGTACATTTCATCACATCTCTGGATTGTCGCTGCGGCAATACTTGTCATGGCATTATTTCTCAGTGTGTTCCAGTATCTCGAGCAGGTATGCAACCGAAAAGGCTCGGAGACTCTTGTAGAGAACATAAGAAATAAGCTCTTCTCGCATATAGAGCGTCTGCCGAGCTCATGGTTCATGAACAATCAGACAGGTGACATAATACAGCGCTGCACTTCCGACGTCGAAACGGTTAAAACCTTCCTTTCGGAACAGCTTACCACAATAATCAGCACTGTACTTCTCATCATCATGTCTTTGATTTTCATGTTTTCCATTAATACGTCTCTCGCTCTCATAGCACTCTGCGCAATTCCGATTATTCTGATATACTCAACCGTATTCCACGGAAAAATCGGAAGCGGATTTATGAAATGCGATGAAGCCGAGGGCAAGCTTTCCTCTATCGCGCAGGAAAACCTCACGGGAGTTCGTGTTGTCCGTGCATTCGGACGTGAAAAATACGAGGTAGATAAATTCACCGCTCAGAACAAAAAATACGCGGACTTATGGGTTCACCTCGGATTTCTCATGTCGCTTTTCTGGACCACAGGTGACATTCTCTCCGGCGTACAGGTTATGCTTATTCTTATTTTCGGTACCGTATTCTGTGTAAAGGGTTATCTCACAGTCGGCGAATTCATTGCGATTGTATCATACAACTCAATGCTTGTATGGCCTGTACGACAGCTCGGCAGAGTTATATCCGAAATGAGCAAGGCAGGAATTTCATTTAAGCGTATAGATGACATCACAAGCGCCGAGGAAGAGCATGACGCTCCGAACGCAGTCGACTGCGACACATCGGGAGACATAGTATTCGACCATGTTTCGTTCTCTTACGAAAACAAAGAAGGCGAAGACACAAAGGTACTGGATGATATATCACTCCGTATAAAGAAAGGCACTACGGTCGGTATTCTCGGAATGACGGGAAGCGGAAAGTCCACGCTTGTCCAGCTTCTCTGCCGTCTTTACGAGCTTCCCGACAACTGCGGCAAAATAACAATCAGCGGAACCGATATAAAGAATATCAAAGCATCCTCTCTCAGAAAAAACATCGGAATCGTGCTTCAGGAACCGTTCCTTTTCAGCCGAACCTTAAGAGAAAACATAGGCATAACCTTCACCGAACCGTCAAAGCATGAAGAAGAAATACGTGAAGGCGCGAGAATAGCATGTCTCGATGAAACAATAGAAAACTTCAAAAACGGTTACGAGACAATGGTAGGCGAACGCGGTGTTACCCTCTCGGGCGGTCAGAAGCAAAGAACCGCTATCGCGCGTCTGCTGACACAAAACTCACCCGTTATGATTTTCGATGACAGCTTATCCGCAGTCGACAGTGAAACAGACTCGAAAATCCGCGCTGCCCTTCACGAAAAAACCTCCGATTCCACCGTTATCATTATCTCACACAGAATTCAGACTCTTATGTCAGCCGATAACATTTTCGTTATGGCGGACGGTAAAATCGTGGAAGCGGGAAATCACAAGGAACTTCTCGCCGCAGGCGGAATTTATAAGAAAATAAACGATATCCAATCCTCGGATGCTGAATCCGAGAGCAGCGGAAAGGAGGCAAATAACTAATGGATGAAGAAACCTCCACCAAAACAACTCATCTTAAGTTTTTCGGAATACCGAAAATTATACCGTATCTGAAGCCGTACATGACCGTAATGATCATAATGATATTATGCGCAGTAGGGGCATCTTTGATAGATATAGTTATCCCGAAATTTCAGGAATACGCAATAAACCACTACATAGGCGAGGGTACGCTTGACACACTCCGCACCTTCGTACTGCTCTATATTGCTCTGATTCTCATTCAGAAGGGTATGGACCTCGGAAGTACCTATATCGGAACGCGTGTCGAAATGTATATAGGCCGAGATTTGAAGCAAAAATCCTTCGACCATCTGCAAACCTTGTCGTTCTCATACTTCAACCAGAACAGCGTAGGCTATATTCACGCGAGAGTAATGAGCGACACGGGCAAAATAGCCAACCTCGTTTCATGGTCGCTTCTCGACTGTCTCTGGAACCTAACCTACATGCTCGGCGCGCTTATCGTAATGTTCAAAACAAACGCCAAGCTCACCCTCATTGTACTCGCAATAGTTCCCGCAGTCGTAATCGTTGTGTGCTTCATGCAGAAGAAGCTCACCTTCGCAAACCGCAAGATAAGAGAAATCAACTCCCGCATCACGGGTACCTTCAACGAAGGCATAACCGGAGCGAAGACAATAAAGACTCTCGTTTCGGAAGATAAGATATATTCCGAATTCAAAGATCAAACCTCCGACATGAAGAAAACATCGGTAAACGAATCCCGTTACCGCGGCTTCCTCTGGTCCTCTCTTAATTTCGCATCGTACGCCGCTCTGGCAATTGTTTTAAAGCTCGGCGGCGGCCTCACTCAGGAACAGGTAATGACGGTAGGTACGCTTTCTCTGTTCATGTCATACTCAATGGGCATCATGTCTCCTATCCGCTGGATAATCAATTCGATTTCTCAGCTCATCATGATTCAGGTAAATATCGAGCGTCTCACGGGTCTTCTCGACACCGAGTCCGATGTAGCGGATTCACCTGAAGTTGTCGAAAAGTACGGCGACATGTTCACGCCCAAAAAGGAAAACTGGGAAGACATTAAGGGCGACATCGAATTTAGGGATGTTTCCTTCAAGTATCCCGACGGCGACGAATACATACTCGAGCATTTCAATCTCAAAATTCCTCACGGAACAAATGTGGCAATCGTAGGCGAGACGGGAGCCGGCAAATCCACTCTCGTAAACCTTGTATGCCGTTTCTTCGAGCCGACATCGGGACAGCTTCTCATAGACGGACGCGATGCCCGCGAGAGATCACAGCTTTGGCTGCACTCGAACATCGGTTATGTGCTCCAGACACCTCACCTGTTCTCGGGAACAATCAGAGACAATCTGAAATACGGTTCTCCGAATGCCACGGATGAGGAAATAATGGCGGCGCTTAAAATCGTATCCGCCGACGGAATCGTCGAGAAAAGCGAAAAAGGTCTTGATACCGAGGTAGGTGAAGGCGGAGATCTTCTCTCCACAGGTGAGAAGCAGTTAATCTCATTCGCCCGTGCCGTTCTCTGCAATCCTAAAATACTCGTTCTCGATGAAGCGACATCATCTATAGACACATTCACCGAGCAGCTTATTCAAAACGCGCTTGAAACCGTTATAGCGGGAAGAACCTCGTTCATGATAGCTCACCGTTTATCGACAGTAAGAAATGCGGATATTATCCTCGTTGTGCGTGACGGCAAGATTGTAGAATCCGGAACACATTCCGAGCTTCTCGCAAAGAAAGGATATTACCACTCATTGTATACTCGTCAGTACGAAATGGAAGCTACGGACGCGGCGTTCAAAAGCATAAAATAAGCATAATTCTTATCTATAAAAGTTCCGAAGGCGAATCGTCTTCGGAATTTTGCTTTTTACGGTATAGAAAATTAATCAAACTCTAATGGGAGAGAGCTTTATTTAATCCCGCAAACATGATATAATGCGTTGTGAAATTTATACGTCATTTTTATACGGAGAAACATATGAAGAAAAAAATGTATAAAAGAATTCTCTCCTTGATTTCCGCAATACTTGTACTTACAGCATCCGCGTCATTTTCCTCTTGTTCAAAGAGCGGCGACAGCACAGCGGACAGCACAAATGCCGCCGACGGTGAAGCGATCGAAAAAGTCTCGGTGCTCACAGGCGTATATTCCGAATCGGTTCTCGAGGTTCCAGACGGCTACGGATATACCTCCGGCAGTCAGCCGAGCTATGACGCGGAAAACGGAGAGCTTCGTCTTCTTTTGAGCAAATACGACACCGAATTCGATGAAAGCGGAAATTTCGTAAACGGCGGTTACTCATATGCAATCTGTCGGTACGACAAGGACTTAAAGCTTACCGACACAAAACAGCTTATGATGTCGGATAACGAAAACACATACATAGACAAGGCATGTCTTGTCGGAAACATTTTGTATTACATTGACGAGGCATATGACAGCAAAACATATGCGTCAACATACTGTATATGCAAATACGATCTGACAACGGATGAAATCGTTAAATCGAATGATATAAGCGGAATGTTCAGCACATCCGCCGATTCCGACTGGTTTTACATTCAATACTTCACATGTGACACAGAAGGAAATATTTACATCGCCGCCGACAGTGAAATCATCGTTGTAAGCCCCGACTTCATGCTTAAGGCATCTGTTCCGCTATCGGGTTGGGTAATGTCAATGAGTTCCTCCACCGACGGCAGCGTATATGTCGCATCGTACTTCAGCGACGGCTACGGATTCGCGAAGCTGGATTTGACATCGCAGTCTCTCGGTGAACCGACATATTTTAATAATGACAGCGTAAACGAGATTTTTTTCGCCGACGGATATGATTATTACTATACTATGAGCAACGGTATATACGGCTGTACCGTATCGGATGACGGCACTGTAACCGATGAAATACTCTTAAATTACACCAACTCCGATATCAGCTCAAGCAATTTTAATGTTTGCGCGATAATAAATAAAGATATGATTCTCGGAACTGATTATTCCGCAATCGGTGACGCTCCGCATGTATACACAAAGAGCGATGACATCGATTTATCGAATGTAACCGTTATTGAAATAGCTATATCCGAATACACCGACTATTCAAATATAGTAAATTATAATAAATCACATAAAGACACACGCATCGTTCTCACCGACTACACAAAATATAATACCGATATCGACTACAGTGCAGGAACGACAAAACTGGTGAATGACATTGCATCGGGTCTATATAAACCGGATATCGTAATCAGCAGCTACAGCTACGGTGCCGCGTTCGATCTTGTATCGAAGGGCCTTTTCGTAGATCTCAATACATATCTGTCGTCTGATTCGGAGCTGAAAAAGGATGACATTCTCGACAGTGTCCTTCGTGCCTTCTCCACATCCGACGGAAAGCTGTGGGGACTCACATCCTCGATTAATGTAAAAACACTTGCCGCGAAGACCGATACCTTAAACGGACTTACCTCATGGACACTTGACGAAATGCTCGATTACGCCGCGTCACTCCCCGAGGGTACCTCGCTCGTGTACGGACTTACGCAGTCCAATGTTTTAAGCTACTTCAGCGACTCATTCAATTCGTTTATAGATCTCGAAAACAATACATGCGATTTCGAAAACGAAACATTCTACAAGCTTCTTAACTTTATCGCCGCTCTCCCCGAGGACTTTGATTACACATCTCAGTCCGACGACAACAACTATTACGCACAGTATCAGAACGGCTCGGTTGCCCTATACAACTCATATAATTACTCTATTCCCAGCTTCATCGAGCTGCAATGTGTCTTCAACACTGAGGACTACACGTTAATCGGATATCCCACAACGGGTGAAAATACAAGAGGCGGCGCAATTGCAGCTGATTCGACATACCTTATAACAAGCTGCAGTGAAAATCCCGACACAGCGTGGGACTTTATAAAATCCGCAATAACAGTCGAGAACGAGTATTCCGACGGCATTCCGGTTATCAAATCGCAAATCGAAGAACAATGCGAGAAGTATTATGATTATGAATTCGAATTCTATTTCAGCGGCGGATCATCATACGGCATAAAGGATTCGGAAAATCCGCGCACACAGGATGATATGACAGATCCCGGAATTTTCACATACTTCACAGAGGACGACACAGCTGTGATTATGGACTACCTGAATAACGAATGCGGCTCACCAATGACACAGGCAATTCCCGCTGAGGTAACCAACATCATCACCGAGGAAATAACATCGTTCACGGGAGGCGCGAAAAACGCCGAAGACTGTGCGCGCATAATCCAGTCACGTGTAAAAATATGGCTTTCGGAACACGAATAATCTTTCATACGGAGAACATACAAATGACAAACCTTGAAATCGAAAGAAAATTTCTTATCGTCCTGCCGAGCGACAGTCTGTTATCATCGCATAGTGAATGCACAAAACGCCATATTACTCAAACATACCTGAAAAAATACGACAATGAAACCGAACGCAGAGTAAGGAAAACAGTCCTCTCGGACAATCGTGTGGTATATCACTACACGGAAAAGCGTACTGTAAGCGCAACAAAAAACGCAACGGCGAGGTTCGAGGACGAACGCGAAATTACAGCCGAAGAATACAGCCGACTGCTGACAGAAGGTGTATCGTCCCTGACTAAAACAAGGTACGCTTTTCCGTACGCCGAGCACATTATCGAGATTGATGTATACCCACACGAAATCGGAGGAGATGCTCTGAAAGGGTATGCGGTAATGGAAATCGAAATGAAGGATGAAAACGAAAAAATCGAAATCCCACCGGATATTACCGTAATACGTGAGCTTACGGGAACACGCGAATTTTCAAACAAAGCTTTAGCTAAGCCACTGTAAACAAAAAAGCCGACCCAGTCGGCTTTTTTGTTTTATGATATTCTCAGTGATTTCACGGCGCTGTCAAACGCGTTACTTCCCAGTGAATTCGCCTTTGAAATAAGCTTTATATTCATGTCCTGTGCGCGTTTTTTCAGCTTCATAACGGATTTTATCGGAGCTTTGTTGCTGTCGTCGAAAAATACCGTAGACAAAAGCACGGCTTTAGCATATGTACTGCCGAATTTTTCGGAAACCGTACCGAGCTTATACAGCTCCTCTGTTTTTATATCTCCGTTCTTGCATGAAATGAATATAGGACATACTCCGCACATCAGCATGCAGTCGATCTCGTTTTGAGTACCGCCGAAGCCTCCGTTCTCCTCATCCCAGCCTATCGTAATTCCCGTCTCGACACTGCAGTATACACGTGTTTCATCATGCATTGCACGGATTCCAGCAAGAAATGTTCTGTACTCGAGAACAGTGCCGGATTTGTTCAGGCATTCCTCCGTAACTCTATTTTTATATCTGAAGAACCAGCTTCCGCGGCGTGACATTTCCTCATCAATTATTATGAGTCCATGTGACACAAGAGAGTTCCACAGCTGTTTGTCCACAGAATTTTTCGAGCCCGAACCTATTGCATCCTTTGATATAGTACGTATGTCGCTTTCTCCGTATCGGCTCGTTTCCGCGGAAAGCCTTCCTATTTTCGCGTTCCATCCCGCGGGATCGGGTTTGCATATAGCCCACATTGTCTCAATATCCACAGCCGTATCACTGTCTGCGTCGAATGTCTCTCCCTTTCCGCACACGCTGCCGCCGTGAAGAATTATATTCTCCTCGCAGGTCAGATAAACCTCTGTTTTATACGAGAAATCGAAAACGAATTTTTCCGTACCGCTCTCACCGCCGAAGCGGAACAGTACTCCCCTTCTGTTTACGGGATTGATGCGGAATGCGAACAAATTGCGGCTGTTTATCTTACTGAGTGTCATTCCGACAGCCGTAAGTATGGCGCTGTCTCCGCCCGATATATCGACTACGTAATTTTCATTTTCATCGGATATTATTTTTTCGAGCACACCGCATATATCATCGAGATCGTTTTTAGATGCTTTAACCGCATCCATATCGCATGTTTTACCTCTTCCGTTCAGGATTTGCTTGAATCGCGGTATTTCTCTCCACACTTTTTTGGTATCCGCCGAGATAAACACCGTTTTCTGCGGCATGAGAGCAAGTGTCGATATGAAGTTTTCTATCGGTGAGCCTGAAAAAATCTCAATCAGCGTCATAAAACCACCTCCCGCAGCTTATTGATTTCTGTCTGTCAATCAAGCGTCAGCGCGCACTCAAGAGCTATTTCCATCATGGTCGTAAATGTATTCTGTCGCTCATCCGACGTTGTAATCTCTCCCGTAAGTATATGGTCGGATACTGTACAAATGGCGAGCGCACGTTTTCCGAGTCTCGCGGCATTCATATAAAGCGCCGCCGATTCCATCTCAATTGCCATAACTCCCATTTTCGCCCATTTTTCCGTCGCGTCGGAGTCATCATTGTAGAATGTATCCGATGAAAGAAGGTTTCCGACATGATACCTTACTCCGAGTGCTTCGGCTGCAGCGACAGCTCTCTTTAATATGTCATATGAAGCAATGGGTGCGAATGTTCCGGGAAGATGATATTGTGATGCATAGTTCGAATTCGTACATGCTCCCATACCGAACACAATATCTCTGAGGTGTATATCCTCTCTTATAGCTCCCGCAGAGCCGATACGTATTATATTCTCGACTCCGTAATATGAGAACAGCTCATATGAATAAATGCCCATGGACGGCATTCCCATTCCGCTTGCCATTACCGATACACGGCGGCCTTTATATTCACCGGTGTATCCGCCGATTCCGCGGACATTATTCACAAGGACAGCTCCCGTTAAAAAATTTTCCGCTACGAATTTTGCTCTGAGCGGATCTCCCGGCATCAGAACGGTTTTCGCGAAGTCACCCGCAGACGCGGAATTATGCGGTGTAGGACAGTTTGCCATAAAAGCCTCCTTTGTTATCGTAAAATTGTAAGTGAATCGCAATTATATGTCTCTGATCGAATATGCGGAATTATTTCTTGCTTTCCCAGATTCTTATTCCGCTTATTTTTTCGTTGATTGAGCCGTTGTCATTTGCTGTGAAGCCGTAAGACATAAGATACTCATCGGCTTTGTCGAACCACACAGTGAGCTTTTCCTTATAGTGGCAGTCCGATGTAACTATAATGCGGCCTCCCGCTTTGCCGATTTCATCGAGTATAAATCCAGCGGGATACGGAAGGACAGTCAAGCCGCGTGCGATAGCGCCTGTATTAAGCTCGAACAGGTCGCAGTACTTCATACATTCATGTACCGCATCGATTGCGTACTTGACATAGCTATCGGTTTCGGGAATAGTGGAAAACTTCGTGGGTAAATCGAAATGTCCTATTATGTCCGTCTTGTTGCGCGCTACATTATCCGTAACCTTATCGAAATATGCCTTTGCAAAATCATCGGAGCTTCCTCCGAACAGATCATCCACCAGCTTCTTCAGCAGCTCCGCGGACGAATCTATAGGAAGGCTCTCGCCGTGTCTTGCCATTTCATGAACCGATGAAATAATATAATCGTATTCGTAATCCGGTATTTCCGATTCGGAATCCTGCTCGATTCCGAGGTATATCTTAATTCTGTCTCCGTACTCATCCGCGAGAGAGCGTACCTTCTCACGGTAGCTTATTTCTCCCTCATGCGTCATACAGTAGTCTTCCTCGACGCGTGCGTAGCTGTGGTCGGAAAATCCGAGATGAGTAAATCCTTTGTCAAGCGCGGCATCCGCTACCTCACGCAGCGTATACTTTCCGTCCGAATACAGTGAATGAGTATGAAAATTGTGGTTTTGCATTATAGTTTATGCTCCTTTAAAATAATTGTCAGCTGTGCGATATCGTATATGCTTTCGTCATAATCGTCGGTTTTTCCGCGTCCGTTTTCCTCTCCGAAGCCGTATTTCGCGTAAATGAACGGTATTCCCGCTCCCCTTGCGCCTATGGAATCGCTGACAGTATCTCCTACATACACAGGTGACAGAATCGAATTGCGTTTTATAATATCCTTTATGTTTTCGGCTTTATTCTTGCCGCTTCTTCCCGATGACTCCCAGTCCTTAAACAAATCAAACATTTTGTGTGCCGTGAGAAATGCCTCTATATACCCATCCTGGCAATTGCTGACTATATACAGTTCTTTTCCCGTATTGTTTAGATTCTCGAGAGTTTCACGAACATGCGGATACAGTCTGCCTCCTCTTGACGGAAGCCATTTATTCTCAAGCATACAGCTTTCGTTCATCATACCGAAGGCATCTTCAAACGACAGCTCGGGGAAAAATATATTTGCGAGCTCTTCATTTGTAAGTCCCATGTATTTTTTTACGGTTTTGACATCAAGCGGCTGTGCGGGTTTGACATTCGGGTGACGCTTCAACACCTCGACCCATGTCTCCGCGGTTACCTCTGTCGCGTCCCACAACGTCCCGTCAAGGTCGAATATAACGCCGTCACATTTCATTTGAACAGCAGTCTCCTATAGTTTTCGTAAACATCGCGGTATTCTCCCTCTCCGCTTCTGAGCTCATACAGCCACCTTCCAGAGTAATTCTTTTCTTCGAGAAGCGATATGATTTCATCCCAGTTGTTTACACCTTTTCCGGGCAACCAATGCCGTTCATCAACTCTGTCGTAATCCGACACGTGAAGAGTTACTATTTTATCTGCCACTGCCGATATATATTCGGTATTCTGCTCCGTAAGGCTGTGATTCATGTCAAAGCAAACTCTCAGCTCGGGTATGGCACAAAGGAAGCGGCTCATCTCGTCATGCGTTCTGCAGAGACATGTGCGCGGTAAATTTTCAAGTGCCAATACAACACCGGCATTGTGCGCCGCGTCCGAGATTCTCGCTATTGTGTCAATTGCCCACTCCAGTCTTTCTTCTCGTTCTTCGTCACGGTACGGCTCACCCGACGGATGAATTACGGCAATTCCTATTCCCGCATCTCCGGCGGCTTTCAAAAGCTCCGTTTGAATTTTCACGGCATAATCTCTTTTTGCGGCATCGCCGCTTGCAGGGTCGATTTCCCCGAATGGAGAAAACGGAAGGTGCACTGATGATATGTTAACCCCGCAAGCCTGCGCGGTTTTAACTATATTATCCGCCTTGTGAGTAAAATCAAGTTTATCATAAAAAGGCGCCGGGTTTCCCGATGACAGCTCAAGCTCATGTATGCCGATTTCGACAAGCTCACGAAATGAATTTTCGTTCATGGCGTCGCATCCGACAGATAAAGCGCACTTCCACGTTTTGCGGTCAGTCATATAATTCACATCCTCTCTTTTAGTGGGAATAATCTTCAGCCGAGTAGGTGAGACAACCGTCCCACTCTCGAGAATTTCCGTGCACGGAAATTCTCCGTTCTTTAAGCTTATCAGTTGAGTGGGAATAATCTTCAGCCGAGTAGGTGAGACAACCGTCCCACCTGATTGCTTAAATCATATCTGAATTATATCACACTAATGTAACCAAAACAAGAAATACCGCGGAAAATCATTATATTTTAAATATTGTACACAAATGATAAAACATTAAATGTATTGACAAATCATACCGCATGGTATATAATTATGTGGTAAAATAATATAAATGCTATGATGGAAAGAGTAGCGGTATTATGCTTTGCAGAGAGTCGGTGTACGGTGCAAACCGATAAGCATGTACGCGTGAAAATCACTCCTGAGCTGCAAGGCAAGCGTTTAAATATCGTATATTAAACGCTAACCGAGACGGATTCCCACCGTTACAGGGGAGCTCCATTGCAGTGCGAGTGGTTTTGTGCTCATATCATGAGCTTTCCCGGACTTGTGCCGGTTTTTTTATTTTTAAGGTCATTTTCAATTTCAGGAAACCTCGAATATATCGTTTATCTGAGAAAATAAAGATATAACCGTATACGATAATCATTTGAGGACTTTCTTTATCGGAGGAATTATGTATAACAAGGTGCCTGCCAACATGAACTTCGTTGAGCGTGAACATGAAACGCTGAAGTTCTGGAACGACAACAAAATTTTCGAAAAGCAGCTCGAACAAAACAAAGGCAAACGTGAGTATACCTTCTACGACGGACCGCCGACGGCAAACGGAAAGCCTCATATCGGACACGTTCTTACCAGAGTAATAAAGGACATGATTCCTCGTTACCACTGGATGAAGGGATGCGATGTTCCGCGTAAAGCAGGATGGGACACACACGGACTTCCCGTTGAAATCGAAGTGGAAAAGAAGCTCGGTCTTGACGGAAAGGATCAAATCGAACAATACGGACTTGAACCGTTTATCAAACAGTGCAAAGAGTCAGTATGGAAGTACAAAGGCATGTGGGAGGATTTCTCCGGTACTGTCGGTTTCTGGGCAGATATGAAACATCCTTATGTCACATACGACAATACCTTCATCGAATCCGAATGGTGGGCACTTAAGGAAATCTGGAACAAGGGCCTGCTCTACAAAGGCTTCAAGATTGTTCCCTACTGTCCTCGCTGCGGTACTCCTCTCTCCGCTCAGGAGGTAGCTCAAGGTTATAAAACGGTTAAGGAACGTTCGGCTGTTGTCAGATTCAAAGCAAAAGGCGAGGATGCTTATTTCCTCGCCTGGACAACTACACCGTGGACACTCCCGTCAAACCTTGCGCTCTGCGTAAATCCCGACGAGACATACGTAAAGGTTAAAGCAGCCGACGGATATACATACTACATGGCTAAGGCTCTGCTCGACACCGTTCTCGGAAAGCTTAAAACAGACGATGCTCCCGCATACGAAATACTCGAGGAAATGAAGGGAAGCACTCTCGAATACCGTGAATACGAGCCTCTTTACGCATGCGCAGGTGAAGCCGCAGCAAAACAGGGTAAAAAAGCACATTACGTTACCTGCGATACATATGTCACTATGAGCGACGGTACGGGTATCGTTCACATGGCACCCGCATTCGGTGAGGATGACGCAAGAGTATGCCGCAGATATGATTTCCCGTTCGTACAGTTTGTAGATTCAAAGGGTAATCTCACAGCGGAAACTCCTTACGAGGGCATTTTCGTCAAGAAAGCCGACCCGCTGGTTCTCGAAGATCTTAAAAAAGAAGGAAAGCTGTTCGATGCCCCCAAATTCGAGCATGAATATCCGCATTGCTGGAGATGCGACACACCGCTTATCTACTACGCACGTGAGTCATGGTATATTAAAATGACTGCCGTTCGCGACAATCTGATAAAGAACAACAACACCGTAAACTGGATTCCAGAATCAATCGGTAAAGGCCGTTTCGGTGACTGGCTCGAAAATGTACAGGACTGGGCTATCTCCCGCAACCGTTACTGGGGTACGCCTCTCAACATTTGGGAATGCCCCGACTGCGGATGCCGCCATTCCGTCGGCAGTATCGCCGAACTCAAGGAAATGAGCGAAAATTGCCCCGATAACATCGAGCTCCACCGTCCTTACATTGATGCGGTTACGCTTAAATGCCCGAAATGCGGCGGAGAAATGCACCGTGTTCCCGAGGTTATCGACTGCTGGTTCGACTCAGGCTCTATGCCCTTCGCACAGCATCACTATCCCTTTGAAAATAAGGAAGTATTCGAAAGACAGTTCCCCGCCGACTTTATCAGTGAGGCGGTTGACCAGACGCGCGGATGGTTCTATTCACTTATGGCAATTTCCACCCTGCTCTTCGATCAGGCTCCTTACCGCAATGTAATCGTCCTCGGTCATGTTCAGGATGAAAACGGTCAGAAGATGTCCAAGTCAAAAGGAAATGCCGTAGATCCCTTTGAAGCACTCAACACCTACGGAGCTGACGCAATAAGATGGTACTTCTATACCAACAGTGCACCGTGGCTGCCCTCAAGATTCAGCGGAAAAGCCGTTCAGGAAGGACAGAGAAAGTTCCTCGGCACACTCTGGAATACATATGCGTTCTATGTACTTTATGCTGATATAGACTCATTCGATCCCACAAAATACGATTTAAAGAGCTGTGCTCTGACCGTAATGGATCGCTACATTCTCTCCGTACTCAATACTACCGTAGCGGCGGTTGACAAGAATCTCTCCGAATACAAGATACCCGAAGCTGCAAGAGCCCTTTACGAATGCGTAGACGAATTATCCAACTGGTATGTGCGCCGCTGCCGTGAACGTTATTGGGGAATCGAAATGACGGACGACAAGATTGCCGCATACATGACGCTTTACACCTGCCTCGTTACACTCGCTAAAACAGCGGCGCCTATGGTTCCGTTTATGGCTGATGATATATACCGCAACCTGGTATGCTCAGTTGATAAATCCGCGCCTATTTCGGTACACCTCTGTTATTTCCCCGAGGTTGACGAATCATTCATAGACAAAGACCTCGAAAACAATATGAAAAAGGTCGTTGATATCGTAGTTCTCGGACGTGCGGCAAGAAACGGTGCCAACATAAAGAACCGTCAGCCTTTATCAGCACTTTACGTAAAAGCAGACGGTGCCGAAAGCCTTGACTCATTCTACACCGATATCATCCGCGACGAGCTGAATGTAAAGGAAGTAAAAGTCGTAGATGATATGTCGGCACTGTCATCTTATTCATTCAAGCCGAACCTAAAAACAGTCGGCCCGAAGTACGGTAAGCTTCTCGGCAAAATACGTTCCATTCTCCAGAATGATGAGTTTGACGGAAACGCCGCTATGGCAGAGCTTAAGTCTGCCGGAGCTCTTACTCTCGATCTCGGCGGAGAAAAAGCCGTTCTCGAGGAAGGCGATCTCCTTATCGAGGTAAAGCAGAAGGAAGGCTTCTATACCGTAAACGACAACGGTATTACAGCGGCTCTCGATACCACACTCACAGACGAACTGATAGCCGAAGGATTTATCCGCGAATTGATTTCGAAAATTCAGACAATGCGCAAGGAAGCGGATTTCGTTGTTACGGATCATATAGCGGTTTCGATATGCGGAAGCGAAAAGATAGAGAATATCGTCAAAGCATCTCCCGATGAGCTGACATCAAGCGTTCTCTGCGACAAGCTCGTTTTCGAGCACGAAGACAATGCCGACCTCGAAAAGGAATGGGACATCAACGGCGAGAACGTAACGATTTCCGTAAAAAAGCTGTAAGACAATAATTTGTGTGATAAAGCCGAAGGTGGGGCGTATCACTCCCCCTCAACTGTTGAACCTTAAGAACGGAGAATTTTCAGTTATGAAAATTCTCGAGAGTGGGATGGTTGTCTCACCCACTCGGCTGAAGATTATTCCCCCCTCACTGTTAAGCCTTAAGAACGGAGAATTTTCAGTCATGAAAATTCTCGAGAGTGGGATGGTTGTCTTCACTACTCAGTTGAAGATTATTCCCCACTCATTATCTTATTATAAAATTTAATGTGTGTTCGCTCTCAACTTGTTGTTTA
>CAZWLL010000039.1:3704-20226 GCA_964634795.1 uncultured Ruminococcus sp. | reverse complement strand
TTGATGAGGCACTTGTCAAGCGCTGGGTGCGGAAAATCACCGTCTGGCCCGACCGCTACACAGTTGAGCTGAAATCCGGTCTGAGCGTGAACATTGAAGGATAAGTGAATACGCGGACAAGAAGCCCTCCCGACCATCTTAACCGACGACCTGGAGGGCTTTAATTTATACAAACAACTGATATTCAATCCGCACACCGACATACCCTTTAGGGTTGGGTGTGCCAAACTGCTGTCGTGAAAAACATCTAATCCGCTAACTCAATTTTCACAGCTGATTTTCACAATCGAGAATATGTTCCCGCGAACAGCTATGGCACCTTGA
The DNA here is from genome assembly GCA_964634795.1 of uncultured Ruminococcus sp. GTDB lineage: Bacteria > Bacillota > Clostridia > Oscillospirales > CAG-272 > UMGS1696. The sequence continues at coordinate 19,902 of CAZWLL010000039.1, read as the reverse complement.
GTGAGCATTCGGAAAGACTGAATTTAGCGCAAAAAAGCCTTAAAACAGACGATTTTCGGCAATTATTCCTTGCTCCGTGACATCAATACTACCGTCTCAACATGCTTTGTAAACGGAAACAGGTTTACGGGGACGGCATGTTCTGCTTTATAGCCGTTTTGAGTCAGGAATTTCAGGTCGCGTGCCAACGTTTGCGGATTGCACGACACGTAAATAATATTTGAAGGGTTTATTTTGACCAAGTCATTGCATAAAGATTTCGACAGTCCAGCGCGCGGCGGATCGACTATTACAAGCTCGGGAAGAGCATCGGAATTTACTCTTTTATAAAGTGACGATGAGTCTCCTACAAAGTATTTTATATTGCCGATATCGTTCCCCGCGGCGTTGTACTTGGCATCGTTTATCGAATCGGGATTAATTTCAATACCTATGAAGTTTTTCTGCGGCATTTTTTCGGCAATCGTTAAGCCAATAATTCCCGAACCGCAGTATAAATCCGCTCCGAAATCAAACGTACATTTTGAAGCGAACGATAAAACTATATCAAGCAGCATCTCGAAGGTTTCGGTGTTCACCTGCCTAAACGCTTCCGATGAATAACGCATTTTCAGTCCGTGTATTTCGTCATATATATAAGAAGAGCCGTGGTTATCGCATATAAAAGCAACATTATAAGTAATGTCGGAATTTTTCGCAAACTCCTTTTGAAAATCAGCCCGCATATTGTCTGCTGAGTCTTTATCGACAGCCGTTTCGGTATATACGGAAAGTGTAATGTCACCTTTGTGATTGTTTCTTACGTGTATCTCACGAGGATGGTACTTGATAAGGCTTTGAACATGCGAATTAGCATAATCTACAATTGCATAAAATGATTTCGGAGATAACAGGCATCTGCAAAACACAACAGAGTCATTTGTCTTACTTGCATAATAGACGAATTTCTCTCCGTCAAAATGCAGTGAAATGTTATTGCGGTAATTCGCACGATTTTGAGAGTATACGGTATTTTCTACTATGGAATAGTCGATACCCGCGCGCCTGAACGCCGATATTACAGTATTCTTCTTGATAATATTCTCATATTCGTAACTGACGTTTCCAAGTGTGCATCCTCCGCAAATGTAAAAGCTGCCGCATTCTGGCTTTATACGATAATCGGACAAAGATATCAGTCTTGTTATTTCGGCAGTGTAGTAGTTTTTTTCGTGGGACAGAATCTTTACCTCTGCGGTGTCCCCCTTAACGGCTCCGTTTACGAAAATTACGGCATTGTCTTTTTTTGCGATACCCACTCCGTTTTCGTTTGTGTCGATTATATCAAGAACAATAATATCGTTAATATCCATTGCTTTCCTCGCGTTAAAGTATAATATAAATAAAATTATATAGTAATCCGCGATTTATGTCAATCCGCAAAATTGTCAAAAGATTACATCACTTACTTAAATTTATAACTTTCGAAATAGGTGACATTTTCTCTTTGCTGTGATATAATATTTTCAACTGATGCGGACGCATAACAAATCTTTTTAAAGGAGAATTTTTATGGAAAACATTCGAATTTATGTTGATTCGAAATGCCCGAGAAGCGGTGACGGAACGGTTCTATCGCCGTTTCGATCTATTGAAGAAGCAAAAGAGAGAGCTCGTCAAATAGCTTGCGTAGAGAAAAAAGTTACGGTGGAGATTGCGGCAGGTAATTATCGTACTGACGGTCTCGTGTTTGACAAGAGGGACAGCGGTGTAACATATCACTCCGATGACTGTGCGGTATTGACGGGAGGAATAGAGGTAAATTATAATGAAACCGATGTACCTGATGAATCGATAAAAGCCCGCCTTACAAAAGACGCCGCGAATAAGGTAAGAGTTATAGATTTAAAAAAATATAATGTAAGCCCCGAAGCTTACAGAAATTTATACCCGATTGGGGCTTACCATACGGCATCAAAATATGACGGCGCTCAGGTGGGCGACAACATCGAGGTTTTCGAGTCGAATAAACGCATGACTCTGGCACGCTATCCGAATGAAGGGTACTTGAAAATCGATCAGGTTAAAGATGTCGGAGACGTGGGGGAGTTTCCGCCGCAGAATTATTGGAAAAACTGGGACGCTCGAAATAACCACAGAGGCGGTACATACATCATTGACGGCAATACGAACGAGAGAATTAAGAAATGGAAGAATCCCGAAACCGCATGGATTTTCGGTTACCTATATTGGGATTGGGCGGATTCATCCTCTCCGCTTGATGAAATAGATACCGATAATCGCGCAATATCTCCTCGCTATGTAAGCAGATTCGGATGCAGAAGCGGAGCTTTATATTATTTATATAATGTTCTCGAGGAGCTTGATAAACCCGGAGAGTGGTATCTCGACCGCGAAAACGGACTTTTGTACGTGTATCCGGAGAAGGACGACAGCACTTTCTCAATATCGCTTTCCGAAAAGCCTCTTATAAAATTTGATGGTGCGGAGAATATGACCTTTTTGGGTCTGACACTTGTTTGCACTCGTACCGATGCCATAGCCGGTACATGCAGCGGCATTACACTTGATAACCTGACAATCGGAAATGTCGGAGGAAATGCGGTTGTTTTGAACGGAAACGGAAATCGTGTTCAATCATGTGATATTTCCCATACGGGAAAGGGCGGTATAATATTGGAAGGCGGAGACAGGGAAAACCTGACTCACGGTGATAATACGGCATACAACAATTACATACACGATTTTTCGGAGGTATACCAAACATATCAAGCGGGTATAACATTGAAGGGTGTCGGAAATCGCTGTGAACACAACGAAATCAGCGGCTCTCCCCACATGGCAATCGGATACCACGGCAATGAGCACATAATAGAATACAATTATATTCACGATGTGGTTTATCATTCCAGCGACGCGGGAGCAATATACGCAGGCTTCGACTGGGCGGGACACGGAACGGTAATCAGATATAATCTGCTCAGAAATATCGGAAGTGATGAGTTTACCCCCGACGGTATTTACTGGGATGACGGACTCTCGGGTCAAAGTGCATACGGAAATATTCTCATAAATATCAGAAAATACGCTTTTCTTATCGGCGGAGGCAGGGAAAACGCTGTTTACGATAATATTATTATAGGTGAATCGATTCAGCCGATACTGTATGACGATCGCTGCCGTGACGGATTCGTACACGGAGGTTGGTTCAGACAGGCTGTCGACACACTCGCGGCGAAGGCTTGGGTGAATCTCGGAAAGGTTCCGTATAAGAGTGAGGTGTGGGCAAAAAAATATCCTTTACTTTCGCAGGTTACAACATCATTCGAAAATCCCGACGACCCGAATTTCCCGGTTAATCCCGCATTTAGTGTTGTAAAGAATAATGTTATAATCAATAAAGACGCTCGCCTCGGACAAATAGCAAAGTCCGCTTATACATACAGCACAATAGGTGAAAATCATGTTTTCCACAGCTGTGAAGAGGCGGGCTTCGATATCGAGACATTAAAGTTCACGGGGACGCACGATTTTGATTTTCCGACAATACCATCGGACAGTATCGGACGCACATGCGTTAAAGAATCGGTATAAAAATACACACATATACACATATATGATTTGAATCGGCATGCGGTATATTTGCGAATAACATTACCGTCTGTAAGTATTTACAGCGTATTGCCATGATTTTTGTTGTATTATCATGCGAAATATATTGAATATTTATAACCGCAAATGATGCTTTCTTACTTTATTTTTTTCATTTTTTATGGTATAATTAAACATAACACAAATCTCATCGGCAAACAACATAATGAAGACGAAGACTTTCATTGTGTTGTTTATAAAAAATCTGCTTTAAATGAAACGGAGGCTTTTATGCATATCAATACTAAGTGTATTCAAGAAGGATACAAACCCGAAAACGGTCAGCCGCGAGTTCTTCCTATTTATCAGAGCACGACATATAAATATGATTCATCGGAAACACTGGGCGGCCTTTTTGATTTAAAGACCGACGGTCATATGTACACACGTATATCAAACCCTACGTTTGAAGCTGTGGAAAAGAAGCTTGCCGCAATGGAAGGCGGCGTCGGCGCCATGATTACGTCCTCAGGACAGGCTGCAAGTCTTATTTCGATACTGAATATTACATCTGCGGGTGACAATTTCATAAGTCTTTCCGAAATTTACGGCGGAACGATTAATCTGTTTGCCGTTACGCTTAAACGCCTCGGTATTGAGGTAAGATTCGCCTCATCCGATATGTCGGACGATGAAATTTCCGCAATGATAGATGACAGAACACGTGCGATTTTCGGTGAAACAATCGCCAATCCCGCATTAAAAGTATTGGATATAGAACGTTTCGCAAAACTTGCGCATTCCGCGGGAATTCCCCTTATTGTCGACAACACCTTCGCAACGCCTGTTCTTTGCCGTCCGTTTGAGTACGGTGCGGATATCGTAATACATTCGAGCACTAAGTATCTTGACGGTCATGCTGTCGCTGTGGGCGGCGCGATTGTCGACAGCGGCAATTTCGATTGGACGGTCGGCGGCAAATACCCCGAATTAACCGAACCCGATGAATCGTATCACGGTGTCGTATATACGGATAGCTTCGGCAAAGCCGCATATATTACCAAAGCCCGCGTTCAATTGATGCGTGACCTCGGTACGACTCCCGCGCCGATGAATGCTTTTCTTCTTAACCTCGGTATGGAAACCGTTGCTTTGCGTATGGAGCGTCATTGCGCAAATGCACTCGCGGTCGCAAAAATGCTTTCGTCACATCCTGCGGTAAAGTGGGTAAACTATCCCGGACTTGAAAACGACTCGGAGCATGCTCTTGCGGAAAAATATCTTCCCAAGGGAGCATCGGGCGTAATATCCTTCGGTGTCAATGGCGGACGCGATGCCGCAATGAAATTCATGGATTCACTTAAGCTTGCGGGAATCGTAGTTCATGTTGCCGATGTACGCACAAGTGTATTGCATCCCGCAAGTACAACACACCGGCAGCTTACGGATGAGCAGCTTGTTGCGGGTGGAATTTTGCCCGAAATGGTAAGACTCAGTGTCGGAATAGAATACGTAGATGATATTATAGCGGATGTTAAGCAGGCACTTGAAGCCTGATTTCCCGAATGCGGTAAATGCAGCAAACACAGCAAATACGGCAAACAAAGACAATCAAATTAATGAGAATCGGAGCCAAATGATATGCCTATAAAAATTCCAAATACTCTTCCTGCCGCTAAAACGCTCAGAGATGAGAACATATTTGTTATTACAGAGGAACGTGCGGTATCGCAGGACATACGTCCGCTTGAAATAGTGATTCTGAACCTTATGCCTACTAAAATAACAACTGAAACTCAGCTCGCGCGTCTTCTCGGCAACACTCCCATTCAGGTTCAAATGGAGCTTGTAAAAACCGATACGCATAAATCCCGCAATACATCGGAAGAGCATATGCTTGCGTTTTACAAGACGTTTGACGAAATACGTCACCGCAGCTTTGACGGAATGGTCATTACGGGTGCGCCGGTAGAAAAAATGGCTTTTGAGGATGTCGAATATTGGGATGAGCTGTGCGAAATAATGGAATGGTCTAAAACTCATGTTACAAGCACATTCCATATTTGCTGGGGCGCGCAGGCAGGATTGTATTATCATTATGGTATAGACAAGTATCCGCTGTCCGATAAACTGTTCGGTGTTTTTCCGCATACCGTTGAATATAAAAGGTCGATACTTTTCCGCGGATTCGACGACACATTTATGATTCCGCATTCGAGACATACATATAACCGCCGAGAAGATATAGAAGCATGCCCGCATCTTAAGATTCTCGCGTCGTCTCCGATTGCAGGTGTTTATGCCATGATTGCGGACCACGGCAGACAGATATTCGTGACAGGCCATGCGGAATACGATCCGCTTACTCTTGATGCGGAATATCGCCGCGACAAGAATGCGGGCTTGCCGATTGACGTTCCGAAGAATTACTATCCGAATGATGACGACACAAAAGCACCTATTGTTACATGGCGTTCATCCGCGAATTTGCTGTTTTCAAACTGGCTCAACTACTTCGTATATCAGACAACGCCGTACAATATTTCAAATGTATCAAATCCCGATGCACGTACGGATTCACCCGAATAAAAAACGGAAGTACGGTTTTCAATAAAACGAAAGACAAACCAACAAATGGTTTGTCTTTTTCTGTGGCAGTTCATAATTTGTATTAATTATACGGATGAAATAATATAACGAATTGCATTAAAATCTTACGGTGTAATATTGTAAATTTATTGATTATTTGATATAATGCACACAGATATATTTACGCCGAAAGTCATTTCGGTAAATCGGAACGGATAAATAACTAAAGTAAACTAAAAATGGAACAAAAGAATATCATAACATGGAAATTTAAATCGATTTTAATTGTCAGCCTCACCGTTTTCATAGCTTTTATGTGTCGTGTACTCGGCGTCAGCAATGCATTGCCGCAGGCATGGAATCGCCCTCTCGGAATTATTCGTTCGCTGCTTTATATCGGATTATTCTTTGCGTGGGGAATTACACTCAGAAAAAGGGTTGTTCAGCCTAACATACAAAAACAGCTCTTAACCATTGATTTCTTAATAATTTTCTGGCTGATATTGCGTACATTAAAATATTTTTTTATAGACGTATATGCGGTGAACAGATATATATGGTATCTTTATTACATACCGATTTTATTTATTCCGATGTACGGTGTTTCTGTAGCATTTGCGCTGGACAAACCGATATCGGATAAGTATCCTAAGTTTATATATTTAATGCAGTATGTCACGACAGCTTTGTTTTTACTCGTAATGACTAATGACCTGCATCAAAAGGTGTTTGTTTTTCTTTCGGGTGAAGGCTTTTACGAGTGGAACGATTTTTCATACGGTTATTCCGTTGTCTCTTATATAATAGTTGTATGGCGGTTTTTCTGCAGCTTTCTTACATTTGCGGTACTGATAAAAAAATACCGAATATTAAAAAACAGAAATATCATAATGGCATTGACGATAGCGCCGTGTATATTTACAGTACTGTACGCTATAGGGTACTGGAAAAAAGCAGGGCTGCTCCTGCTGTTGTTCGGAGATTTGACCGTTGCGCAGAGCTTGCTGTATGCTTCTTTTTTTGAGGTTTGTATTGAATACGGAATTATCGGCTCAAATACACGATATGCGGAATTGTTTAAGGTACTTGAAGGCTGTTCGGCACAGATTACCGATAGTAATTACAATATATGCTATTCGGCTCTTGACGCAGCCTGCTTTAACATCGATGACCTTATAAATTCCGAGGAAAAAACGCTGAGATTGGAAAACGACTTGATTTTGCATAACATGCCTATAAACGGCGGTCATGTGATTTGGACTGATGATGTTTCCGAATACGTTAAACTAAACGAGACGCTTGAGGAAACAAAAGAAGAACTCGAAGAAAGAAATTCTCTCCTGAGCTATGAGTATAAGCGTGAGAAATTACGGCGCGAAACAGAAGAAGAGAATTTCCTGTACGATATGCTTAAAAAGGTTACGCAAAAACAAACCGATAAAATCGGCATACTTGTTAAAGAGTATAAATCCGTTGACAACATGAGCGATAATGCAAAAAATATACTTGCTCACATCGCGGTGCTGTGCTGTTACATAAAAAGACGCAAGCATCTTGAGCTTTTAAAATACCGTAATTATAATATTGCGGTATCCGAAATCGAGAGTGCTTTCAATGAAACAATGCGAATACTGAAGCTTCTCTCTGTTCGCAGTACGGTATTTATTAATGTTGGGGATTTGATTGACGCCGATACGGCTGTGACGGTATATGAGTTTTTCGAGAACTGCATCGAAAACAAGCTATTGAGTTTGGAAGCCGTTAATGTGAGGTTTACCGAACTTGAAGGAAAGATGAGAGTTACGGTTTCACTCGAGAGTAAAGAAAAACAGGATGAACTGAGTGAAATCTATCCGCAGGCAACAATCGAGAACATCGATAATGAATGGCTGATTATGATGCAGCTGAATAGGTGAGAGATACGCCAAACTCTCGAGAATTTTGAGGTAAATAATGACTTCTTATTACTCATTGCAGCAATTTTATCGCGTTATGCTTTCGATACTGCTTCTTGTTAATACTATAGGGGAATCGTTGCTCCTTATATACAGAATTAACAGACGGGCAAGCATAAGGGAATATATTGCGTCAGACATAATTATTGCTTTTCTCACATTTCTTTTGTTTGTGTTGCCTCCGAATGAGCAAAATCCGATATATTTTTGCGAAATACCGTATATATGGATTGTTGTAACGATATGTTTAACCTTTTTGCATCTGTTGACATCAATTAAAACAGAACGGCGGAAAACGAATGACAATATTACCCCGGATTCGATTCGTGAGGCAATAAACGACATTTCGGAAGGTGTTTGTTTTGCAGACCCTAACGGAAGAATTATTTTGTGCAACAAAACAATGAGAGAATTGACATACACGATGATCGGTTCTTATCCGCAGACTATAAGCGAAATCGACGCGGCTTTCTATTATGATAAATCCATGGAAAGGGAACTGTCATCGGAATTGTTTTTCTTTCCGAATGGGAGCATAAGAGAATTCGTTTTCAAGAATATAGTTGTTGACGGTGAGATAGGTTGGAGACAGGTTACCTCTAAAGATGTAACCGATTTATATCGTGTAAAAGAACAATTAGAGCGTGAGAATAAACGTCTTACGGAAACCAATCGAAAGCTGAATCTCATGTATGAACATATAACCGATGCGGTACGTGAAAAAGAGAGTCTGGAAATGAAAATCAGGGTACATGATACTATGGGAAGAAGCCTGATTACAATACAGGATATAATGGAGAATCCGCATGAAGCCGAAAAAAAGCTTGATGTATTATACAAAACCGTCAGCATGCTATCGGACTGCGACGTATATAGCGGAGAAAATATTTTCGATGAAGTGAAAAACTGTGAAAAGATGGGAATAAAGCTGATAATCGACGGAAATATTCCGAACAGGCCTGCGATAGAAATAATATTTATATCGGCAATACGCGAATGCGCTACGAATTGTGTAAAACACGCACACGGACACCATATGAATGCGAATATACAAAAGCATTACGGTATTTATTCAATCACTATAACCAATGACGGCGACAAACCTAAAGAAAAAATCAGAGAGGGAAGCGGGCTGTCATCCCTCAGGCGAAGCGTTGAAGCAATCGGAGGGGAAATGCTTACTGCGTTTTCTCCGAGATTTGCTTTGCTTTTAAATATACCCGAAACGGAGAACGAAGTATGATAAGAACGATACTTGTTGAAGACGACACATATATGGCTAAATATTTTTCGGGAATTCTCACCGAAAGCGGCAGATTTGAAATTGTTAAAATACTGAGAGATGCTTTCGAAGCTGAATTTTACTGCGGACAAGATGTAGACCTTGTGCTGATGGATGTTTTAACTTTACATAAGCATTCGGGATTAGCCGCGGGAAAGCGAATTAAAAATAAATCTCCGCACATTAAAATTGTTATTATTACATCGCTTGTGGATCCGATGATACTTGCGGAGGCAAAGCACGGTGCTGCTGACAGCATTTGGTATAAAGATCACTGTACCGAAGAGCTGCTTGATGTTATCGAGAAAACCTTAAATGGGGACAATATATTTCCGGGCTCATCGCCGTCGGTTGAAATGAAAAATATGCTTTCCGAGAATATTTCTCCAATACAAATAGAAATACTGAGATGCTATATTCAAGGTTATACCTACAAAGAAATCGCCGACAAATTCAATTTATCGGTGAGCGGAGTGCGCTGGAATATTGCAGACATGATTGAAAAGGGAGGATTCAATAATAAAGAAGAGCTGTTGGCTACGGCAATAGAAAATAAACTTGTTATTACAACTCTTAAAGACAACGACTGATTTTATTATTAAAACAAAACTTACTGACACTAATGACAGTGACAAAATTAAAAATAAATGATACAATAAATATGCATAATTAATTTAATTAAACATCACGTGAATATATCAAGACGCCGATAATCATACGAAATTAATATTTATAACAAATGAAACATCGACTGAAACAGTATAGCAGTTCCCATTGAAGCCGATAAAGAGATAAGCGAGTTATCTTATAAGCTTGCCGAAATATAAAGACGCAGAATCAAATAATTATGATGAATAAATAATTTTTTATCGAAAAAGGAGATATTATTATGGCAAACAAATGCGCAATATGCGGAGCTGATATAAATCTGTTCCAGACACAGAAATTGGCGGACGGAAACTGCATATGCAGAAAGAACTGTTGCAAGAAAAACTTCAAATGCGTTGACTTGGTTCATGCAAGTCTTCCGTATGTGACTGATCACATCGCACAGGTTGAACGTGGAACAAAGTTTTGGAATCATTATTTTGCACCGAAGCTTAAGGAAAAAGATAAAAACAAGAAGTTAGTTCGTTTCGGTGCTGATTTATATGTCGCCGCCGATTTAGGTCTAATGGCATATACTCAAACGGATTATAAATTCATGATGTTCGGAAAAACCGTTCGTGCATGCGTATATCGTATAGCGGATCTTCGCAGCTACAGATACGAAGAAAGACTTGTAAGCAGCGGAGACAAGACCGAAAATAAACCTTTTGCCATACTGAACTTTATCAACACCAGCGGTATGTCCGAAGTGGCTCTTCCTATAAGCGGATCCAAAGAGTGCGAGAAGCTGCAGAAGTATTTTGATACTCTGTTTGGAATACAGAAAACACTCGGTAATGTAGCAAACACATGGAAAGCACAGACAAACGCAATTAAAAATGTAGCTGCAGGTCTCAGCGCCGTTGTAAAAGGGGACGCCGATGCGGATGCAAAAGCCGCTGAAGCTGTTGACTCGGTTGACACTGCTTTATATGGTGACAGAACCGAACTTATAAAGAAAGCCGACGAAGCACTTGCCGCATTTAACGGACAATAATACCGAGACAGCCATGTTTGCTATGATTATTCCAACGACAACATAGAATGCAAGCTTCAGATGTTTATGAATTGAACTTTTAATTTGAATGAAGGAGAAAAATATGAGTATTTTTGATAAATTAAAAAATACTGCGAAGCAAGCTGTAAATACTGCCGCACAATCGATAGGCAATAAGCAGGAAACATTTACGTTTTCCGCGCTTCCGGAAAGCCTTGCGGAAATGCAGACTCTTCCTGAAGCAAGCATGGACACACCTTTTCAAACAGCCGCACTTACCGTGCTTGCTTTGTGCGCATATGCCGCTGACCAACAAATCGGTACGGAAATGCTGAACTGGCTGCGCGGCCCGCGTCCGCTGAACAACCAGGAAATATCTTTCCTTAACGATCGTTTCCGTGACGGAAAAACATACTTGCCGTTTACATACTTCAAAGGTTCAACGCCTGAAAACGACTATACTCCGACAGAACCCTATACTATTGTAATCGAATCAAACCATAACTCCGATGTTGAAGCAGGTTACATGAAATTGTTTATCCCATGCGGAGGAGCCGATTCACCGCGTTCCGTTAAGCTTCGTCAGAGAGGCAGTGACGGTAAATGGTTCCTGTGGGAGCAGTACCTTCTTACCGGAGTAAGAACTCCTAACTCAGCTGATCCTTGGGCATAATCTGAAAAATTAATCTTTACGTTCCCCTGTGTGATTGATGTGAACATCCAATACCGTATTTCCGATATTGGATGGCACATCACAACACAGGGGAATTTTTTGCCTTATTATATGGCTGTAATTGATTTATAAAGAAGCTCAAAAAAAGAACAGTAAAAGGATTCGGAGTGATTTCAAAAGTGAAAAATACGATATTTATATGTAATCAAACGAATAAATGCTTAAAAAGTATGGTATTTTATACTCTGAAGCACTTGCAATATATATGTGAATGTAGTAAAATAATATAGTAACTATATCAATCAAATGTTTTATATTGATGATGACAAGAGATACAAACCTGCCGGTGAATTCGAGTAACCGACAAAAATCATCAGATGAGGTAATGACTCGTGAGTATTGAAGCGGATAAGACAGCCACAAAAGATATGCAGCTCAGTAAAGAAGGGTATAAGAGTATTTACAACAGAGTATTCAAAAGAATCATAGATTTTCTGCTTGCTTTAGTCGCTTCGATAATTATCACGCCGATTATATTGGTTATAGGCATTCTGATTGCGATTGAAGACGGATTTCCGGTGTTTTACACTCCGCTTCGCGGCGGATATCACGGAAAAGCTTTTCATATTATTAAACTTCGCACAATGTATAAAGGAGCGGACAAGTTAGGCGGAACAACCGCTTTAAACGATCCGAGAATTACTAAAATCGGAAAGATTTTAAGAAAGTTGAAATTAGATGAACTTCCGCAGATATACAATGTTCTGACAGGTACGATGAGCTTTGTAGGCCCACGCCCCGAGCTTTTGCGTTATACAGATGCCTACAGTGATGAAGAAAAAACGATTCTCGCGGTACGTCCCGGTATAACTGACTTCAGTTCCATCGAATTTATAAGTCTTGATGAAATTGTGGGAGCTGAGAACGCCGACGAAATGTACGAAAAATATGTATTGAAGAAGAAAAATCAACTTCGTATTAAATATGCGGAAGAGGTTTCGATAGGGACTGATGTTAAGCTTTTTTTTAAAACTGTTTTCGAGGTTTTAAAAAAGGCTGTGCGTGTTCTGAAAAAAACGCATGGGGGAAAATGACGATGGAATATATATTTTTGCGTAATACCGACCTCCGTGTGTCGCGCTTCTGCATGGGCGGATGTCCGATGGGCGGATACGGTTGGGGCAATGTGCAGGAGGAAGAGCTTATAAATGCTGTTCATGCCGCACTTCGGGCAGGTGTGAATTTCTTTGATACCGCTGATACATACGGACTCGGACAATCGGAAAAGACGCTCGCAAAAGGGCTCGGAAATCACCGCAAAGACGTTGTGATTTCAACAAAATTCGGCGTTTGTGCGGGAAGCGGAAAAACAACTTATAATAACTCCCCCGATTATATAGAAACGGCACTTGACGAAAGCCTGCGCCGCTTGAATACAGATTATGTGGATATATACACTATTCACTACCGTGACGGAAAAACGCCTATAGAAGTCGTTATAAATAAGCTTGATGAGTTAAAAGAACGCGGTAAGATTCGTTATTACGGCTTATCCAATATTCACGGTGATGACATGAATGAGCTGATACCTTACACAGGAAAATTCGCATGCTGTCAAGATGAATTTTCTCTTGCATGCAGAAAAAACGAGTCTGATTTACGTGCGATGCAGGAAAAGCTTTCGGTAACACCGTTGACGTGGGGAAGCTTGGGACAGGGAATATTAACAGGAAAATACACAAAAGATAATATAAATTTCGGTACCGATGACCGCCGCAGTCGTGAAATCTACGTAAACTTCCACGGTGAAAAGCTTGAGCAGAATCTGCGCGTTGTCGATGTTTTGAAAAAAATTGCCGCAAATCACGGTAAAAGCATAGCGGCATGTGCTATTCGTTGGATTTTAGATACAATACCGGAATCGGTTGTAATTGCGGGTGTAAAACGTCCCTCTCAGCTCGAATCGAATGTGGATGCGATGGGATGGATGCTGGATAACGAAGAATTAAAGGAATTAAATGAGGTGTCACGATGAAAGATGTTTCGTCAGAAAAGAGGCATTTTCATCCTCGGAATGAGAAGATAGGAGTGATTTTATGACCGCTGTCGAACTCGCGTGGCTTATCCGCCGCCATGGTGTTGAAATGACTCATTTATCAGGTGGAAGCCATATCGGAGCTGTGTTGTCTGCTGCCGATATTATAGCCGTACTGTATGCGGATATAATGAAATATGATTCGAAAAATCCGAAATGGGATGACCGAGACCGTTTTATCATGAGCAAAGGACACGCAGGAGCAGCTGTATATGCCGCGCTTGCGGAGAGCGGATTCTTTTCACCCGAAGAGCTGAAAACACATTATCAAAACGGCAGTCGTCTGTCAGGTCATGTATCACATCATCTTCCGGGAGTGGATTTCTCTACAGGCTCCCTCGGTCATGGATTGTCTGCGGCTGCAGGTATGGCATTAGCGGCAAAGCAGGACGGTAAACATCATCGTGTATTTGCACTTCTCGGTGACGGCGAATGCGATGAAGGCTCCGTATGGGAAGCTGCGTTGTTCGCAAATCAATATCGGCTTGAGAATCTTGTCGCAGTTGTAGACCATAACCATATGCAAAGCCTTGATACATGTGAGAAGACATTGGAACTTGAGAATTTCAGTGATAAATGGCGTGCGTTCGGCTGGAATACGATTGAACTTGACGGTCACGACCATGATGCGCTTCGCTCTGCTCTTACGGATACGCATAATTCGAGTCATAAACCCACGGTGGTTATCGCGAATACCGTCAAGGGCAAGGGTATATCATTCATGGAAAACGATATACTTTGGCATTACCGTTTCCCGCATGACGGCTGGGAATACGACAATGCGGTGGCGGAGCTGTATGCCGTAAAACCGAACGGCGTAGATGATCCGTACACACCGAAAGGAATTTCAAATCCCGTAATCCCCGAGTCGGGAGCAGACATCGGCAACGACCACACTACATCCGCCACATGGCATCCCACCTATATAGCAAAGGAGGTTTGAGTATGAGAGATACCTTTGTGCGAACCCTTATCGCACTTGCGAAAGAAAATCCGAATATCGAGCTTGTTACAGGCGACCTCGGCTTCGGTGTGCTCAAACCTTTTTGGGAGCAGCTTCCCGATCAGTTTGTAAACGCAGGCATAGCAGAGCAGAATATGACATCACTTGCGGCAGGCATGGCGCTTGAGGGCAAAACCGTTTTCACATATTCTATAGGAAACTTTCCCACATTACGCTGCCTTGAGCAAATACGCAATGACTGCGCTTACCACCACGCAAATGTGAAAATAGTCTGTGTCGGCGGAGGATTCGTGTACGGCTCACTCGGTATGAGCCATCAGGCTACCGAGGATATTGCCGTAATGCGCGCATTGCCCGATGTGGCAGTTCTGTGCCCGGGCGACCTCGTTGAAGCGGAAGAAGCGACTAAAGCTATCGCCGCGTATCCGGGAACATGCTATTTGCGTCTCGGACGCGGAGGAGAGAAGCGCATTCACAACCATATAGACAATTTCGAAATCGGTAAAGCTTTGCCGATTCACGGCGGTGAACGAATCGCTATATTCTCAACAGGAGCGATTTTCGAGGAGATTGCCGAAGCGGAGAAAATTTTAGCCGAACATGGGCTTCATCCCGCCGTTTGGACATTTCCTACTGTTAAACCTATTGACAGTGAAACGATTTTAAAGTGCGCGAATGATTTCGATATGATTGTCACAATAGAAGAACATAACCTTTCGGGCGGCTTCGGCAGTGCAGTTGCGGAGGTGCTGGCAGAAAAACCGTCACATGCGAAACTGCTTCGCATCGGACTGCATGACACTTACTGCGCTATAGTCGGCAATCAAAAATATCTGCGCGGGCAGTTCGGACTCGACGCCGATGGAATAGCCAAACAGATTCTGGAGGAAATACGTTGAAACGACTTCTTTTAACATGTACCGATCTTATGGCGATTCAGTTTTTGGTGCCGCATGTGAAATATTTGTCCGAGCACGGCTTTTCGATTGAGCTTGCATGCTCAGATGTCGGAGGACGGCTTGATGAGGTACGAACTGTACTTAATGGCATTGCCGATGTACATAAGGTTCGTTTGGTGCGCAGTCCTTTTTCACTCGGCAACGGAAAAGGGTATCACGACTTAAAAAAGCTCATTAACGGAAGCCATTGGGATGTAATCTGGACAAACGAACCTGTTATGGGAGTTATGACTCGCCTCGCCGCGAAAAAAGCGAGAAAAAACGGTACAAAAGTAGTCTACATGGTCCACGGCTTCCATTTCTACAAAGGCGCGCCGTTCATAAACTGGCTAATCTACTATCCCGTTGAGAAATATTGCTCACGCCTGTGCGATGAAATTGTAACCATCAACGAAGAAGACTTCGAACGTGCGAAAACCTTCCACGCGAAGCGTGTGGAGAAGAT
>CAZWLL010000039.1:0-3604 GCA_964634795.1 uncultured Ruminococcus sp. | reverse complement strand
ACATGCTTTTTTCAATTATAATCCCCGTTTATAATGCCGAATCAACACTGCGGCGCTGTCTTGACAGCATTGTAAACCGGTCCTTTTCGGATTACGAGCTGTTGCTTATAAATGACGGCTCATCTGACGGCAGTGACGCCATTTGCCGCGAATATGCCTATAAATACAAGCAGATTCGTTATTTCTCAAAGGAAAACGGCGGGGTGTCATCTGCGCGTAATATCGGACTGGAACAGTCCCATGGAGAGTATATTCTGTTTGTTGACAGCGATGATTATGTATCTGAAAACTATTTTGCGGCTGTTTCAAAAGCTATGTATAATACACCTGACCTTTTAATGTTCGGATGCCGCAAATTCGGAGTAAATACGTCTGAACGAGATACGGGTGCATTCTATGAGAATACCGAAATCGGCACAGCTGAACGTATTTCTTCAGCCATGAGGCAGTATCTCTTCAGCTCACTGTGGAATAAGGCTTTTAAAAGGCAGTTAATCGAACAGAATAATTTGCGTTTCGAAAATGATTTGTCAATCGGGGAAGACCAAACCTTTATTTTTACATATGCCATGCACATTAAGTCGATTGCATCAATTGAAGACCATTTGTATAACGTAGATATAAGCGGTGAAAACTCATTGTCACGCAAGGCACGTCCGTATCTGACAGAGCAGCTGATGGAGGTCAACCGCCGTATGTATGCTGCATACCGCTCTACAGAGCATTCTGCGAAAGCTGCAAGTTATTATGAAGCCGCACTGTCATGGGTAACATACCGCAGCGCATATTCATGCTTCAAGGAACTGCTGAAGTTTGATTATTCGAAACAACAGAGGCGGCAGGAAATAAAGAATATATGTAAACTGTATCGTGCCGAAGTGATTAAGCCGATAGGATGGAAATGTACGGTTATTGCTTTGCCGGTGAGGATGAGCTGGAGCAGTGCTATAGATATATTGATAAAATATAAGGTAAAGTGAAAAAATGGATAAAGATAACTTTCGTCAGGATTATTACCGAATGCGGGGGGGGGGGGACTCATAAACTTCCATTAGACCTTTTATTAAGGCATAATATACGGTTTGTACTGTATTTCAGAAAATATAAAATGGCAAATACAAAACTCGGAAAATTGTTTTATCGATTTATGTTATACAGAATGTCGCGAAAATACGGACTCGAATTCAATACGAATGCGGAAATAGGTGGCGGAATATATTTATGTCACCCATATAACATTACGGTTGGTAATGGCGTCGTTATCGGTAAGAATTGTTGTCTGTATAAAGGATGTACGCTCGGTGTGAGCTATCGTGGGAAGATCGGTGCACCGCATCTTGGAAACAGTGTTTTTGTGGGAATCAATGCAAGTGTAATCGGAGCGATTGAAATAGGCGATGACGTACTTATTGCACCGAATGCATACGTGAATTTCGATGTCCCGTCTCACAGCATTGTAATCGGAAATCCGGCGAAAATCATCAGCCGAGATAACGCTACTGAGGGACATATTTTTAATAAAGTTCCTGAGTAATATAGTAATTACAAAAAGGATGAATGTGTGATGAAAATCAAAATTCTAATCCTCGCCGGTGCCATGGACATGGGCGGAATAGAAAACCAGCTTATGCACCTTCTCCGCAATGCGGATAAAGATAAGTTTCAGATAGACTTTACCACCACTATGGAGCATCCGATGTATATGGATGAAATACTATCGCTGGGCGGTAAATGTATTCAAATTCCGCCGACTGAAGGACGTCATTTTTTCCGTCAATGTAAAGCAATATATAAAATCCTTAAGGAAGGACGGTATGATATCGTTCACGCTCATGAACTTTTTCATAGCGGCATGGTATTGTTTACCGCAAAACTTTCCGGTGTAAAATATCGTTTTGTGCATGCACATAATTGGTCGGACGGTGACGGAAGTCACAGACGTTCATTTATACGTACGCTCTATAATTTTGTTATGCGCCGTTGGATTCTCAGATACGGAACTGAATTTTGTGCCTGCTCCACATATGCGGGCAGATTTCTCTACGGTGAAAAAAAGCTGCATGAGGATAACTACCACCTTATTTACAATTCAGTGGATACTGCGAAATTTATCGATAACTACTACAAACAGGAATCAGGCGAGTTTTGTAATGACGGTTGGGTAAATGTCCTGCAGGTTGGCCGATTTGATCCTGTGAAAAATCAATTGTTTGCGGCGGAAATTGCGCACGAGTTCAAAAACAGAGGTAAGAAAATTCGTATTCTCTGTGCAGGTAATAAAGGCGGCGATTATGAGGATAAGGTGCGTGCGACAATCAAGGAATACGGTATCGAGGACTATATGCTTCTCCTCGGTGTAAGGAATGATATAGATGTTTTGGCACGCAAGTCATCGGCATTTCTCCTGCCATCCTATTATGAGGGAATGCCGCTTGTTATGATTGAAGCACAGGCAGCAGGATTGCAATGTGTTACTGCCGATACCTATTCTCGAGAGGTGGATTTCGGTATCGGTACCGTGCAGTGGCTTAAGCTTGAGCAAAGCGCAGCGGAATGGGCGGATGCTGTTGAAAAAGCAATAGATATTGGTAAAGCGGACAAAAGTGCGGTTGTTGATGCCGTAGAAAAGTACGGTTTTGATTCTAAAATATTCGCTAAAAGGCTGTGCGATTTATATGAAAAAGCAGTAAAAGAAAAGTGAGGTATAGATATGAGAGAAACACGCGGGAAAAGAGGTTTTGTAACGATTGCCACAGGTAAAAAACAATACTATATACTTGCGTGGAATCTCATGCGTTCATACAGACACTTCGCTCAAGAATCTCTTCCGTTTGCCATTATTGCTGATAGAGAAAATGAATATACGAAGGATTTTGACGATGTTATTCTGATTTCTGATTCATCTAACAATTATAACGACAAACTGAAGCTATTTCGGGAATTACCATATGATGAAACGATTTTCATTGACGCTGACAGCTTGGCATACGCTGATTTAAACATATGGTGGGACATTTTCAGCCAAGCGGGAGATTTCTCACTGTTCGGTTATGCATGGCGTGATTTGAATTGCGGTCGTGGATGGTTTATACCATCCGGTATGAAAGAATATAAAGACAGTATCAAATTTATACCGGATTTCAACGGCGGTGTTTATTACATGAGAAATACGGAAGCGTGTAAAAAAGTTTTCGATATAGCAAATTGTTGTGCGGAACATTATCACGATTACAGCTTTAACGGATTTAAAGATGCAGCTGATGAA
Organism: uncultured Ruminococcus sp.; assembly: GCA_964634795.1. Taxonomy (GTDB): domain Bacteria; phylum Bacillota; class Clostridia; order Oscillospirales; family CAG-272; genus UMGS1696. The sequence continues at coordinate 339 of CAZWLL010000039.1, read as the reverse complement.
CCTGTACTTGCACTTGGAATGGCTGTGTGCGGATTTGAACCGATTGATAAATCGGGCGAATTGGTGTTTGCACCACAGAAGAAAAAACTCGATGCCGACATTTCCGCTCCTCATGCAGTCTATCATCAAACTGCGGAAAAAAGTTATCCTGTACGGTTGATTCATTTCAGCAATTACCGTACTCAGCTTTCTTTTTATCAAAACGAAGTAATTAAATTAAACAAAATTATCGGAGGGAAAAATGGATTGCTGTATGAAATTCCGAACAACATTCGATACTTGATATTGCAAATCCACGATGTCATTCCGTTTACAAAACGAGTTGTCCGAAAGGTAAAA
>CAZWLL010000038.1:9169-20698 GCA_964634795.1 uncultured Ruminococcus sp. | reverse complement strand
CTGAAAATTCTCCGCTCATGCAGCTTAATAGTGGGAAATGCGGCTTGATTTATTAAAAAATGTGGAAATATCGGGTATATTGTGGTATAATATACCCGATATGATTTTTTGCGCGAAGGGAGTGAAAACGGTGTCGTACAGCAGACGGCTGAGGGGCGGAAGTATTCTTGATGTAAAGTCATCAATCAAGGGTGTATGCTCCTGCACTCGTTTCGAAACCGAATATTTTACTCTACCCACGCAGGTCGGAGCGCAAATATCCATGACCGGCAGTGCGTCCGCTTGCAGAAGCAGATGCACAATCGATACGGAAAGACTGGCAGGCGTTCTTTGTGCGCTCGGCTCGAGAAAAAGCATGCGTGAAGCGGATGCGAAAATATTTGCCGCGCGGCATCGTTTTACACTTTTGTGCGGTGAAAATTCTACGGGAATTGACAGAACCGTTGCGATAATCGCGTCTCTCGGAGAAATAGTAAACGCGGGTGCGCTGAAAATTATCATATGTACTGACGATGTTCACGAAAGGTATTCGCTTACCGAATCGCTTGAGGTTATGCGCAATGTTTTCGGTGTGACATCATATATCCCGGGTGAATATGATGACAGTGCGAAATACACATTATCGGCGTCAGTTTATTCGTTTCTCGCTTCTACAAAACCCGAGGTTCTTGTTGTAGGAAGAGACTGCATTACAAAGCATACCAATCTGGTAAGGCGAAAAAACGGAGAGGATGAATCTCTTATTGAGCTTCTTGCAAAGCTTCATCCGATTGTTATCACTACAAGCAAGAAAATCTCGACAGGCAGATCGATGGCAAAGATATGCGGAATATTCGAGCCGTCACTTACGTTTGTTTTTTGTGATGAGGTAAAAAATCTCAAGGATGCCGTTATATTCGTGCCCGGAGGAGATGAGGTCTCCGTGAAGGAGGAAAAGGTTAAGGTACCCGAGCAGCTGAGCTTTTGAGAGGCTCGCGGACTAACCGATAAGTGGCTCAACAAAAAATAAATAATTTTGAAAAAAATACTTGACAAACTCTCACGAATATAGTATAATTCATCATGCGGCGGCGACATAGCCAAGCGGTAAGGCAGAAGTCTGCAAAACTTTTATTCCCCAGTTCGATTCTGGGTGTCGCCTTCTCAATAAAAAAAGCCTGTACATTTTGTACAGGTTTTTTTATGAAAATCTTGCAATAATATAAAAAGTATGGTACAATATATTCGTAAAATGACTGCCGCAGAGAAATATTTTCAAACCGTCCGAGGTTCAAACCGGACGGATTTTATATTTTATGCCAAAAATAACGACATAAGTAGTCTCTGAAGACATATTTAATCATACAAATTTAAGGTATAAAGGAATATTTGTGTTATAAAACCGAACAGCGGCAGAGAAGCTCAGTTGAGATTCTTTGCCGTTTTGTTTGTTAATCAGATTAATCATAATTCTTTTCGGAGGTATATAATGAAAACGAAAAAAGAAAAGCTGAGACTTATTTCCTTAATTCTTTGCGCGGCGATTTTATCGGGAAGCTTTGTATCCTGCTCTGAAGGAACTGAGGAGGATACAACGGAGGACACAGCTTCCGTTGCAAACTCAGATGCAAGTGAGGAAACAGCCGAAGCGGCGGCGGAAACCGAATCCGAAACCGAGGAAAACAATCCCGATTTGCCCGAGGTTAATTACGATGGCTACACGTTCCGTATGCTCGGCAAGGGACAGTCACAGCCTCACTGGCAGTCAAAGGATTTGACAGCCGAGGAAATGACGGGAGAGCCGATTAATGACGCTGTGTATGAAAGAAACTCGTATGTCGGCGAAAAATACGGTGTTGAATTTGTCGAATATGCGGTAGCGGATTACTACAATCAGCAAAACGAATTCTCGCAAAGTGTTCAGGCGGGATCGGATGATTACGATATGGCGGCACTCAAGCCCGAGGCTGTTGTATCATCCTTTATCAACAACGGTTATCTGATTGATTTGAAAACCGTACCGTACATGGACTTGAGCCGTTCATGGTATGACCAAAACTCCATCGAGCAGATGTCGCTCGGCGGAAAGGTGTTCTCTGTAATGGGAGATATGCTTACAATGGACGATGACGCTACCGCGGCTGTATTCTTCAACAAAAAGCTTGCGTCATCAAACGGCTTGCCCGATTTATATGAAATGGTGAATGAAGGTACATGGACAATAGACAAGCTTACGGAATATGCTGCAATAGCCGCAAAGGACGCAAACGGTGACGGAACGATGGACGAGAAAAACGATGTCTGGGGAGCACTGAGTGAATACGCCACCACGTTTGCGCTGATATCCGGCTCGGGATACACAATGATAACAAAGGATGAAAACGATGTTCCGACAGATACCTCAATGGACGAGCACTATGTTGCAATGTATGAAAAGGTACTTAAACTGCAGAACAACTGGGATATAACGCTGTACGCCGAGGGAGTAAGCGGTTATTCCGATGTATGGACTCAATGCATGGATGTAACCTTCCAGTCCGACAGAGCGCTGTTTAATGTTTGTTGGCTGAACAGAGCATCGTTATTCCGCGAAATGGAAACCGATTTCGGAATTATTCCTATGCCGAAATACGATGAAGCGCAGGAAAATTATCATTCGTTTGTACATATGTATTGCGCGAACTGCATTATAATACCGAAGACCAATCCCAACCTTGAAAGAACGGGCGTAATAATCGAGGCATTGTCGGCGGCGTCCGTCAACACATTAAAGCCCGCATACTATGAGAAGGCTTTAAAGGGCAAAGGCGCGCGTGATGAGGAATCATCGAATATGCTTGACATAATTTTTGCCACAAGAATATTCGACCTCGGATACATGTTCAACTGGGGTGCGATATACTCGAATGTCGGCTCTCTCGCAGGCAAGGACGGAGGAGATATTTCCGGATATTCATCGAAAATGCAGAAGGCCGCAAAGCTTGTTCCGAAAACTATAGATAAAACAATGGAACAGGTTAATAAAACCGAATAAAGTCATCGGATAAAAAAGGATGCTTCATATAAATGAAGCATCCTTTTTTTTGACGAATTTTTTAAACTGCTTGGTTTTAAAATAGTTTATGAGGCGGAACTGCTGTCGGCTGTCAGTTTTTTGTAGAAGTATATATCGTTTTTTCCCGATTGTGATGTCCCGTCATAAACTCTTGTGTTTATTCCGCCGATTTCAAAGCCGACGGCGATATAGAAGAGACACGCGCTTAGATTGTTGTCCTGACCGATGGTATATTGTCCGATATAACCTTCCTCGGCGGCTATTTTCATTCCTTCCGCAATGAGCAGTTTGCCTATGCCGTGTCCTCTGAATTCGGACGAAACCTTTAGATCTTCGAGATATAAATATTTGAACATGTCGTGCTTGTATATTGCAAGACCTATGCAGCGGTCACCGTCATATGCTCCGACGAAAAAGTATTCGTTTTTCATTTCATCGAAGCTGTAGTTTTCGTCCGGAAAAACCATTTCGGATTTTTCGGCGTATTCCTCGGTTGTATATGACCAGTATTCTCCGTCATATGTGGGAATCATTCTTCCGTGAATTATAAACGCTTCGTTTGGGATGTTTATGTCGTTTTTATTGCTCTCGCCGATTCTTTTGATTTCTATCATGATAATCTCCGTAAATTTTATCAGAGCGCGATTATGCACTGTTAAACTCTGTTTTTCTTATGAAATTATATCATATTTAAATGATTCCATCAACACTTAAAATAAAGAGATTAATTAACGCGGATTTTTATGCATAAATCAGTGAATAAGCTGTTGACTTTAACGCTTTAACGTGATATACTGATAAAGCGATAAAGTACAGCGGAGGAGTGTATATGGAAACAATCAAGTCTCCCGAGACGGACAAGCTGTTTGAAGCGATACTTTCGCTTCGCAATATAGATGAATGCTATGACTTTTTTACCGATATATGCACAATAAAGGAAATGACCGAAATGAGCTCGCGTTTTACAGTGGCGTGTATGCTTACGGACGGAAAGGTATATACGGAAATTGCACGTGAAACCGGAACAAGCACCGCGACAATAAGCAGAGTCAACAGGTGCCTGCAGCACGGATGCGACGGATACAAAAAAGCTATTGAGAGAATATCGGAGGATGATACGAAATGAACAATGTTCTTCGTCCGGAGGAGAGGGCGGTATTTTCACTCCGTGAGATTTACGAGAAATACGGTTACTCTCGTTTTAAAATGAGTAAGTTCGAGGAATACGATCTTTATGTTAAAAACAAGGATTTTTTAGTCAACGAAGGCATAATAACTTTTATGGACAACGACGGCAGACTTCTCGCACTCAAGCCCGATGTTACTCTCTCGATTGTAAAAAACTATATGCATGAACCCGGCAGTGTTCAGAAGATGTATTACAACGAAAACGTTTACCGTATAAGTGAAGGCGGAAGCTTTAAGGAAATAATGCAGACGGGACTCGAATGCATGGGAGATGTCGGTTTATACGATATTGCGGAGGTGATAATGCTTGCCGCGAAGAGCTTGGAGGCTGTAAGCGAAAAATACGTCCTCGATGTATCGCATCTCGGAGTGATTTCGGCGATAACGGAGGCGGCAGGCCTTGTCGGAGATGCGGCGGACGGTGTTTTAAAATGTATTGGTCAGAAAAATACCGACGGAATAGCGCACATATGCAGTGACAACGGTGTGGAAAAGCGGTTTTCGGATATTCTCATATCCGCGGTGACAAGCTGCGGAAATTACGAGAGCGTAATCGGTACACTGAGAGACAGTGATGCGGCATGCTTTGCCCAAAAGCCTCTTGAGGAGCTTGAAAAGCTGTTTTGCCTCTTGAAACGTATGGGAGTCGGCAAAAACATAAATATAGATTTCTCGGTTGTCAACGATATGAATTACTACAGCGGAATAGTTTTTCGCGGATATATAGAAGGACTGCCGACGGGAGTGCTGTCGGGCGGAGAATACGCGAACCTTTTGAAAAAGCTGAACAAGCGCGGCGGTGCTATCGGCTTTGCAGTATATCTGGACATGCTCGAGAGACTGTACAGCCGTGAGAACAGCTGCGACGCGGATGTTGTTATTCAATACGAAAGCGGCCAGGAGGAAAAGCTTGTCGATATTGTGAAAAAATACGAGGAGCGCGGGCTAAGCGTATATTGTACGAGGAGCATTCCTCAGAAGCTGAGATATAAGGAACTGTACAGCTTGATTAATGAAGGACGGTGAGACATAATGAATATGATAAATGTCGCGCTTCCGAAGGGACGTCTCGGAGAGAAGGTTTACTCAATGTTCGAGACCGCGGGATATGAATGCCCGTCAATTAAGGAGAACAACAGAAAGCTGATTTTCGAGAATGCGGAATGCGGTGTTAGGTATTTCTGGGTTAAGCCGTCGGATGTTGCGATATATGTGGAACGAGGTGCGGCTGATATCGGTGTGGCAGGCAAGGATATTCTTCTTGAGTATGAGCCCGATGTATATGAGCTTGCCGACCTCAATATAGGAAAATGCCGTATGGCGGTTGCCGCAGTACGCGGGTTCATAGATGATGAGGAAAAAACGCTGCGTGTGGCAACGAAATTTACAAATATTGCCAAAAAGTATTATGCGCAGAAATGCCGTGAAATAGATATAATTCATTTAAACGGCTCAATAGAGCTGGCTCCTATATTGGGACTGTCCGATGTGATAGTCGATATTGTGGAGACGGGAACGACACTAAAAGAAAACAACCTCGAGCCTATAGAGACGGTAGTTCCCATAAGCGCAAGGCTTATATCGAATAAAGCATCATTTAAGTTTAAGACAGAACAGATTGAAAAAATAGCGTATTCTCTGAGAAAGCAGGTGGAGAAATAATGATCAGAATAATGAAATACGGCCAGATTCCGAACGATGAGATTTTCTCGAGAGTCAGAGGACTGTCGGATGTGAGCGGCGCGGTAAGTGAGATAATAGCGGATGTCGTTAAAGAAGGCGATGATGCGCTTATTAAATATTCGGAAAAATTCGATAAAGTGAAGCTGAGCGCACTTGAGGTGTCCGAGGAAGAAATAGACGAGGCATTCAGTCACACCGAGCCTGAATTCATAAGAATACTGAACAGAGCAAAAGACAATATAACACTTTTTCATTCGAATCAGAAGCGAAGCAGCTTTATAATCAATGAGAACGGCGTAACAATGGGACAAAAAATAACACCTATTGAAAAGGTCGGATTATACGTTCCCGGCGGTACAGCCGCATATCCGTCAACTGTGTTAATGGACGCGATTCCGGCGAAAATAGCGGGATGCGGACAGATTGTGATGGTAACACCGCCCGACAAACAGGGAAAAGTAAATTCGGCGATATTATGCGCCGCACGAATCGCGGGAGTAGATAAAATATTCAAGGTAGGCGGAGCGCAGGCAATAGCGGCGCTGGCGTACGGTACAAAGAGCATACCGAAGGTAGATAAAATAGTCGGCCCCGGAAACGCATATGTCGCAGAGGCTAAAAAGCAGGTATTCGGAATGGTGTCAATTGACATGATAGCAGGCCCGTCCGAAATACTTATAGTGGCGGATAAGACAAACGATGCGGCAATAGTTGCGGCGGATATGCTCTCTCAGGCAGAGCATGACAAGCTTGCAAGTGCCGTATTGGTCACCGACAGCGAGGCTTTGGCGAGAGCGGTTGCGGATGAGCTTGAGAGACAGATACCGCTGCTTGAAAGATGCGATATAGCGAGAGCATCAATTGACAACAACGGAAAAATAATCGTTGCGGATGACATACTGCGCGCTATAGATATAGCGAACGAGATAGCACCCGAGCATCTTGAGCTTTGCCTTGATACACCGTTTGATTATCTCGACAAAATTAAAAACGCAGGCTCGATATTTATGGGCAAGAGCTGTCCGGAGGCTCTGGGAGATTATCTCGCAGGCCCGAATCACACACTGCCTACAAGCGGAACGGCAAGATTTTCGAGTCCCCTCAGTGTAGATGATTTTATAAAGAAGGTGCAGTATACATATTACACTCCGAAGGCTCTTGCCGACTGTTACAGTGATGTGGCATATTTTGCGCGCAAGGAAGGGCTGACTGCACATGCGAGAAGCGCGGAGGTCAGAAACGAAAAATGAGCAGATTCATAAACGATAAATACAAAAGCTTTGAAGCATACACGCCGGGAGAGCAGCCGCGCGACATGGTTTACATTAAGCTGAACACAAACGAATCTCCGTATCCGCCGTCGCATGGCGTAACGGACGCTCTTAATGCGGAGGAGATTTCAAAGCTTATGCTGTATCCCGACCCCGAATGCACGGTACTGCGCGATAAAATAGCGGCACTGTACGGCTTTGACAGAAAAAATATATACCTTTCAAACGGATCGGACGATATTTTAAATTTTGCGTTTATGGCTTTCACGCCGCAGAACAGAGCTGTATTTCCGGATATAACCTATGGCTTCTACAGTGTATTCGCGGAGCTGTATGGCGTTGATTATGAAACAAAGCCGCTCGGTGATGACTTCACAATCGACTGCCGTGATTATTACAATGCACACGGTATGGTAGTGATAGCTAACCCGAACGCGCCGACAGGCATTATAATGGATTGCGGCGACATCGAGAGCATTATCGAGCATAACAGGGATAATGTGGTTGTGATAGACGAGGCTTATATAGATTTCGGTGGAAAAAGCTGTATTGAGCTTGTGAGAAAGTACGATAATCTGCTTGTGGTCAGAACCTTTTCGAAGTCCCGCAGTATGGCAGGCGCAAGGCTGGGATATGCGATAGCGGACGAGGGACTTATAGCCGATTTAAATAAGATAAAATATTCGACCAATCCGTATAATATAAACCGCTTAACACTGGCGGCGGGATGTGCGGCGATTGATGACAACGATTATTATATGAACAATTGCCGACTGATTGAGAAAACACGTGAAAATACCGCGAATGCTCTGAGAAAAATCGGTTTTAAGGTTCTCGATTCGAGCGCTAATTTCATATTCATATCGAGCGGCAAAATCGACGGAAAGAGTCTGTATATCGAGCTGAAGCGCCGCGGAGTGTTGGTGAGACATTTCGATTCACCGAGAATATGCGATTACAACAGAGTTACGATAGGAACACCTGAGCAGATGCGGAGCTTTATCGAAAAGGTGGAGGAGATAATAGCATGAGATGCGGTAATGTTGTCAGAAAAACCGCCGAGACGGATATTTCCGTAAAAATCGATCTTGACGGAGAAGGAAAATCATCGATAAACACGGGATGCGGCTTTTTAAATCATATGCTTACTTTGTTTGCGAAGCATGGCGGATTTAATCTTGAGGTAAGCTGTACCGGGGACGTGGATGTCGATTACCACCATACGACAGAGGATATAGGAATATGCCTCGGCTTGGCTTTTAAAGAGGCTATAGGAGATATGCGCGGAATTAAGAGATACGGCAATATGCTGCTTCCTATGGATGAGGCACTTGTCCTCTCTGCCGTGGATATTTCGGGAAGAAGCTGCCTCGCGTACGATGTGCCGATGCAGGTACAGAAGTGCGGTGACTTCGATACCGAGCTTGTTAAGGAGTTTTGGCTTGGTTTCGTACGAAAAGCCGAAATAACGCTTCACATACGCCTTATTACGGGAGAGAACGCGCACCATATTATAGAAGGCGGCTTCAAGAGCGTCGCACGTTCACTCAGGCAGGCTGTGAGCATGGATGAGCGATTCGGCAATGAGATACCATCTACAAAAGGAGTACTGTAAATGATAGCGGTAATAGATTACGGTGTCGGAAATCTTTTCTCGCTGTGCTCCTCGCTTAAGTATGTCGGTGAAGAGGCTGTTGTATCGGGGGATGCCGATGTTATAAAAAAAGCCGACAGGCTGATTCTTCCGGGAGTCGGAGCGTTTGCGGACGCGGCGAAAAAGCTCAGTGAGAGCGGTATAGGTGATGTCATAAAAAGTGAGGCGGCATCGGGAAAGCCGATCATGGGTATTTGCCTCGGAATGCAGCTGCTGTTTGACGTAAGCTATGAGTACGGTGAACACAAGGGTCTGGGGCTTATCGGCGGAAATGTGAAGCCGATAGGTGATGTAATACCGAGCCGGCTTAAGATTCCTCATATAGGATGGAACGCGCTGATAAAAAAGAAGGAGCATCCTCTTTTGAAAAATGTAGATGACGGCGAATGCGTATATTTCGTACATTCTTTTTACGCAGCTGACTGTGATGAAAGTGTAATTGCAACAGCCGAATACGGTGCGGAGCTTACCGCGGCTGCGGCGTACAAAAATGTGGTCGGCTGTCAATTTCATCCCGAAAAAAGCGGAGATGTCGGAATGAGAATATTAAAGGCTTTCGCAAGGGAGGACATATCATGAAAATTTTTCCCGCAATAGATATTTTCTCGGGTAAAGCGGTGCGCTTGCTTAAGGGAGATTACGACAAAATGACAGTATACAGCGACAATCCGCTTGAGATTGTGCGTGATTTTGAGTCGGCGGGAGCGGAGTATATTCATTTGGTTGATCTTGAGGGAGCTAAAACGGGAGAAACTCCGAATATTGATACCGTGCGGAAAATAACAGCCGAGAGCAGGCTGTTTTGCGAAATAGGCGGCGGCATTCGAAGCATGGAGACCGCCGAGAAATATTTTGACGCAGGCGTAAATCGTGTGATACTCGGAACTGCGGCGGTGACCGACAGGGCGTTTTTGGTAAGCGCACTTAAGCAATACGGTGACAAAATTGCGGTCGGTGTTGATATAAAGGACGGTTATGTCGCGATTAAAGGCTGGACTGAAGCATCTTCCTTAAAATATGATGCGTTTCTTTGCGAAATGAGAGAGCTCGGTGTGAAAAATGTAATTGTTACCGATATCTCAAAGGACGGCGCTATGAAGGGTACAAACAGAATGCTTTACGGTGAGCTGTCGAAAAAACTCGACATGGATATAACGGCATCGGGAGGGGTGACGTCGATAGATGATATTATCGCATTAAAGGAGCTCGGAATGTATGCCGCGATAATCGGAAAAGCGTATTATACAGGAGCGATAAACCTTAAACAGGCTATAGAGGTGGCGAAATGATAACTAAGAGAATTATTCCGTGCCTTGACGTGAAAAACGGAAGAGTGGTAAAAGGAGTCAATTTCGAAGGATTAAATGATGTATCCGATCCCGTGAAGCTGGCAAAATACTACAGTGACAGCGGAGCCGATGAGCTTGTATTTTACGACATAACGGCATCGGCTGAGGGCAGAGGATTATTTACGGATATTCTTACTCGTGTGGCTGAGAGCATATTTATTCCTCTGACGGTCGGAGGCGGCATAAATACCACGGATGACTTTGACAGAGTGCTGAAATGCGGCGCAGACAAGGTAAGCGTGAATTCGGGAGCGATAGCGGATCCGTCACTTATAGAACGCGCGGCGAAAATCTACGGTAATCAATGCGTTGTAATATCCGCAGATGTTAAAAGAGTTGACGGCGAGTACCGTGTGTTTGCGAAAGGCGGACGTGTGGATACCGGAATGGAAGCGATTTCATGGATAAAACGGTGCGTTGATAACGGCGCAGGTGAGGTTGTGCTTAATTCAATTGACACCGACGGCGTAAAGAACGGATTCGATATCGAAATGCTGTCTGCGGTGTGCGACGCGGTGAATGTACCCGTCATAGCATCGGGAGGAGCGGGCTCCGTAAATGATTTTGTAGAGCTGTTTAAAAAACTGCCGAGGGTTGACGCTGGACTTGCAGCGTCGATATTCCATTTCGGTGAGGTAAAAATAAAAGAACTCAAGAGTGAGCTCAAAGAAAACGGTATAAATGTGAGGTTATGATAATGATAAATATAGATGAACTGAAATTTGACGATAAAGGACTTATTCCGGCGATAGTGGTTGACGCAAAGACCAAGCAGGTGCTTACGCTTGCGTATATGAACAGAGAAAGTCTCGGAATATCGATGGAGAAGGGACTGACATGCTTCTACAGCCGTTCTAGACAGCAGCTTTGGCTCAAGGGTGAGACCAGCGGAAATTATCAGCATATAGTATCTATAACAGCGGACTGCGACAAGGATGCCCTTTTGGTAACGGTTGAAAAGGACGGTCCCGCGTGTCATACGGGTGCGGAGAGCTGTTTCTTTAATCCGCTTTGGGAGTCGGATGAGCTGCATGAGTTTTCCGTCGAATCGCTTATGAAGCTGATTGAGGGAAGAAAGACCGAGAAAAAGGAAGGCTCATATACCACGTATCTGTTTGAAAAGGGAATAGATAAAATACTTAAAAAAGTCGGTGAAGAGTCAACCGAGGTTATAATCGCGGCTAAGGCTGATGATAAAAAGGAAACAATATACGAAATAGCGGATCTTATGTACCATGTGATGGTGCTGATGATTCAGATGGGAATATCGACAGGGGACATATTCGATGAGCTGAAGAGCAGACATGTGATTGACAAAAAAGTAAAACAGGAGAAAATGACCTGATTTAA
>CAZWLL010000038.1:0-9069 GCA_964634795.1 uncultured Ruminococcus sp. | reverse complement strand
TGATATAAGAAATAGGCAGCCGCATTTCGGAAAATCTTTCCTTAGTGCGACTGCCTATTTGATTATAATTTTTTTATTTTACTATATTGCTCAGCCGACAACCTTAACGGATGTGATGTGCGGGTTTACACCGTTGTACCAGTAGAGGAAGCCTTCCATGTCGATGATTTCGCCTACATGGAGATTCTTTACTGCGGAGTAAACTTCTGTGGAGCTGTCGCAGAGATAGGATTCAACTGTGAAGGAATATGTCTGACCGTTGAGAGATACATTGAAGTAAAGGTCGTCACCGTCCTGACCGGAACCGTCCCAGTTGTAAAGGAATGCGGCATCGCTTCCTTCAGCGGCTGCTTCAACTGTCATGCCCTTGAAGGATACGAATTCGTTCTGATGCTTGATAAGGTCGTCTGTACCGAGAAGTGATGTTGCGTCAAATGCTTCGGCAATGTAGCTGCCGTCTTCGATAACGAATGTAGCGTCTGTGATTTCAACTTCGCCTTCCCATGATGACTTGTAGCCTGTTACCTTGATTTTTGTGCCCTTTTCGAGCTTAGCATAGTCTTCTTCGGAGCATGCCATGTTGTAAAGGAAGTATGCGCCGTCTTTGTCCTGTGTGTATACGGTAGCTTTGTCTTCCCACCATGACTGCTTAGCCTGAACATATGCTTCGATGGTGACTTCTGTGTTTTCCTCGGCGGCAATGTATTCGGCGTATGTCAAAACGCCTTCGCCCTTTACATCGGTATCATTTGACGATGTGCCGGAGCAGCCCGCAAAGAGAAATACGGTTGTAAGTACGAGAATTAAAGAAATAATTTTTTTCATTTTTTTGTCTCCTTTATAAATAAAGTGTTTCAAAAAACTTACCATATGTATTATACAACAAATTTGAGATAAGTCAAGAGATACATGATTTTTTTATCGAATAGCCGATTAATGTTATTTGATTATTTTTTTCGGCACTTAAGCTCGTGTACCGCATATACCGCGATAAGCACCCACGCGGCGCCGAGTGAAATAAGAAGCACCTTTGACGCGGTCGGCAGCGGACCGAGCTCGGCTTTTTCACCTGCGGAGGATTGTCTGCTGTCAAGACGATACAGAGATATTACATTCGATTTCAGCTTTTCAAAATATTCGTCATCGAAAGTTTCGTGTCGGCGTACGGATTTGACAACGCTTTCGATGAGATCTCCCGCCGCGGATCTCAGTGATGTCGAGCCGTTCCAGACAGGCGTAATGAATGTGTTTTCAATATTGTTCAGCAGAAGCTTTGCCGCCTCAATCTTTACGTAATAGTGTTCGTTTGTGTCTTCACCCTCGCGTGAGAGGTAGTCGGCATACTCATCTGACGACTGTGCCTTTGAAGTAACGGGTACATAGCCTTCGGTTTCAGAGTAGGCAACCTGTACGTCATTTGTCAGGAGAAACTGAGCGAACAGCCACGATGCGAGAACCTCATCATTGTCAGCCTTGTTGAATACACAAATGGACGGTCCCTGCGATATCATTTTCGGATTGTCGGTGTCGTATTGAGGAATCGACATTACAACCGTTTCAAAGCTTATAATGCTGTCCTCGCTTATGTCTGACAGAGGAGCATCCGTACCCATCCATGTCGCGCCTGCGGTTGAGTCGATGGCGAATATGCACTGACCGGCATTAAGAAAGTTTGCGGGATAACCGGATATTTTGAAGGTGGAAAACGCTCCCGTTTCGGTATGCTCCTTCACATCTGCGAGAATTTCCGATGTTGTGTCGTTAAACAGCAGAATGTCTCCGTTCTCGCTTGTGTATCCGGCATTTTTTTGATACAGAGACTGTATCATCATGTTGTCGGTGGATTTGTAGATAAACGGAATCATGACGTTCTGTCCGTTTATGTAGTATACACCGTTTTCATCCTTTTTCGCGGCGGCATCGGACACTTCCCATATAAAATCCCATGTGAGAGTCTCGGGCAAAGTATAGCCGAGCTTTTCAACGTAGGTTTTATTTACATAGCATGCCTCGGTTGAGCGCATGAACGGCAGAGCATACTGCACGCCGTTTATCTGTCCCTCGCTCAAAAACTGCGGAATTATTTCTTCCTTCTTAACAGAGTCGTATTTGACCTCGCTTCCGCCGAGTCCGTACTTTTCGTCACTCATCAGCTCATCAAGCGGAACCACGATATTGGTACCCGTGAGATATGTCGCTATGTGATCGGGATATGTTATGCATACATTCGGTGTTGTTCCGGTGGAGATGTTCGTAATTACGTCATTGTATATTTTATTATAGTCGGTATACAGACGCAGATTAACCGTTATATTCGGGTATGTCGCTTCGAAATCCTCGATGGCTTTTTTATAAATTTCCGTTTGAGTTTTATTCGTATCGTTTTTTGCCCAAAAGGTTATTTCATAGCTTTTGCTGTCATCAAAGGTATCGGGTATTACAAATTCATCCAGTCCTCGGCTTCCGTGACATGATGTCAGAGAAGCGGCGAGCGGAAACAATAATGCAAGAGATGTAAGTATTGATACGATTTTTTTCATCCCTTTGTACCTCCTCTTGCGACTCCGGCCATGATTTTCTTGCGGAATACAAGAAACAAAATAATCAGCGGTACGGATATAACCACAACCGACGCCATCATTGCGGGAATGTTTTCTCTGCCGAAACCGTTTTCACGAATTTCCTGTATTCCGTTTGAAACCAGAAAATAGTTTTCGTCATCGGTGACAAGACGCGGCCATACATATGAATTCCAGCATTCTATTATCTTAAGTATGGTAATTGTCACAACTGTCGGCTTGCATATGGGAAGCATTACGCGCATGAGATAACGCATATCGCTTGTTCCGTCTACTTTTGCCGCATAATACAGCTCATTCGGAATCTGAGCGAAATTTTCCTTCAGGAGGTAAATGTAGAATACGGACATGACCGACGGAAGAATAAGACCTGTGAAGGTATTGCGCAAATCCAGATTTGTTATTGTCGTGTAGTTCGTTATAACAACAAGCTCGTTCGGTATCATCATCAGGGAAAGAAACAGCGTGAATACGAGATTCTTTCCGCGAAATTCAAGACGGGCAAACGCAAACGCTGCGGGAATTACGATAAGCAGCATGAGTGCCGTTGTTATAAGTGTGAAAATAATAGTGTTGAGAAAATATCTTGCCAAAGGAACGGCGGAAAACGCCTGTACATAATTTTCGAGTGTCGGAGAAAGAGTGAAGAATTTCGGTATATGCTCCGCATTGTAAGCGCCGTAGCCTTTGAGCGAGGTGAGAACCATCCAATAAAACGGAAACAAAACCATTATCGCCCAAAACGCGAGCATTACATAAACAAATACGTTGAGCGCGGTTTTCTCGGAGGCTGCTTTTCTTTCTATAGCTTTGTAATCGGAATGCTTATCCATGTCAACCTCCTTAATAGTGAACGTGCTTGCGGCTCACGAGGAGATTTATGCACGTGATGGTGAGTACGATTGCGAACAGAACGATTGCCGCAGCGGATGCATATGACGGGAAGCCGCCGCTGTCACCGTACAGCATATCGTAGACATATCCGACTATGGTGTTCATTCCCGCGGCGTTGAGGTCGGTTCCGAATAAAGCTACGGCATCGCTGTATGCCTTAAACGCGCCGATAAAGCCTGTGATTACGAGATAGAATATCATCGGAGAAATCATCGGCAGCGTGATTTTAAAGAATATGCGCCACCTCGGAGTGCCGTCGATTCTCGCGGCATTATAGTAATCCTCTTTAACGGACGCCAATGCGCTTGTGAGAATAAGAATTTTAAACGGCATTACCACCCATATGGTGTAGAAGCATAGAACAAACATCTTTGCCCAGTACGGTCCGTCTATAAAATCTACGGATGTTCCGCCGAATAGGTTTATCAGCAGATTCACAAGTCCGTCGCTGTACGCGGTTTTCTTGAAAAGTATCATGAATACAAGACCGACCGCGAGAGTGTTTGTGACATACGGGAGAAAGTATATTGTTTGAAACAGATTCCTGAGAGACTTTATCGACGAGAGTCCTGTGGAAATGAGAAGAGCGATAATCGTCGAGAGAGGTACGGTTATTATAACGAGTATGAATGTGTTTTTCAGTGCGGACAGAAAATAAGGGTCGTGAAGAATATATGAGTAATTATATCCGCCTACTCCGAAATAGGTTTGAGACGCGGAATTGTAGCCTTCCTCAAACGAGTAAACAAAAACGTCGGCAAGGGGATAGACCATAAAAAATCCCAAAAAGAGTATGGCGGGAAGCAGGTACAGCCATGCTTTCGGATTATTTCTTTCCATATTATAATTTCAGCTCGAAGCGTTCCCTTTCTTCGGATTTTTTGTCGAACACAAACACTTTATTCGGCTTGAGCGAGAATGTTACCGTATCCGAGAATGAGCTTGTATCTGTATCGGAGCTTATTATAGAGCGTATCATATCGTTTTCGGAGCTGTCGTTTGTCGATATAATGCTTGTGTCGCGTCCCATAACCTCGATTCTCGAAAGACGGCTGTGCAGTACTCCGTTTTCATCGGGTATGTATCCCTCGGGACGTATACCGATCATTTTTTCGCCGTCTGATAACGTCGTGTGCATTATACAGTCATTGCCAATGTATAGGTCTCCGTTCTTTGATACGCCTCTGTACACTCCTATAGGAGGTGTTCCGAGGAATTTCGCTACAAACAGATTCTTCGGGTCGTCGTATATCTGCTGAGGAGCACCGGTTTGCTGGATAATGCCTTTTTTCATTACTACCATCATGTCGCATATGCTCATAGCCTCTTCCTGGTCGTGAGTAACAAATACGGTGGTGATGCCTGTTTCCTTTTGAATACGGCGTATTTCCTCACGCGTCTGCAGACGCAGTCTGGCATCGAGATTCGACAGAGGCTCGTCAAGCAGAAGCACGCGCGGCATTTTTATAAGAGCTCTTGCTATGGCGACTCTTTGCTGCTGACCGCCCGAGAGTTCGTTCGGCTTGCGTGACATGAGAGAATCAATCTGCACAAGAGCGGCTGTTTCCTCGGCTTTTTTTATCATTTCCTCTTTTGTGAGCTTGTCGCGTCCGCGCAGGTTCTGGAGAGGGAAAATAATATTCTCGAGTACGGTAAGGTGCGGATAAAGCGCGTAATTCTGGAAAACAAGACCTACTCCGCGGTTTTCGGGCGGCAGGTCGGTTACATCGTCGTCACCGAAGAAAATTTTTCCTTCTGTGGGCTTTTGCAATCCGCAGATAAGATTCAGCAGTGTACTTTTGCCGCAGCCCGATGGGCCGAGAAGGCCGATGAGCTTTCCGTCCGGCAGCTCAATGTCAAAGTTGCTTACGGCAGTAACCTCTGAGTGCGTTTTTTTATCACGGCTCGGGAATTTTTTTGTAATACCCTTTAATATAATTTTCATGTTGTTCGGCTCATCCTCAAATAAACTTTCGGGATGGCTCCTTTCGATGAAATACGGCAGTCGCAATACCGTATTAAGGTTGGAATTAATTTAATTATATCAAATTTTTAATCTGTATTCAAGAAAATAAAAAACATTTGTGTAGAAGACCATGCAGATATGTGAAGTGAAAACTGTACAAGATGACGTTTATCCGATTGCCTTTTACGAAATTACCGCTTTCGTTATTTTATTATTTACTATTGCCTGCGGGATAAAGATGGTGTATAATTGTGGCAGCATGAGTGAACGCTATTATATAAGAAATGAGGTTTTTGTGATGAGTATAATCACGGTAAACGTAAATAAAAAATATCTTAAGCTTCCGATCAGCGGATATGTCGGAGCAAGAACATTGAAAATAATAAAAAACGGAGAGCTTCTTGACGATATCAGATGCCGTCTCGATTTCGTAAATCCGCAGGCATACGCGTACTATGATGTTTCCGCTTATATCGGAAAAGAAATCACCGTTGATGTCTCTCCCGATATGGATATAGACGGGTTGAGCAAATGTATGAGCGACACGGCGGAGAATAGAAGCTGCGCTTTTCGTCCGTTTGTACACTTTACCGTACCGTTCGGATGGATAAACGACCCGAACGGGCTTGTGGTATATACGTCAAAGAAGACCGGAAAGACAGTTTATCATCTTTTCTGTCAGCATAACCCATACGACTGGGTTTGGGGAAACATGCATTGGGGACATGCCGTAAGTGAGGACTTAATTCATTGGGAATACCTCGGGGATGTTCTGAAACCAGACGAGAACGGTACGATGTTCTCCGGAAGCGCAATTGTGGATTACGAAAATAAATCCGGCTTAAAAGACGGTGATGAGGATGTTATTTTCCTCTTCTACACCTGTGCCGGAAATACATCGGTTCGTTCGGCCGGCAAAAAATTCACACAGTGCGCCGCGTACTCCACAGACGGAGGAGTTACATTTAAAAAGTACGAAAAGAATCCCGTAGTCGGACATATTTACGCGGAAAACCGTGACCCGAAGGTTATTTGGTGCGACGAGAAAAATTGTTTTGTTATGGCGCTGTATCTTGACGGAAACGATTATTGCCTGCTCGTTTCGGACAACCTTCTCGATTGGAGGGAGCTTCAGCGAGTTCACCTTGGCTGTGATTGCGAGTGTCCCGATTTTTATCCGTTAACCGCTTCAAACGGTGAGAAAAAGTGGATTCTCAGCGGCGCGTCGCAATATTACCTTGTAGGCGACTTTAAAGACGGTAAATTCGAGGCAAAACAAGACGTTAAGCATTTGAAATACGGCTCATCAAGCTATGCCGCGCAGACATATTCATACCCGAATAACGCACGCCGCATACAGCTTGCGTGGGACAGAGAAACCTCCTTCGGAAACGATCCGATACGCGGTCAGATGGGAATTCCGTGTGAGCTGACTCTCGCGTGCGAAAAGGGCGAATACTATCTTTGCGCATCCCCTGCGGCGGAATGCGATAAAATCGTCCGTGATAAAACCGAGTATGAGAATATAGGAATCGGCGGCGGAAAGACATTTGCGGCTTCGCTTGAAGAAAGCGCGTATATTCTCGACGTATCTCTCGAAGGCATCGAAAATACCGCCGTTGAGATTGAGATATTCGGACAGAAAATCAAGCTTGATATGCACGACAAAACACTTCACGTATTCGACAAGTCAATGCCGCTCTGCGTGACCGGCAGCGGCACATCTCTTTGCCTGGTGATAGATAAAGGCTCTGTTGAGGCATTTGCGGACGGCGGAAAAGCGATTATGACTGTTCCGTGGACGGCGGATTTGAATCTCAAAAGCTGCACGATTACATCTTCCGAGAATATTGTACTGAAAAAGCTTACAATACGAAGAATTGCGCTTTAAAATAAAAGAGGTATAAAATGAACTGCATAGCATACGGAGAGGTTTTGTGGGATGTTTATCCCGACAAAAGCGTTATAGGTGGAGCTCCGCTGAATTTCGCGGCGCATCTCTCGCTTCTCGGAGAAAATGTATTCTTGATTACGGGAATAGGACACGATAAGCTCGGAGAAAAAACACTGGAATGCATCAAAAGCTACGGTATAAATACCGACTATATCTCGGTAAACGATAAATCTACGGGTGAGTGCAGAGTAACGTTAGATGAAAGCGGTGTCCCGACATACCGTATAATGACGGACAGTGCGTACGACAACATAAGGCTTGACTCGGAGACTGTCGCAAAACTCGGACAAATTAAGGCTGACTTGTTTTATTTCAATACTCTCGCACAGCGCAGTCCCGTGTCGCGCGAGACATTAAAAAAACTTCTCGGTGTAATAGATGCGAAAACGATAATGTGCGATTTGAATATCAGACAGAACTGCTATGATAAGGATTCGGTTGAGCTTTGCTTAAGCCGTGCGGACGTTGTAAAGCTGAGCTCGGAGGAAGCACACTTCCTTACCGATATCGGCGCGGTAGAAGGCGGAGAGAATATATTCGATAACATACACAGACAGTATCCGAATATTTCGCTTCTGGTGTACACAATGGGCGGTGACGGCTCTATGGTGTACGATTATGTTAACGGAAAGACATATTGCTCGGGCAAACCCGAAAACGTAAAGGTTGTGTCGACCGTTGGGGCAGGCGACTGCTACGGCGCGTCTTTTATTAAAAAATATCTTGACGGATGCGGTATCGATGAGGCGATAAGCTTTGCCGCTCATCGGAGCAGTATTGTTGTCGCGCACAAAGAAGCGATACCGGAATGCTTGACGGAGTAAGGAGAAGATAATATGATACGCCTGCAGGCACACAGAGGAGCAAACCGTGATTATCCGGAGAATACCATTCCGGCATACGAGGGAGCGCTGAAGCAAAATTATAAGATAATAGAGCTTGACCCGAAGTTCACAAAGGACCATGAATGCGTAATGCTTCACGACTATACCGTTAACCGCACGGGCAGAACAAAGGAAGGAGCACCGCTTCCCGATAAAACCGATATCCGCACACTGACACTTGCCGAGGTACGTGATATGGATTTCGGAGCGGCGTTTTCACCCGAATTCAAGGGTACGAAAATTCCGCTTTTCACGGAGGTGCTCGAGTTTGCGAAGAAAAACAAGGCCTCGATAAAGGTAGACAACGTAGCGGAGGATTTTTCTCTCGAGGACAGAGCGAAAATGTTCGCTATCGTACATGAGTATCACGCCGAGGAGTATGTAGGCTTTACCTGCAAGTCGCTTGAGTACGCTGCGAATGTGGCGAGTGAATTTCCCGACAGTGAGCTTCACTACGACGGTCCGGTGAGCCGCGACATACTGAATAAGCTGAAATCGTCACTTAAAAACAATACGCTGACCATATGGCTGCCGTCCGAAAAGAAGTCATGGCTGCCGTATCCTCCCGCGGACCGAGAAACGGTTGAAATGACACGGGAATACGGTATGGTAGGCCTATGGACGGCAAGAGACGAGAAAAGTCTGGCATACTGCCTGTCGCTGAATCCCGACGCTATGGAGCTTGACGGAACAATAACCCCTGATATGGTAAACTGAAAACAAATCCCCTGTACGGTTGATATGTACCCCCTATACTGGACACCTGGTATAGGGGGTATTGCTATATGAAAT
>CAZWLL010000037.1:8608-20882 GCA_964634795.1 uncultured Ruminococcus sp. | reverse complement strand
CACTGACGGATGGGACGGAATGCTGTATCGTTCCTATGCCGAATATAACATTTGAGTATAAATATAAAAGTCTGCCTGTGGATGCTTGTCCACAAGGCAGACTTTTTTTAATCCGCTTTGGTTTTAAGTATTATTCTGTCACGTGTCCAATTGTCGCGGTAATAGCTGCTGATGTGGAAACGGTCGCCTATACGGTTCATCTCAGCGTACATTTCGTTTCTCAGCTCCACCTTCTTTGAGAAATATTCCGGATTCATGGCAAGGTTGTTCATCTGCAGAGGGTCATTCACATTGTCGAACAGCAGCTCCGCACCGTCTTTTAAATATAATGCGTAGGTATATCTGTCCGTCCTGTACGCTCTCCATTCGTGACCGTCCTCCCACGCTGCCGTGGCTCCGGTGCCCATCATAAGCGCTCCGTACGGCTCATCCGCTCCCTCTCGTCCGAGTACGGCTTCAGATAAATCTCTTCCTTCTACCTCTTGTGGAATTTCATCCTTCATTCCCATCATAGAAAGCAGTGTCGGCATTATATCTACGGTATTGAGGCATACATCTCTTTCGCCGTTCTTCAATTTATCCGGATATCTCACAAGGAACGGTACTCTTACGGCTTCTTCGTAAAAAATGTTTTTCGCGCGTCTTCCGTGTGCGCCGAATAATTCACCGTGATCCGATGTAAACACAAATATCGTGTCGTTCTCAATTCCCGCTTCCTTTATTGCACTCAGCATGCGTCCGACCTCTTCGTCGACCTTTTCAGCCATTGAGTAGTATCCCTTCATCCAATACGGCAGGAGCTTTCTTTCCTCCTCGGAAAGCTTAGCCCAGTCATCGGCATAAGGGTCGTTGTCGGGCAGGTAGTTTTCAGGCAGGCTGAACTCTGTATTCTCGAACATTTTGTACGCTGTCGGGTCACAGTTCCACTCATCCCACGGATCGTGAGGTATACCTATTGACAAAAACAGCGCGAACGGTTTATCCTCAGCCGCAAGGCGTTTCATTTCATCTATTGCCATATCCGTTTGACAATCGGGCTCGAATCCGTCATAGTGAATTTTCTCGGGTGAATTCAGGTGATAATAAGATGTCTCGCCGTAATTTTCATGATGGAAATTGTACGCCGCGAAAAGTCCGTTAAATCCGAGACGATCCTCACCCTCGGGAATATACGAGTTTTTCGGATCGGAGTGATGTCCGAGCTGATTTGCGTACATATGCCATTTTCCGATGTACGCCGTATTATAGCCTTCATCGTCAAGCACATGCGCAAAGGAACGATGATTCGGGTTCAGTCTTATTTCGTTAATGACCATACCGGTGCTTGTCGTGTATTTGCCGGTAAACAGCGATGCTCTGTACGGAGCACACACGGGATGACCGGATACCGCGTTTATCAGATTGCAGCTGTTCTCCGCTAACGCGTCAATGTTCGGAGTAATCGCTTTTTTATCGCCGTAATATCCCATACTGCACAGTCTGAGCTGATCGGCAAACATATAAATCAGGTTAGGTTTCTTTGAACTCATATTATTCTCCGCTTTAATAGCATTAAGAAGACTCTGATATAAGGTTACCATTCAGAGTATCCCGCATATTTTTTGTTATTACAGACTTATTATAGCTGAAAAACATAATGAAATCAATAAGCAAATGCGACACTGTAATTTAATTTTTGCGAACACAATTTAAAGTAAAATTCTGTCCATCTTTTTTTGCTTCAGCGTAATTATGATTATTGTGTTATCCTCTTGACAATCCTCATTTTTTTTATATAATATAGTTAAGGGTATTTATATTACCGTAATTGTTTTTGCAATAACAAATATCGGTCATGATATTTCTTATAATATAATTATCGTTTCTAATTTATTTTATTACCGCGCTCTGATCGTTATGTGCGCGGAGAATGGAGCTTAATATGAAAAAGAATGCTGCCGTAATAGGATACGGAGGAATGGGTGCGGGATTCCATGTAAAGAATCTGCTTACAAGCGATGTCTGCAATCTCGCGGGAATCTATGATATCGACGAAAAGAAACGCGAACTCGCAAAGAAGAACGGTATCAAGGTATACTCAAGCCGTGAAGAGCTTCTGTCCGACCCGTCAATCGACATGGTAACCGTAGCTACTCCGAACGATGTTCATGAGGAAATCGCCGTTGACGCGCTTAATCACGGCAAGAACGTAATCAGCGAAAAGCCTGTTACTCTTTCCATGGACAGTCTCGAGAGAATGATTGCCGTAGCTAACAAGAACCACAAAATCTTCTCTGTACACCAGAACAGACGCTTTGACGTTGACGCTCTCGCAATGAAGAAAATTCACGACAGCGGTGAAATCGGCGAGGTAATCAATATCGAGTCGAGAATTCACGGAAGCCGCGGTATTCCCTCCGACTGGAGAGGAATCAAGAAGTACGGCGGCGGTATGCTTTACGACTGGGGTGTACACATTATCGACCAGGCGTGCATGATTCTCGGATATGATATCGCATCGGTACGCTGCACATTCGACCACATAACAAATGATGAGGTTGATGACGGATTCCAGCTTTGGCTCGAATTCAAGAACGGTCAGAAGGCTTACCTTGAAGTCGGAACATACAACTTCATCGCTATGCCTCGTTTCTACATGAGAGCTAAAGGCGGAAGCGCGATTATAACTGACTGGAGAGTTCCGGCTCACGTTGTTAAGTGCAAGGCATGGAACGAAGCAGACGTTCTCCCCGTTCAGAACGCGAGCGGTCTCACAAAGACAATGGCTCCCAGAGACAGCATAACAGTTGACGAATATGATATTGAAAAGCCGCAGTCAGACGTACATGATTATTACCGCAACTTCGTCCGCGCTATTGACGGTATCGAAGAACAGATGGTAACTCACGACCAGATGAGATGCGTACTCAAGATTATACTTGACGCATTCAAGTCAGCTGAAAACGGCGGAGAAAAGATCGTTTGGTAAATCTATAAATCGAATAGGTCCGACGGAAAACGTCGGACCTATTTTTGAATGGGGATACTTAATAGCTTAATAGTAAAAGTAACCACTCCCGTTGCGGGATAAAGCATGTATTATTGTTTTAGCTTGTACACCCGCTCCACGAGAATTTCCATGACCTGAAATTCTCCGTTTTTAGGATAAATAGTGAGGTATAACTTATGGAAAAGAATATTGCAGCCGAGCTCATAGATGAGCTCAGGCAGCGCAGATTGACTGTCGGAACCGCAGAAAGCTGTACTGCGGGAATGATTGCGGCGATGATTGCCGATGTTCCCGGTGCATCCGATGTGCTGCTCGGCGGTATTATATCATACGCGAATGAAGTAAAGGAAGAGGTGCTCGATGTACCGTTTGACGTTATCGAAACAGTCGGTGCGGTATCCGAGAAATGCGCATATTATATGGCATCGGGTGCGCTGAAGAAGCTTCACTGTGATATTGCGGTGTCGGTTACCGGTATAGCGGGTCCGGGAGGCGGAACTCCAGAAAAGCCTGTGGGAACCGTATGCTTCGGTGTAGCAGATGATAAAGGTGTCTACACCGAAACCATGCATTTCTGCAGTGAAAAGCTTTACTCGAGAAGTGAAATCAGACATATGACAGCAGAGCACGCGATGCGTCTTGTAATCGAAAAAGCTCGCGGTGAGTTTTAAAGCGAAAACAATTTAAAGACAAAAATACTGCCGACACATTATGCTGTGATCTCCAATCGTTAGTCTTCAGTCTAACTTTTCGGAGCCGCAGCATAAACCGCATCGGCAGTATTTTTTGTTATTTATTTTAAGTCTTCGATTACGAAATCAGTTCTTTTTGTTATTCTTACCGTCGCTGATTGCGGCACTGTCTGCGGCTTTGCTTCCGCCGAGCATCTGGTTAACAATGATACCGAGAATAAGTGCCGTAGCGATAGCGGTAATAGTAACTTCACCGAACTTAACGGAAAGACCGCCGATACCGCAGATAAGAATTGTGGATACAACGAAGAGGTTCTTGTTGTCTTCAAGGTCAACCTTCTGAACCATCTTAAGACCTGATACTGCGATGAATCCGTAAAGCGCGATGCAGACACCGCCCATTACGCATGAAGGAATGGAGTTAACGAATGCAACGAAGGGAGAAAGGAAGGAAATGATTATTGCGAGAACCGCTGTTGCGATGATTGTGGCAACGGATGCGTTTCCTGTGATAGCTACGCAAGCGATAGATTCACCGTAAGTTGTGTTGGGGCATCCGCCGAAGAACGCGCCTACCATTGAACCTACACCGTCACCGAGAAGAGTGCGTGAAAGTCCGGGATCTACAAGAAGGTCATGCTCAATGATTGTGGAAATATTCTTGTGGTCTGCAACATGTTCCGCGAATACTACGAGAGCAACGGGAATATATGCAACTGCTATTGTGCCGATATACTGACCTGATATATCACTGAAGCCGCCGAGAGCTCTGATGAATGTGAATTCGGGAATTGCGAAGAATGTGTGAAGACCAACGCCGCCCTCAACGAGAATGCTGAACTCGCCGAAGTTAATAACCTGAAGAGCTTCATTGCCTGTAGCGATTCCGATAACCGTAAATACAGCCGCTACTGCATAGCCTGCGAGGATACCGATAATGAAGGGGATAAGGCGTGCCATCTTCTTGCCGAATGTTGAGCAGAGGATTGTTACAAACAATGTTACTACACCGCAAAGAATGCAGAGGTTTGTAGC
Organism: uncultured Ruminococcus sp.; assembly: GCA_964634795.1. GTDB lineage: Bacteria > Bacillota > Clostridia > Oscillospirales > CAG-272 > UMGS1696. Next base: position 16,166 of record CAZWLL010000037.1, on the reverse strand, counting down.
AGCTGTGCCTGTACCGCTTGACTGAATATCGCTGATAGCGTTGCCTGCGAGAGAAAGACCGATGATGGCAACTGTAGGACCGATAACAACTGCGGGCATTAATTTGTTGAGCCAGTCAACGCCTGCAGCTTTAACGAGAATTGCGATAACAACATAAACAAGACCTGCGAAAATCGCGCCGATGATTAATCCGAGGTAGCCTACTTCAACGGTTGCGGCACCTGCGAAAGCGGTTGCCATTGAGCCGAGGAACGCGAAAGAAGAACCGAGGAAAACGGGGCTTCTTCTTAATGTGAAAAGAACGTATACAAGTGTACCTGCGCCTGCTCCGAACAATGCTGCTGCGGGGCTCATTCCGTTGCCTGTGATAACGGGAACAACAAGTGTTGCGGCCATTATAGCAAGCAGCTGCTGAATAGCGAAGACTATCAGCTGACCGAACTTGGGTTTGTCACTGGGTTGATAATACAGTTTCATAAAATCCTCCGATGATATTTTTGTTTTTTTGCATTAAAAAAGTCCTGCCGTTCATCCGGGCAAGACACAACCGTATTTATGCGTAAAACGCTTACAATATCAGCTGACCTTGCCGACATCACTGTATCGGATTAAAGATAGAGCTTTCTTAGCGCAAACCGTATTTTTTCATTCGATAAAGTATATCACAATAACGCACTGTGTGTCAATATAAATGCGATTCAATAGTTACCAAAAAAAACAGGCGGTTATGATGAATTTTTATCATTTGTGATATTAATGAATTGTTACGCTTCAAGAACAAAGCTTGCGCGGTTGCGGTAAGGCAATTGAAGTGCAAGTTCGAGAGTGGTATGACTCCTCCAATATTCAATTGTTTTTCTGTTTATAACAGCCGAATTTTCGAACATATTCTTGCTTTCCGATTGATTCTTCTTATTATTTGTAATATAATATACATATACTGTTTAAAAAAATCCTTTTCGACAGCGAAAAAAAATCAATTATTTTTACAATGGGAGGAACATACAATGAAAAAGCGACTGACTGCAATACTGCTCGCCATGCTGATGGTTATGCCGCTCGCGGCATGCTCAGACAATGCCTCAGATTCCGAATCAAGTTCAAGCGTCGATGAAGAGACTGCATCAACTGTCGAGAATGCTGCGGACACAACCGAAACTCAATCCGAGGAAGACGCCGAGCTTGATGCACTCTATGCCGATGTACCGAGCGAAGACTACAACGGCTATGAGTTCGTTTTTCTGAACAACATCAGCAACTTCGCCTACACGTTCATGACTACCGAGGAGCTCACAGGCGATGTTCTGAACGATGCCGTATACAACAGAAATATTAAGGTTTCCGAGAAACTCGGAATAGTCATAACCGAAAATCTGGTTGACTACGGTGATGTTACCGATGCGATGAACAAGGAAATCGCGGCAAACACCGACACCTACGACTGCTTCTGGAACGAGAGTAAATTCGTAGCGCCGTTTGCTACAAAAGGCTCTCTTGTAAACGTAAACGATATCGAATCACTGAACCTCGACAAACCGTGGTGGAACTCCGGAGCAATGAATGATGTTGAAGTAAAGGACAAGCTGTACTTCCTCGTAGGCGATTTACACCTCATGTTCAAGGAAGCGCACTGGCTGCTCGGCTTCAATAAAAACATCATGGATTCGGTAAACCTCAGCGCGCCATATGACCTTGTCAGGGAAGGCAAATGGACTTATGATGCATTGAACCAATATCTGACTGCGGCTGTAAGCGACCTCAACGGCAACGGCGAGGTTGATATCGAGGACCAGTTCGGCTTGACTTCATATGACGGCTGTATAAGAGCCTTCATCTACGGTGCTGGCGAAACGGTTATGGAGAAAAACAGTGAAGGAATCCCCGAATTCATAACCCCCGGTGACAGATTCTATTCCGTATACGATGACCTTGTAAATATGCTCTTTGCCGTAAGTGACGGACGTTATTGCGGTAATTTAAGCGGACTCGACACGTACGGTGGATGGATGGGTGTGTTCAGCCAAGGACACGCGATGTTCTTCTCCGACCCTGTAGGCTCACTCAAGAAGCTTCGTGATATGGACGCGGAGTTCGGCGTAGTTCCCTACCCCAAATACGATGAGAACCAGGAAAACTATGTATCTCTTATAGCGGTATACGCGGCATTCTGCGGCATTCCGATAACAAATTCCGATACCGAAAGAACGGGAGTTATTCTCGAAAATCTCTGTGCCGAATCATATGGCGGTGTACGTGACGCTTACTCCCAGGCTACACTCAACTTCAAGTATATCCGCGATGAGGACAGCTCCGAAATGCTCGATATAGTATTCAATACCGGTACATTCAACCTTTCCGATACTCTCGGCGTATCCGTGCTCACCGATGCAATTCAGTCCAATGCGAATAACGGAAAGACCGATATAGCATCTCAATACACCAAAATGATGAAATCCGCATTAAAGCTTCTCGACAAGGCCATTGACGGTCTGCTCGGGGAAGAATAAAACATAAAAATGCGATACTGCCTGTGTTTAACCTAAAAAAATAACGCCAAGGCTTAAAACCTTGGCGTTATTTTTATTTATGCGATTATTTTGCTACTCTCTTAAACTGAGGGCCGTAGTTAGCGCAGGCTCTGAAGTCGGCGCCTTCCTTATCCATACCGAATGCGTTCCAGCATGCGGGACGGAAAATCTTTTCTTCCGGAACATTGTGCATTGCTACCGGGATTCTGAGAATTGAGCAAAGTGTAATGAGGTCAGCTCCGATATGGCCGTAGCTGATAGCACCGTGGTTTGCACCCCAGTTGTTCATTACGTCGTATGCTGTCTTAAATGCGCCCTTACCTGTGCATCTGGGTGTGAACCATGTAGAAGGCCATGTATAGTCAGTTCTCTTCCAAAGAGCATCGTTAACATCTTCGGGAAGCTTTACTGTCCAGCCTTCAGCGATCTGAAGCATCGGACCGAGACCCTCAACGAGGTTAAGTCTGATCATTGTAGCGGGCATTTCGGCTCTGGTGGAGAAGCGTGATGAATATCCGCCGCCTCTGAAGTAACCGAGGTCTGCGGGTGCCCATTCTGTAGCTGCGAGAACCTTTTCGCAGTCTTCTTCGGTCATGTCATACCACGGCTTCATAACGTGATTGCCGTTCTCATCCGTAACTTCACCGCATGAATCAAGGCAGGCAGCACCTGAGTTGATAAGGTGGATAAAGCCGTTGGCTTCCTTTGCGTGGCCTTCTATTTCATAACCTGTAACTCTCTTTACGGATTCGCCCGACCAGTAGGTACGAACGTCTGCGAAAATCTGAGCGCGGTTTGTAAGAAGCTTCATGAACATCATTCCGAGACCGTTCAGAATGTCGTTTTCTGTAGCGAGAATGTAGGGTTCACGAGGTCCGTTCCAGTCGAATGAAGAGTTGAGAAGAGCTTCGGAGAAGTCTCCGTTCGGATAGAAGTCCGTCCACTGTCTCTGACCCTGGAAGCCGGCTGCGAGAGCGTTATGACCGACCATTTCTTCCTCGCGTCCTTCGGGAAGATTCTTGTTGCCGTTCATGAGGTCTTTGATAATAACCATCATCTTTACGACAAATTCCCACTGTTCATCCTTAACTTCGCGTGACTTCTGGAGCTCGGGAGGATTCTTATCGAATGATTCCTTGCACTTAGCCTTTGTCCATGCGAGAGCCTTCTGATATTCGGCTTCGTCGTAGATGCCTTCTGTCATGCGGCGGATAATTTCAACCTCGTCAACGGATTCTACTCTCATGCCGAGATATTCTTCCATGAAGCGTGAATCCATGATGGAGCCGCCGATACCCATGCAGATAGAGCCTATCTGGAGATATGACTTGCCTCTCATAGTAGCGGCTGCGACAGCGGCACGACCGAAACGGAGGAGCTTTTCTTCTACGTCTGCGGGAATAGATGTGTCATCTGCGTCGAGAACATCGTGTCCGTAAATACCGAATGCGGGCAGACCCTTCTGAGCGTGAGTTGCGAGAACGGATGCGAGATATACTGCGCCGGGACGTTCTGTTCCGTTGAAGCCCCATACTGCTTTAATTGTGTTGGGATCCTGGTCCATTGTTTCGGAGCCGTAGCACCAGCAAGGAGTAACGGTAAGGGTAATATCTACACCTTCCTTTTTGAACTTATCGGCACAAGCGGCACTTTCGCCTACACGACCGATAGTTGTGTCGGCAATAACTACCTTAACCGGTTCACCGTTTGTATAGCGGAGATTTTCGGTGAAAAGCTTAGCTGCGCTCTTCGCCATATTCATTGTCTGTTCTTCGAGAGACTCGCGAACCTTAAGTGCGCCGCGTCTTCCGTCGATAGTCGGACGAATACCTATAACGGGATAGCTTCCGACAAGTCTTGATTCAGCCATTTTATTTTACCTCTTTCTTTAATCTTTAATGATTTCTTAAAGTCATGGTTATTATATCATATGTATTCTATAAATGCAATTCCAAAACGTTACGAATTATAATAATTTTCACGAAAAACTTAAGATTTATTATTTGATTACAATCGTAGCGGTTGTATACGGTGCGAGCGTTGCCGTTACGGCAGAACCGTTTACGCATACGTCAGCTGTCTTATTTTCAAACAAATCTGCCGCATATGCTTCCTTTATCTCGGAAAGTGCGTCAACCGTCACCTTTGTTTCCTTATCGGATACGGAATAGCAGCGTACACAGAGCTTATCATCCTTCGCATATACGGATGAGAGAACAAATCCGTCTCCGCTGACCTTCAGGAATTCTCCTGCGGGCTTGAGCTCACCCTTATGTGAGCCTGTGCTTACGGGCGTCATATTATGTACGGCACGAACGGAGCATTTTTCGGTTTCGGCAGGATCAGACGGGAACAAGCCTATTGTCAAGGTAATGTTGTGTATGCCTCTTTCGGGATACGGATCGGGGCTTGTCGAGGTATTGATAAGTGTGCACTCGGCTACAGCCTTGCCGTCTCTTACTATACCGCGGAAGCCGTACTTGCTGTCGGAAATTATACCGGCATTGGTGCTGCCCTCTCCCGCGTATGTTGTAATATATGTAAGACCGGGTCTGTCATCCTCAGCCGCTTCACGAATCATGCGTCCTCCGGGAACATTGTATGCGAATTTATCGCATTCCACGTTTGTAGGAAGAACATATGAAAGCACGGGAATCTTTTCTCCTCCGACCTCACTCCAGTCGACTCTGATATTGGCTTTAACCGCTTTAGCGCCTTTATCGAGAGTATATTCTACCGTTACGCCTGAATTTCTGATTTTAGCGTCAAAGGCGAATCCGCTGCGGAGTCCTCCGCTGATTGTACCGTGAATGTTATGAACGGATGTCACAGGATAGGATTCAAGATGTGTACCGATATTCCATGCGTTTGAATTATGACGGTTGGTATCAAAAAGTACAACGCCGCCGCGTTTTCCGGGAGCGATATATTCCTTACCGCTCTCTTTATCCATGAGTGAAAGCATTTCGCCTGTTGCGTAATCGAATTCATAGCGAACATACTCGTTTTCGAGCACATAGTTTCTGTCGCCGTGTCTTGTTCTGCCCTGAGGCTGGAGGTATGCGGGATAGTCACCCATTTCTCCCTGCTTAAGCACTACAGTTGTGTATCCCATTGCGGGAACCTTAAGGTATACGAGGAAGCGGAAATATTTATGATCCCAATACTGCTGAAGTCCTCCGTCAATGAGCTGGAATTCGAGGTCCTTGCCGTCGGCATCCGTTACCTTGATGTAACGCATATCTCCGACCCAGTCCCAAACCGTAATTTCGGCGGGTTCTTCGCGGTCTGCGTAAGTATTGTTGAATACATTCCAGATTCTCGTTAAGCCGCAGCCTCTTTCGTCTGCCGCACGGCCGGCGAAATTCTCAATGTTGTAGCCTGCGCCTGCGCCTTCTGCCTGTGAGTTAGGATCCTTTACGGTTGTAATCATCGATGTATCGATTTTCGCCGAAAGCTTGCCGAGAGCGAGAGATGTTTCGGTATTCGCGGTGGCGAGAGCTTCCTGGAATAATCCCATAGCATGTTCACGGCTGTCCTGTACGCATGAACCTGTGAGAATATCATGGAAATGTGTAAAGAGAACCTTCTGCCATGCGGATTCTATTGCTTCCGAATGTACCTGAGCTCCTGCGCGTACATGAGCGAACGCAAGCGCGGTTTCGGCCTCGGACAGAGCGCCCTCTGCGCGGCGGTTTCCTTTTTTAACTCTCGACTGAGTGGTGTAGCAGCCGGGGAAAATAAAATTCAGCTCGTGATCCACAACGGGAAGCTTTTCGCGTACGGTTTCGGCTTCCTTGAAGAATTCGCGGAATGTGCCGAATTTGATTGTCGGGAATACAGGCCATCCCTGCATTTCGATTCCTCTTTCAACGTCACGTCTTGTAGGTCCGCCGCCGTGGTCGCCTACACCGTATACAACTATGCCGGTTTTAAGTCCGCCGCTTCTCTCGGAGATATCGATAAGCGACATAGCGGGCTTCGGAGTTATTCCGCTGTTATACCAGAACTGTTCGCGGTAAACGATGAGCTCCTTACCTGACGGAGCCTTCCAGCGATAAAGAGCGTTGTTTCCGTCAAGAGCACGGCAGTGATAGTAGTACTTAACTCCGCCGTAGTTGTCGAGCTCGGGAAGGAATCCGCTGTGGCCGAATGTATCGGGAGAGAAATCGACCTCAAGGCGATCGGGAGAAATGCCCCATTTTTCGCCGAGATACTTCTTGGAGTACGCTATATGTCGAACTATCGATTCTGTATTCGGCATATTCTTGTCGGTTTCAACCCATGCGGATGAGGTTACCTCCCATCTGCCTTCGTCTATGCGTGCTTTAATTCTGTCATGAAGCTCCGGAGCGTAGTCGTCTATAATCTTATAGACAGCCGTTTGAGACTGGCTGAAGCAGAACTCGGGGTATTCATCCATGATATTGAGCATGGTTGTGAATGTGGCTATTGTTGCGGCAACTGTTTCCTGCCAGCTCCACATCCAGTTCATATCGATATGGGCGTGTCCCGCGAGAATGAGCTTATACTCCTTAGCATCGGACGCCAGGGGCATAAGCATTTCCTCCGCTTTAGCGGAAGCGGATTTTGTTATGCATCCTTCCTCATCAACTGTGGATGTAAGGTAATCGATTGCGGAATCGACAATACCGTCATACTTACCGTCGAGTGATTTTGACAGGCGAATCGAAAATTCGATTTCCGACAAAATACGGACAATATAACGCGGCACAGGTGTTATATGCTGCTGTTCCTCGCGCGGCATACCGAATGTTTCTTCGTAGCCGTGAATTTCGCGGTTGCCGCCTATACGTACCTTCAGTGCGGCATATTTCTGAAATAATGTAGCCATTTCTGCCTCCAAGTAAAGTTTTGTTTACTGATTATGATAATAGCAAATTTACACGATTTTGTCAAGTGTCGCCGCATTCACTTCAGTTTAAATCGACAGATATTCTGCGGCTCCCCGAGAATGCTTCGTAGAAGCATTCTCCTATGTTAGTCCAAGATTACCGTCGCCGCATTCA
>CAZWLL010000037.1:5637-8508 GCA_964634795.1 uncultured Ruminococcus sp. | reverse complement strand
ATGCTTCGTAGAAGCATTCTCCTATGTTAGTCCAAGATTACCGTCGCCGCATTCAGATAGACTTAATTGTAAGAATATACTGCGGCTCCTTACGTTTGTCCTGATTTACTCCCGCCGCATATACTTCGGTTTATTTCGCATTATTCTCGGCGGCTTTTTTTCGATTATCGGTTAACTATTTATTAGTTAAATGTTTTTTGTGTTATTTTTAATTTATCGTAAAAGCTTGACAGGTTCGGCTTATCATGTTATACTGTTTTTAACAAATTTATTTTACGATAAGGAGAAATATTTATGGCAAACGGAAAATCGAAACTATCCCTGCTGCTTGCTGTTCTTTTTGTCTGCGGAACGTTAGCGTCCTGCGGCAACACTGCCGAGGTACAATCACAGACAAATGACGAAAGCACCGCGAGTGCTGATGAAACCATAGCGGTCGAAGAGGAAACAACCGTCACGGACACCGTTGCGTCGAAATACGGCGACCATGATTACGGAGGGTACGGCTACAGAATACTCGCATACAGTCCCGGAACCTTCTTCTACGGTAAAATCGGTTCAGAGGCAAACGAGGTATACTACGAATCCGAAACAGGCGACAGCTACAGTGACGCGGTATACAAGCGCAATCTTCTTACGGAAGACTTATTGAACGTAAAAATAAGCCCAGTATTCGATGTCGGAGATATTTCAACCGCTGTAACAAACGCTGTCATGTCGGGTGACGACATTTGCGATCTTGTGCTGTATAGCCTCAGCTACAACATCGCCCTCGGCATGGCAAACAAGGTTCACAACTTAAAATCCCTCTCCGGGCTTGACCTGACCGCATCCTGGTGGGATCAGAACATCATCTCGAACTTCACCTACAAAAACCAGATGCTCTACACTGTAGCGGGTCACTACAATGTATATGACGACTATGCGGTGCCCGTTATTTTCTGCAACATGAACGTTATCGAGCAGAATGCTTTGGACAATCCGAAGACACTCGTACACGAGGGCAAATGGACTCTTGACAACATGATGAAGATAGCAGATGCCGTAACGAAGGATCTCAACGGTGACGGCGAAATGGACAAGTCCGATTCGTGGGGCTTCTGTGACAACGGCGGTGCTCTGTATCACTTGATGAGCGGTTCCGGCGGACTCAACACACGCATGGACGAAAACGGTGTGCCGACAATCACCTGCAAGGATGAAGCATATTTGACGGCAGCGGAAAAGATATTCAACACCGTGCTTCAGTCAAGCTCGATTTACCAGGGCGACAACGGAACATGCTGTACCATGATGAAGGAAGACAGAAACGTACTTTATTACGAGCTGCTCGGATGCATCAACGAATTCCGCGACATGGAATCCGACTTTACACTTCTGCCTCTCCCGAAGGGATCTGAGGAGCAGGAATCCTACAGCTCACTTGTAAACCCGATCTGGTGTACTACAATGTCGATTCCGACCACGGTAGGGGACGCGGAACGCAGTGCGGTTGTGCTTGACGTAATGAGCGGTTATTCCACCGATACCGTCAACACCACGCTGTATGAGCTTATTCTCGGCTCCAAGCTGATACGCGACGAGGAAACAAAAGAAATGCTCGACTATGTTCTTGCGTCCAAGGTATATGACTGGGCGGAAGGCTTCAGCTGGTTCAGCAAGCTGAGCGGTATGTTCTCTTACCAGTCGAAGAAAAATGAATTTCTCATGGTATCTCAGGTTGAAAAATACTACGAAAGCTCACAAAACTCACTTAACGAGCTGCTTGCTTTAATGGATGAACAAATAGTACAGTAAGCAGTCGTAAATTCTCGAATCGCTCCGCCGATGCCACAAAATCGCGGAGCGATTTTGTATTTCTCACGTAATAAGTATCATGCGCGTCATATTTTATACCGTTAAGGCATGATTGTGCGGCGTACAAGTACACAAAGTCACCTTAATAATTAGGGAAAACGCTGACTTAAGGTTGATTTTTACTTGACAATGAGAGCAAAATATATTAAAATAAAATCATATAAAAATGTAACTTATATCCATAAGCGGCACAATTCTCACGAAAGGTAAATAAATCATGGATACAAAAAGAAAATGCGAGCTCACCGAAATCGCTCGCCAAATACGTGTCGGCATCATTGACGCCGTTCACTCCGCAAAAAGCGGACATCCCGGCGGAAGCTTATCCATCGCCGATGTACTGACCTATCTGTACTTTGAAGAAATGAACATTGACCCCAAGGATCCGAAAAAGCCGGATCGTGACCGTCTTGTACTTTCCAAGGGACACTGTGCTCCCGGTCTTTACTCCGCTCTCGCTCACAGAGGATATTTCCCCGTTGAGGATCTCAAGACATTCCGTCACACGGACAGCTACCTTCAGGGACATCCCGATATGAAGCATACTCCCGGTGTTGAAATGACATCAGGCTCTCTCGGACAAGGTGCGTCAACGTCATGCGGAATGGCTCTTGCAAACAAGCTCGACAAGACCTCCGTTCGTATTTACGCAATTCTCGGCGACGGTGAAACAGAAGAAGGTCAGGTATGGGAAGCCGCTATGTTCGCAGCCCACTATCACCTTTCCAATCTTTGCTGGCTCATCGACTTCAACGGACTCCAGATTGACGGTCCTATTACAGAGGTCATGAATCCCACACCGTACGACACAAAGTTCAAGGCTTTCGGCTGGAATGTAATCGAATGCTGTGCGCATGATTTCGATTCTATCGAAGCCGCATACAAGGCAGCAAGAGAATGCACTGACAAGCCGTCCGTAATCATAAGCCACTCCGTAAAGGGCAAGGGTGTTTCCTATATGGAAAACAATGTCGCATGGCACGGTGCCGCTCCGAATGATGAACAGTACGAAAT
>CAZWLL010000037.1:0-5537 GCA_964634795.1 uncultured Ruminococcus sp. | reverse complement strand
AGCGGAGGCTTTCCGTGTGTTCTTCCACATAATATCGAAAGGATAAAACATCATGGCAGATAAAATTGCTACCCGTGAAGCGTACGGTAAGGCGCTTGCCGAGTTTGGCGCCATATACGATAATCTTGTAGTTCTTGACGCGGACCTTGCAGCTGCTACAAAAACAGGCACCTTCAAGAAAGCGTTCCCCGATAGATTTTTCGACTGCGGTATTGCCGAAAACAACCTTATGTGTGTTGCCGTAGGTATGTCGCTTTGCGGCAAAATTCCGTTTGCATCCACATTTGCTATGTTCGCAGCCGGAAGAAGCTTCGAACAGGTCAGAAACTCTATAGGATATCCTCACACAAACGTTAAAATCGGTGCTACACACGCAGGAATCACAGTAGGTGAAGACGGTGCCACACACCAGTGCTGTGAAGACATCGCGCTCATGCGCACTATTCCCGGAATGACAATCATCAACCCCGCAGATGCCGTTGAAGCAAGACTTGCGGTTAAAGCCGCTATCGAATATGTAGGCCCCGTTTATCTCCGTTTCGGCAGAATGGCAGTTCCGACATACTTCGATGACAAGTATCAGTTCCAAATCGGCAAGGGCGTAAAGATGGCCGACGGTAGCGATGTATCTATCATCGCAACCGGAATCGAGGTTGAGCAGGCGCTTCTCGCACGTGAGCTTCTCGCAAACGAAGGAATTTCCGCGTCCGTTGTCAACATGGCTACTATCAAGCCTCTCGATAACGAGCTTGTTATTTCCGAAGCCGAAAAATGCGGATGCATCGTAACATGCGAAGAGCATAATATAATCGGCGGTTTGGGCGGTGCTGTTTGTGAGCTTCTCTCCGAGAAGAGACCCACACCCGTACTCAGAGTCGGTGTAAACGACGAATTCGGACGCAGCGGTCCCGCGAAGGAGCTTGTATCCTTCTTCCATCTTGACGCTGCATCTATTGCCGAAAAAGCAAAAGCCGCAATCGCGCTCAAAAAGTAATATTTGCGTTAAATAAAAAAATACCGTCTTCCAACCTGTATCCGATTAGGATACAGCGTTGAGAAGACGGTATTTTATTTTTTACGGATTATTTTTCCGCGGCAATTAGTTTTATTATTTGAATTACTTTATTTCGGGATTATAAACAGGATGACATGTGAGCTTTCCGTCCTGTGCGTCGAGGACTATTGTTGTTCCCGCGCTGAGGTTTCCTGCGAGTATTTCTTTTGCTATCAATGTTTCGGCAGTACCCTGCAGATATCTCTTAAGCGGACGCGCGCCGTATACGGGATCATATCCGTTTTCGATAATCAAATCCTTTGCGGCATCCGTAACCTCAAGTCCGAGACCGCCGCCTGCCGTTCTGTCGGCAAGACGTTTTCTGAGACCTGTGAGCAGATTTTCTATGATTCCGCCGAGATTTTCCTTTGTCAGAGGCTTGAACATAATCGTTTCGTCAAGTCTGTTTAAGAACTCCGGCCTGAACGACGCTCTGAGATCCGCCATAACCTTTGCGCGTGCGTCATCGCTTATTTCTCCGTCGGCTGTGATTCCGTCAAGCAGATACTGACTTCCGATATTGGATGTCAGTATTATTATCGTATTCTTAAAGTCAACCGTTCTGCCCTGGCTGTCCGTAATACGTCCGTCATCGAGAATCTGAAGCAGAATGTTGAACACATCCGGATGTGCCTTTTCAACCTCATCAAACAATACAACGCTGTACGGATGACGTCTTACGGCTTCGGTAAGCTGACCGCCTTCATCATATCCTACATATCCCGGAGGCGCTCCGATAAGTCTCGAAACGCTGAATTTCTCCATGTACTCCGTCATATCTATTCTCACAATGTTGTGTTCGTCATCGAACAGGCACTCGGCAAGAGTTTTCGCAAGCTCTGTTTTGCCGACACCCGTAGGGCCGAGGAACATAAAGCTGCCTATAGGTCTGTTCGGGTCGGATATTCCGGCACGTGAACGCTGAATTGCTTCACTTACAAGCCTTACAGCCTCATCCTGACCTATAACACGCTTGTGAAGAATGTCTTCGAGATGGAGAAGCTTCTCTCTTTCTCCCTCAACCAGCTTAGATACGGGGATACCCGTCCAACGAGCCACAACCTCGGCAATTTCTTCCTCGGTAACGGTTGAACGTACAAGAAGATTCTGATTCTGCTTTTCCGTCAGCTCTTCTGTTTCGCTCAGCTTCTTCTGCAATGCGGGCAGTTCGGAATATTTCAGTCTTGCCGCTTTTTCGTATTCGCCGTTAAGCTGAGCGTGCTCGATGTCGCCCGTCATTTTTTCGATGTCTGCTTTGAGCTTCTTAACATTCTCCGCCGCATCCTTTTCGGACTCCCAGCGAGCCTTCATTTCGTTGAATTTTTCCTTTTTATCGGCAAGCTCTTCTCTCAGCTTTTCAAGTCTGTCCTGTGAAAGCTTATCCTCTTCCTTCTTCAGAGACATTTCCTCGATTTCAAGCTGCATGATATCACGTCTTAAATCGTCAAGCTCACTCGGCATTGAATCGATTTCCGTTCTTATCATTGCGCACGCTTCATCTACAAGGTCTATGGCTTTATCGGGAAGGAAACGATCCGTTATGTAACGATGAGAAAGTACCGCAGCCGAAACAAGAGCGTTATCGTGAATTCTTACTCCGTGGAAGATTTCATATCTTTCCTTAAGTCCGCGGAGTATTGAAATAGTATCCTCAACCGTAGGCTCGTCAACCATTACGGGCTGGAAACGTCTCTCAAGAGCGGCATCCTTTTCTATGTATTTTCTGTACTCGTCAAGTGTCGTCGCACCTATGCAGTGAAGCTCACCGCGCGCCAGCATAGGCTTAAGCAGATTGCCCGCATCCATAGAGCCTTCTGTTTTTCCCGCTCCGACTATAGTGTGAAGCTCATCGATAAACAGAATGATTTTTCCTTCGGCTTTCTTTATCTCATTAAGGACAGCCTTAAGTCTTTCCTCGAATTCACCGCGGTATTTCGCGCCTGCGACAAGCGCTCCCATATCAAGTGAGAAAATCGTTTTATCCTTAAGTCCGTCGGGTACATCCCCGCGGACAATACGCTGTGCGAGACCCTCCGCGATTGCGGTTTTACCTACGCCCGGTTCACCTATCAATACGGGATTGTTCTTGCTTTTACGTGAAAGTATTCTTACAACACTTCTTATTTCACTGTCTCGTCCGATTACGGGATCAAGCTTCTGCTCTTTTGCTCTTTCAACAAGATCGGTACCGTATTTTTCAAGTACATCATATGTATCCTCGGGATTATCGCTTGTTACAGGAGAAGTCTTTACCTTCGCCAGCTCATCCGTAAAGCTCTTGGTTCCGACTCCGTATCTCGCGCAAATATCGCGTACCGTTCTGCCGCCCTCCGATAACAGTCCGAGCATAAGATGTTCAACCGAAATATATTCATCCTTCATGCCCGACGCGGCTTTTTCGGCAAAACGTAAAACCGATGATACCTCACCCGACGGATACAACTCGCCGCTTGCGCCGCTTACCTTGGGAAGACGCTCGATTGCGGCATCGGTATCATTCAGCATTGAATTTATTATATCGTTTCTTCCCGCCTTCTGGCCGATACGTGATATAAGAGTACGTACCAAACCGCCGTCCATAGCGAGAAGTGAGTACAGCAGATGCTCTGCGGCAAGAGTCTGATTCTGTCTGTCTCTTGCGAGATTCTGCGCATTATTTATTACTTCTATAGTTTTCTGTGTGAATTTCTCAGCGTTCATATATCATCATCCTTTCATTCTAAGTGATATATTCCATGATGCCGGATGTATTCTAATATTTTATAACCGTAACGTTACAGCAGCACCGTGCGCTCGGCAAGATCGGCTGAATACATGTCAGTGAGCGTACGTGAATCCGCTCCTCCGACGCATGCCTTCATCATTCTGTCAACCAAACTGACATAATCCGTTATTGCCTTCGATATCTCTTCCGCGTCTAACATGCTCTCCGCGTCATTTCTCTTTGTCGGATACGCAAGGGTTCTCGTAAACTTTCCGTTGTCAAGCGAATACGCGACATCTATCGGAAGACATGCACCCTCTATCCTTGTAAGACAGCGGAAAAATCTGCCGAGGAGCTCAATCAGTGCCTGCGACTGCGTTCTGAAATTCGCGGTAAGCGTACCTATAGGCTCACCGGGTACGAAGCCGTTCACAAGCTCTACCTCATAACGTACTGTCGGATGATATTTATATTCGAGGCTTGAACGAACCGTAACCCTCTGTGTATTCGGAGCAAACAACGGAATTAACTCACGTGATGACGCAAGAAGCTGCTCGATACCGCTGAAAATATCATTCAGCTGCTGCTCGGGTGTGCGAACCTTTACCTTTTCGGCAAGAATCATGTTCACAAGATTGGAACGGTTCGTTCCCATTCTGTGAGCCATGGCATCGACCTCCCGCATTACATCTTCCGAGAGCATCAGACTGTATAAAGTTTTCTTCATTTTGTATGCACCAATCCTTTCTCCATCTGACACATATATTATCTCACATTTTATATCTTTTGTCAAGTGATTTATATAATTTTTACTCCGAATTTTGCGAGACGATTATGTGACGGGAATATGAAAAAAGAACAGCCGTAAGCTGTTCTTCTCAATATCGATTGTATTAACCGCCGAGGTATGCTTTTTTGATGCTGTCATCCTCAAGCAATTCATGACCTGTTCCTTCCTTTACCATGTAGCCTGTCTCAAGTACATATGCCCTGTCGGCAATGTTGAGCGCTTTTTTAGCGTTCTGCTCTACAAGGAAGACCGTCGTTCCCTCTTCATTGACCTTCTTAATCATATCGAATATAGTGTTTACATAAAGCGGAGATAATCCCATGCTGGGCTCATCAAGAAGAAGAAGCTTCGGATGCGACATGAGAGCACGGCTCATAGCAAGCATCTGCTGCTCACCGCCCGATAATGTTCCCGCAATCTGCTTTGCTCTGTCCTTCAGTATAGGGAATCTCTCATACATCTTCTCAAGCGTTTCCTCTATTTCCTTTTTGTCATGCCTCGTGTATGCTCCCATTTTAAGGTTTTCGGCAACAGTCAGCTCCTGGAATATTCTTCTGCGCTCGGGTACCTGAGAAATTCCGAGCGGAACAAGCTTGTGCGCCGGTACAGCGGTTATATCCGTACCGTTAAAAATAACCTTTCCCGCGGATTTAGGTATTAAATTGCACACAGAATGCATTATGGTAGTTTTTCCCGCTCCGTTCGCACCAATAAGAGCAACTATCTCACCCTCATCAACCTTGAAGGAAACTCCCTTTATCGCCTGGATCAATCCGTAATTAACTTTCAGATCCGTAACCTCGAGTAATGCCATAATTCTCCTTCTTTCTATGTCCGCTCTTCTCCGTAACCGACAAATTCGTAATATATAACTTTCAGCTCAGCTGATTCCAAATAATTTTTCGACTATAACCCGAAAATTTCAAACCAAACCAACGGAGTTTATCCGCTTGCCGTAAGGCAATTGAAGGATAAACGAAGAATTTCCG
>CAZWLL010000036.1:0-21281 GCA_964634795.1 uncultured Ruminococcus sp. | reverse complement strand
GCCTGTGTCTCGGGCGGCAATGTTTCCGGTTCGGTTTCGGGTGCCTGTGTCTCGGTTTCAGTTTCTGTTTCCGTTTCGGTTTCTGTTTCCGTCTCAGCTTCTGTTTCCGTTTCCTCAGGTTTTGTTTCATCCTCACCGATTTCCTCGGCTATTATTGTTTCCTCACCGTTATCATCGTTTGCATCGGTGTAATCCGTTCCGTTTTCGGAGGTTGTTATTTTTTCGCCAAGCTCTTTTGCTATTTTTTCGAAATCGATATCAAGCGCGAGAGCCTTGTTTACCGCTTCGGCAACGCCTTTAGAGCTCAATGTCGCACCTGTTATTCCGTCGACATTATCACCTATTTCGGCTTTTTCGTTTAGTCCTATGAACTGTGAAATAAAGCTGTCTCTCTTGACTTTTGTTCCGACACCGGGTGTTTCCGACATTGATATAAATGATATTCCGTTTACCTTTTTGTCGGTATCAAGTCCTATCATCAAATCAATATCTCCGCCGTAGCCGCTTCCCGTGGAATTAATACAGCAGCCTATAATTTCGCTGTCTTTTACTATTACATAAATTACATCTCCGCTGTCAAGAGTATATTCAATAACATTCTCTCCGTCGGGGAATATGCTGAGTACCGCACTTGTCTGTTCGCGAACGGTATTCTCCGCTATTACATCTTCGGTAAAATTATTTACGATAGACAAAAGAAGAGCGATTCCGACGCATATCGATGCAAGAATGATTATCATTCTTACCGTATATGCCGTACTTCCTTCTTCAGGCTGCTTTCTCTCAGGCTTCTTTTCCGATTTTTCCTCCGCAGGTTCACGCTTTTTTTTCTTTTCGCGTTTTTCCTTTTTGTCAGTACTATCGGCTTCTTCGTTATTTTCTTCTGTTTTTTCCGATATTCCCTCGACGCTGTCATTTAAAGTCTCGGAAATATTTTCGCTTATGTAGTCGAATTCCGCCTCCGCATCCGCAGTGTGTTCGACATCATCGGTTATATCAATGTCTTCACTGACATCGGGCTTGGAATTTTCCTCTTTAATTTTCTCTTTTATATTGCTGTCTTCAGCCGCGGCGCTCTCGTCTGTTTCACTCTTACTACTCGACGAATCAATATCGTTAAGCTCGCTGAGATTAACCTCTGTCTCCTCGACAATCTCTGTTTTCTCTTCGGGAGTATTTATTTTTTTCTTTTTCTTAGACATTACTTTTTACCTCCGAATCTGCGCGGCATTGTGAGCTTGTCAATATACCACACGAGAAGATTCATGATAAGTACTGCAAACGACACACCCTCGGGATAACTGCCGTAATAGCGTATCAATACCGTAATCAAACCGCATCCGCATCCGTAAAGCAATCTGCCGTTCGGAGTAACGGGAGATGTTGAATAATCGGTAGCCATAAAGAAAGCGGCAAGCATAAGTCCTCCCGACAAAATCTCATACAGCATGAAATCAACCGCTATTCCTCCACCCTTCGGTAAAAGGAGCGTGACAAGCGCGACTGTTCCGATGTATGCCACGGGAATCTGCCATGAAATAACATGTCTTACAAGAAGATACACTCCGCCTGCGATAATAAGCACGGACGAAACCTCTCCTATACATCCGCTGATATTTCCCGTAAGCATATCGAATATGTTCGTATCGGGAATTATTCCCTGTTTAAGCGATGCAAGAGGTGTAGCACCTGCGGTAATATCACTCTCCGACAGAGTCACTGCGGCGGAATTGATTTTTTCACCGAACACCTGGAATGTCGACATATCTCCCGCCCACGAGAACAGGAATACTCTTGCCGCCAATGCGGGGTTCACAAAATTCTTTCCTATACCTCCGAACAACTGCTTTACTATTGCTATCGCGAAAAACGTACCTACGACAGGCATCCAAAGCGGAACACCTACCGGCAGATTCATTGCGAGAAGAAGTCCCGTCACCGCCGCCGACAAATCGGATATTGTCACCTGTCTGTGAAGCAAAAACTGAATCAGCGCTTCAAATCCTACCGCAGACGCTACCGATATTACACCGATAACAAGTGCTCTCGTTCCGAACACATATACACCCCATATGAATGCGGGGAGAAGGGCGATGAGCACATCAAGCATTACCGTGGTTGTAGTTTCGGGACTTTTAATGTGCGGTGATGACTGAACCTTTAAAAGCGGAGGCATTGTAATATGCTGTTTGGTCTCCGTATTCTCCTGTATATTCTGATTTATTTCGTTGTTATTCATAATTCACCTCATCACGAATCGGACTTGAGCGATTTAAGTCTGTTCGCTTCGGCCTTGAGAGCCGCTTTTGCTTTTCGGATATGCTGAACGATTTCGACTCCGCCCGGACAGTTGTATGAGCACGAACCGCACTCCACACAGCTCATAGCGCCGTATACCTCAGCACGTTTCCAATCTCCGATCATCGAGAATTGTGCAATGTACATAGGCATAAGATGCATCGGACAGTTATTAACGCATTTTCCGCAATGTATGCACGACGGTTTTTCAACGTTCTTCTTACCGAACTTATCCGAGAACAAAAGAATCGCGCTGGTCGATTTTGTAATCGGCATTTCCTTATCCCACTGTGCCATGCCCATCATCGGGCCGCCGCTGATAAGCTTTGCAGGCTGACGTTTAAGTCCACCGCAAAATTCTATAATTTCCGGTATGGTAGCGCCGATCGGTA
This sequence comes from uncultured Ruminococcus sp., assembly GCA_964634795.1. Taxonomy (GTDB): domain Bacteria; phylum Bacillota; class Clostridia; order Oscillospirales; family CAG-272; genus UMGS1696. The sequence continues at coordinate 18,591 of CAZWLL010000036.1, read as the reverse complement.
CGAGAATATTTTTCGGATGCTTTACGCAGTCTCCGTCCACGGTTATTATTCTGCTTGTAAGCGGAGTTCCGTATGCAAACGCTTTATATATGGCGGAACATGTCTCGGCGTTGAAGATAACACAGCCTACATCTGCGGGAAGCTTTCCTGTCGGGATTTCCGTTCCCGTAAGAGCGTAAATCAACTGTCTTTCGTCACCCTGCGGGTATTTGGTTTTCATTATCTTGACAGAAATCATCTTGGAATCCGCAAGCAAATCCTCAAGCTTTTCCGCCGCGTCAAGCTTATTATCCTCAATGGCAATATAAGCCGTTCTTACGGACAAAGCCTTCAGCAATATTTTAATTCCGTTTATAACCGACGCGGGATGTTCAAGGAGAAGACGGTGATTTGCGGTAATAAACGGTTCGCATTCGGCACAGTTTATTATAATCTTATCAACCTTGCCTACAGCTGATTTTATTTTAGCGTATGTCGGAAATGCCGCGCCGCCCATTCCCGAGATTCCCGCTTCTCTGATAACGGATATTATTTCATCCGTAGTACATTCGGTCAGCTTCTTCATAACCGGTTTAATATCGGGACACACGGCAGACAGCTTATCATTATCGATAACAATATGCTCGACAACAGCGCCTGAAGGAATAGTCTTCTGGATTATTTCGCGCACTGTACCGGATACGCTTGAATGCACCGGACATCCGAGAACCGTTTCCGGAATATCCGCAATTTTTTGTCCGACCGTCACATAGTCGCCCGGTTTGACTATAGGTGTCGCGGGAGTTCCTATATGCTGAAGTAACGGAATAGTCACACTTGCGGGCTCCGGCAAAATCTCTATCCGACTGCCCCTTGTGTTTTTATATTCCTCTACGTGTATTCCTCCGGAAAATGTGTATAACATTTCTCTCTCCTGTAAGTTTAGCTGAGTTATATTAATTTTAAATAATTATAACTGATTTTTTATTGCAAAACAAGTCATTTTTATAAATTTACGCAATATTTTTCTCAAATTTTGAAACTATTTCACAGTTTTCTTCTCATATGCTTACATTGCCGAAGAGTTTCAAAAAATGAATGCGCGATGTGTCGACTTTATACGTATGACCGCGAAGATATTCGAGTATGCCGTCGGTATCGAATTCAACCGAATACGAATATAAAGCCTGATATAAATACCCCATTTTCTTATCCGCCGCATTCTGAGCGTACTTTCCCTCTCCGAGCAGAGGATGTCCTATAAACGCCATATGCGCTCTTATCTGATGAGTTCTTCCCGTAATAAGCTTTATCTCGAGCAGTGTCAGGTCGTGTTCGGCATTGTATCCGAGAGAACGGTATCCCGTAACTATTTTTTTCGCACCCGGTACCTCATCCGCGTAAATTTTTACGGTATTTGTTTTATAATCTTTCCTGTGATACGCCGTGAGGGTTTGCTCTCCTTTAAGCTTGCCGTGCACCGCGCAAAGGTATTTTTTGTGCACTCTGTCATCACGTATTGCGGCATTCATCACTCGCAGTGCTTCCGCGTTTTTCGCGAGAATCACGATTCCTCCCGTGTTTCTGTCTATACGATTGCATAATGCGGGAGCAAATGAGTTTTCATCCTTCGGATTGTACTCACCCTTATTGACAAGATAAGCCGTAAGGAGGTATATAAGCGTTTCCTTCTCCGAGCCTTCCGCTCTGTTCTTGTCGCCTTCGTCTCCGAGATGCACAAGCATACCCGGCTTTTTGTCGCAAAGCAGAATATTTTCGTCTTCATACACTATATCCGGCGTGAATTTAATCTTATCGTATTGTTCCTCTCCCTTATAGTCATCGAAAAACTCATCGGGAATATACATCTCGACAACATCGCCCTCCGAAACAAAATCACCCTCGTGCGCTTTCTTGCCGTTGAGCTTAATTCTTTTGGTTCTGAGATATTTATACAGCAGTGATTTAGGCAAACCTGTTGTAGTCTTTGATACAAATTTATCTATTCTTTGGTTTGCGTCGTTTTTCTTAACGACAAACTCTTTCATCGGGTGTTTTCTCCTTATTTTCTTTATGAAAAAACAAAGGCAGGGACTGTATTCCCCGCCTTATGTGTTTGTCACTGTACTGAATTATTTTGTACCGAACAGTCTGTCTCCTGCGTCTCCGAGGCCGGGAACGATATAAGCGTGATCGTTCAGCTTTTCATCGAGAGCAGCAGCATAAATCTGTACATCGGGATGGTCGTGCTGGAGTCTTTCAACACCTTCCGGTGCGGCTACAAGGCAAAGAAGCTTTATCTGAGTGCATCCTCTTGCCTTAAGCATTGATATTGCTCCGGATGCGGAACCGCCTGTCGCCAGCATAGGGTCGCACAGAATTACATATCTGTCTTCGATATCCTGGGGCAGCTTGCAGTAATACTCAACGGGATTGTGAGTTTCCGGATCTCTGTAAAGTCCGATATGTCCGACCTTAGCTACGGGAACAAGAGCAAGCACACCGTCCACCATGCCCAAGCCTGCACGAAGGATAGGTACAATTGCGAGCTTCTTACCTTCTACCTTCTGAGCAATCATCTTTGCTACGGGGGTTTCGATTTCAACATCAACTACCGGTATGTCACGTGTAAGTTCATAACACATGAGCATGGCGATCTCGGAAAGAAGCTGTCTGAAATCCTTAGAGCCTGTGTCTTTTTCTCTCATGATGCTGAGTTTGTGCTTGATGAGCGGGTGGTCTACAACGTGAAAAGTATTCGTATTCATTTTATTTCGTCCCTTCATCTGATTTTTTATATTCGATTTATTATACTACTTCACAGTGGTATTTTCAATAGGTGAACAAGAAAATCACCGAATAAATTTTATCAGCCGAATATTCGCGCGTATATGTCGCTCATTTCGCCCCTGGAAATTACATAAGGACTGTTTTGATAGTTGCCCGCGCCTGCAACTCTGTCAATCAGCTCTTCTCTTTCGCTTTCCGGTATTTTTCCGATTTTTTCTCTGACTCCGCTTTTTTGCGGAATAAGCTCTGCCATTTCTTCCGGTGTTGTTTCGAGATAGTCGGCAAGCTTTTTGATTTTTTCGCTTCCCTCCTCGGTCAGCATATTATATGTAAGATATGCTCCCTCGAAAACCGCGCATGCGTTTCCGTGAGGAATTCCTCTTGTGAGTGTAATGCTGTATCCGAGCGGATGCGGGAAACCTGTGCCTGTGCAGTCTATGGCGATCCCCGCAGCACATGCGGCATATGCAAGTCTTTCTCTTGCCGCCATTGTGTATTCATCGCCGCACATATCCTCTCCTCTGAAAATCACGCCCCAGATTTCATGTGCCGCATACAAAGCCGCATTTTCCGATTCCGTTGTCGATTTTGGCGAGAGGTAAGACTCTATCGAATGTGCCAGGGCGTCAAGTGCCGTTGATACTGTATAAAGAGGAGGCATGGTCGCGGTATATCTCGGGCAAACAAACGAGTATTTCGCATACGCCGATGAATGCTTGAATGTTTTCTTTTTTCTTCCGCCGTCTATTGTGAGCACAGAGTATCTGCACGCTTCACTTCCCGTACCCGACGTCGTGGGAATTGCCGCTATAGGCAGACAGTCGTTCACTCTTTTTGCGTCATCGAAGATATCATCGGGAGCACAGTTTGGGTTGGCCGCATAGCCTGCGATTGCTTTTCCCGCATCCAATGACGAACCGCCACCGATAGCTATAACAAAATCACATGCGTTGTCCCGTGCGAATGCACCGCCCTCATGACAAAGCTCAGCAGGGGGATTTTCGGGTATGCGGTTGAATCTCACATATTCCACACCCGCTTTGCCGAGTGCGTACGCGACATCGTCCATAGCACCGCATTTATCCGCTCCGTTTTTTCCCGATACGATAAGAGCCTTGTGCCCAAGCGAGGAAAATACAGCGTAATTATCTCTCACCGCATTATTTCCGGTTAAGATTTTAACTTTATTATATTCTGAAAAGTTCATTTTTTATCTCCGTTCGATTTTATCGGTAAGAAAAAATATACCATATATTCTTCTTCTCGTCAATGTACAAAAGTATTCAAAAACGCAAAAATAAATTTTATCTTTTTGAAACGTCATATATTAAACCGAGTTTATTTATTCGAGATATAATCGGAACTTTTCCATGAATCGATACGTCTATCAATACATAAAGGAGAGCCGATAAGTGCCGCGCGGTATTATTTTTTACAATATTATATAAGGTACAGCACAAATTGACTCTTGATAACCGCATGTAATATGCTATAATAATAAAGTCAGCATATTACATTACACATTCAACGGAGGATTTATGAAAAAATTCAATCGCATCCTGTCCGTATTTCTTGCCGTAATAACAGTTTTATCATGCACGGTAATTACGGCAGCCGCCAACATCACATTCACCGATGTTGCGAATCACTGGGCATGGACAAACGGCCAGATTCCGTATCTCGTAGAAAAAGGCGTTCTCAACGGATACAAAAACGACAACGGCACATACTACTTCAAACCCGACGGTGAAGTTACTCGTGCCGAATTCATCAAAATACTTGATGAAACATTCGGTTTGACAAAAACAACATCGATAAACTACAACGATATCAAATCAAGCGATTGGTATCAGCCTTATTTCGCTAAGGCTGCCGCTCAGGGATATATTCTCAACTACGGCAACAACGCGTCTCCCAACACCAAGATCAGCCGTCAGGAAGCTACCGCGCTCCTCGTACGTTATCTTGATCTTCCCGCATCATCAAGCGCATCATCGAGTGCTATCACAGACTTCAGTGATATCTCAAGCTACTACAGCGAATATGTTCTCAGAGCAATCGATGCAGGCATTATCAACGGTTACAGCGAAAACGGCAAGACATATTTCAAGCCCACAAAGACTCTGTCTCGTGCCGAGGCTCTCACAATACTTTACAGAGCAGCCGGATGCATATACAACACCAGCGCGTATAACAGAGACAGCGGTGCTTACTCCGCAAACAACACTATAACACGCGGCGATATCACCATCTCGAACATCACAATGACAGGACGCAATATTGTTACCGAGGGTGCTTCCTCAGGTACGGTTACGTTCAGCAAGTGCAAAATCAACGGTACTCTCTATATCCGCGGCGGTGCCAATGTTACATTCGACAACTGCGAAGTTGAAGATGTAATAGCTCTCGGCGGCGGCAAGATTTCCGTTGTAAGCGGTACGGAAATCGATTCTCTTACAATTGAAAAGACATGCGAAATCAGCGTTCTCTCCAATACCGAGGTTGAAGAAATTACCGTAAAGAACGGTGCCGATAATGTTAAGGTTACAGGAAACGGCAAAATCGAATCCGCATATATATACGCAGACGGATTCTCATCCGCTATGATTCCCGAAGAGTTCGAGATCGGCAACAACCTTACAGCTTCCTTCGGAGGAACCAATTACTCCGGTGACAGCGATACTCAGTCATCATTCACAATTGAGCCCTTCGTTACAGCAGACAAGAATTATTATTACATTAACCTCGAATCAAGCGTTTCGGGAACAGTTTACTACTACTTCACGAACAGCGCAACCGCTCCCTCCATTTCCGCGTTCAGCTCAAGCTATGCGGCAGCTTCACACGGCAACAGCTTCTCCGTAGAAGCAAATGAACCTACAACAAAGGAAACCTATTCCGTAGCCAATGTTAAGAATTACTCTTATGTAGTAGTTCAGCTTCAGGACGGATCCAAGAAATACCCCGTATACATTGCGGACAACTCACTCGCTTCCGCTGAAAACGGATTTGAAACGACTCCTTATCTCGCAAGCTCGAATACCGTTAAATACAAGACATCGATGCCCGGTACCGTATATTGGTACTATGCCGAAAACGGTTCTGCTTTAACACAAATCGAATTCCTTTCAGAATACGAAAAACAGAGCAGCGCACTCAAGGGTGAGGATACAGTAGGTGTTATTTCAAACGGCACAGTAAGCCTTAAGGACAACTACTTAAAGAATTACTCTTATCTCGCATTCATGGTTAAGTCATCATCCGGCACATATTACACACCTGTAATTCTCTCCATGGGCGACAACGGATTCACAGACGCTCCCGCGCTTAAGACCGCAGGCGTTGTAACATATAAAGCAAGCGTAAACGGTGATCTTTACTACTACTATTCCGAAAACTCGAATCTTCCCACAGCAGCAGATTTCAAATCGGAATACAACGCCGCTAAATACTCAGACAAAACAACAGTTAAAAAAGGCGTTTCCTCAGAGCTTAGATATAAAACAAGCTACATCGATGATTATCCTTACCTTGTAATCGCAATCAAGAATTCCGACGGTGAATACATGCAGCCTGTATCGGTTAACATCAACCTTACCACAGGCTTCAGAAACGAACCCGAGCTTGACGATGACAACACAATCTCGTTCAGAACGGAAGAATACGGCAAGGTAGAATATTACTACACCAAGACAAACTCAGCTCCTTCTATTGACGAATTCACAAAGAACTATGAAGCCGCTCAGTCCAAGTATAAAGGCTCGGTAAATTGCTCCACCACGTACACATCCGTAACATACAAGACAGCTTACATTGAAAGCTATCCGTACATGGCATTGAGATTCACAGACGATGACGGCAACGTATACAGCCCCGTTCTCGTATCTCTTAAGAACGATTCCGACAACGGCTTCAAGGTACTTCCTTATGCAAAAGACGGAAAGATTTATTTCATCACAACCGCCGACGGTGAAGTACTCTACTTCTACTCGAGAGACGACTCAAACGTTTCCGCGGATGACTTCCTGGATTGGTATGAAGATGTTTCCTCCTCAAAACGCGGCTCCGTAACGGTAAGCGCAGGTGTTGCGGCATCATTCGAATATGACGAAGACCTGATAGACAGATATCCTTACATTATCATAGCATATCGTGACGGCGACTCAAGAAGCGATGATATCTACACACCTTACATACTCGACATAGAGGAATCCGGCAAAACGAACGCAGGCTCAGGCTTCACAATCACAGGTCCCGATTCCGACGGCGATTATAAAGTCACAGCTATGTATGACGGCAAGCTTTACTACTACAGAACCGATAAGAAATCCGCTCTTCCCACATCCGCAAGTGATTTCGAAGATCTGTATGACAGCGCTAACTCTTCCTCATCCAAGAATCTTGACAAGGGCGATAACCACTATATAGAAACCGATGATTACGCATATGTTGTTGTAGCGTTCAAGGTTGACGGTGAATTCCTGCCTTACGTTATAATCGATACCGAAAAGGGCACCACAGGCAGTGAAGGCGGCAGCTCATCATTTGATGACGGCTCAAACAAGAGCGGTTACGGATTCTCCGTTCTTTCCTACAGTGATGACGAGGTTCTCGTAAGCCCCGACCACGACGGAACAATCAGTATGCTTATCGTCATCAGCGGCAGTGTTACAAATTACGCACAGTATGACTGCACTGAAGACAAGACATGCAGAGTAACAATTCCTTCTTTCGGCGGTTTTGGAGACTTGTTTAAGAATAATACTGACTTCTATATTCAGCTCACGGATTCGAACGGAAATATATACCAGGCATACAAGCTCACCGTAAACTGACTTGAAAAGTTAACTCGGACAGTTAGCCATTGATACGAAAAAACTCTCTCGCAATATGCGGGAGAGTTTTTTATTTAAGCTTGACTATACGTGCGGATATTGGTATAATATTTCAAGTAATTAAATTTCGAGAATTTAATATTTTTCGGAGGAATCAAAATGAAACTCAGATACCCTGATTTTGCCGTATTATATACTGAAAACGACAAATTCAAATTTTCACCTGACACGTCTATGACAAACGGAGATGCATCCGTAGCTTTTGAAATTAAAGACGATGCTCTTTTATTAAAGGTCACAGCGGACACAACACCGCTCAAGTACGTTAAGCTTCGCTTTAACTTTACAGCAGATGAAGCTCGCCATGACAGCATAAAGATACTCGGCGACGCATTCGAAAGAGGATACGGTGATTTATCCTGGATGGGCATAACACCCGAAAGAATTATGCCGTGGTACATTCTCGTATCAAACGGAAGCGACCTCAATAAAAACGTAAGCGGAAGATTTACCGAAGGCTTCGGTGTTAAAGTACAGCCTTCCTCATTTGTTACATGGCAGTATGATGAAGGCGGTATTACAATGTGGGCTGACATTCGCAACGGCGGCGAAGGCGTTATTCTCTCCGGTCGTGAGCTTACAGCATGTGAAATAGTATTCGGCGAATACAAGGATATGTCCGCATTCGACGCGGGCGTTCAGTTCTGTAAGAAGATGTGCCCCGCAAATCCCAACCTTCCCAAGCATCCCGTATACGGCTCAAACAACTGGTATTATGCTTACGGCAAATCATCCCACGAGGAAATCATTTCCGACTCCAAGCTTGTTGCCGAGAGATGCGCAGGTCTTGACAACATTCCTTACATGGTTATCGATGACGGATGGCAGAAATACGGCTGTGACGGTCCGTGGGATGTATGCGGAAAAACATTCCATGATATGGCTGAACTCGCAAATGAGATGAAGAAAATCGGCGTAAGACCCGGTATCTGGGTTAGATATCTTATCGACACACGTCACGAGGTTAAATCCATTCCCGATGAATGCCGTATGCTCAGAGACTCCAATTACTTCGACCCCTCTTGCGACGAGGTTATCGAATATGTAAAGCAGGTTACCAAAATGCTTCGCAGCTGGGGCTATGAGCTTATTAAACACGACTTCTCTTCATGCGATATTTGCGGTCAATTCGGCAACTCCATGAGACAGCAGATTATGCGTGACGGTTGGCACTTCCGTGACAGAAGCAGAACTACAGCTGAAATCACATTGAAATTCCTCAGAGCCGTTCAGGAAGCTGCAGGAGACGATTGTGTAATCATAGGCTGCAACACATTCTCACACCTTGTAGCAGGCTTATACGGCTTAAACAGAACGGGAGACGACACCAGCGGCTTCGATTGGGGCAGAACACGTAAGATGGGTGTAAACACTCTCGCTTTCAGAATGATGCAAAACGGTACCTTCTACATGGCTGACGCAGACTGTGTAGGTATTACAGGCGCCATTGATTGGGATCATAACAAGCAGTGGCTTGATGTTCTCTCAAGAAGCGGCTCGCCTTTATTCATATCCTGCAAGCCCGGTGTACTTTCCGAATCCGAATTAAACGATCTCCGCAAGGGATGGGCAATTAACTCAGTTCAGAAAAACCACTGCCGTCCTCTCGACTGGATGGAAAACGAATACCCCGCAGTTTGGGAAATCGACGGTGAGGTTGTTCATTACGACTGGTACATGGGCGACGGCACAAACGACTTCGACCCGAACCGTAAATAATTTTAAACTTTAATTAAAAATTGCACCTTTAAGGCAGCTTGAGGTGCAATTTTTCTTTTACGTGAATTTATCCGTAAAACAAAAAGAGCACTTTCGTGCTCATTCTGTTTCGAGTTATTTATTTAAATTAAATATTCAAACTCAAATTACTGCTTGTTCTGCTTCATAGCTGCAAAGCATTCAGAGCAGTATACAGGTCTGTCGTTGCTGGGCTGGAAAGGAACTTTTGCTTCCTTACCGCAGTTAGCGCATACAGTTGTGAACATTTCCTTGGGTTCACGACCTGCATTCTTTCTCTTATCACGGCACGCCTTGCATCTCTGGGGTTCATTCTGGAATCCCTTTTCTGCATAGAATTCCTGTTCACCAGCTGTGAATACGAATTCGTTACCGCATTCCTTGCAAACTAAAGTCTTGTCCTCGAACATCTTTTTTTCCTCGCTTTGATATAGAATTGGTTGAATTTTTGCCCTCGGCGGACTCTCTTCGTCACCTTTGACAACAACGCTCTTGAGTTAAGCTATACGGGCGGATTATTTCTAACCGGCGATTAATCCGTTAACGATTAACCGACTCACGGTGAAATACAATATTTAATTTTTCAGAAGTCCTTTAATCTTAACCTTCATGCGGTATAATGCGTTGCTGACGGACTTGTCATCTCGTCCGAGTATCTCAGCGATTTCTCGAGTGGACTTGTCATTAATATATAGGTCGAATACACTTTTTTCAAAATCTGACAGTTCTGTTTTAATCAACGCCATTAATCTTTCATTGTCTTCTGATGCAATAAACGAAGCAATCGGATCAGATAAATTTTTGTTTTCACTCAACTTAACATGTTCCAAACGCTTCTGCTCTGTCCTATACTTCCTTAATGCGGAAATCAAAGCATTATTTATACAGATTTTCGCATACAAACCGAAGCTGACATTATTGTTTTTTTCTTCATCATATGTTTTAGCCGCTCTGAACAATGCGAGAGCAACACACTGACGAAGATCTTCTTCTCCAAAAGCCGGGTTTTTGCCGCTGTGTATATCAAACGACGGCAAGAACTTCTTCACGGAAGCATCCGTCAGTTTTTTATATTTTGCGGCAATAGCATCGAACGCACTGTCGTCACCGTCTTTGAATCTCTTGAGCAGTGATGACTCATCGTTACTCAAAACAGAACTCCGAAAATAATATAAAATATTACTGTCATAATTATATCATAAAAAAATAATTTGTCAATAGCTTTTTATAATTATTTCAGCTATTTTTGATTTTTTACACAAATCTCAGCGTGAATTAAACGCAAAATATTATATTTATTAGCTTTAATATTAAATATCGGTATATAATATTCCGCATTAATCTTCAGGCGATGCTTATTTTTCGAAAAGGTAATTTACATTTCCCGTCACTAACGCCACAATTCCCCTGTAAACAACATCGGGTTTATCCTCGAAATTCATGCGCATTCTCGAAACTTGGAGGTATGAGTCCGCTCTCAGAGACAAATTAAAGGCCATTCCGTCGCAATCCTTTATGGAACAGTGAAAAATATACGAGCCATCACCGACCATTTCTATACGATGGTCGACAACCGCACCTCTTTTCTCAAGAGATAAATGCCTCATCGCCGAAATATAGCTTTTTTCACGGACTGCGGCAATCAGCAAATCATCCGCCAAGCCTTTGGCAATCATTCTTCCCGTGTCTGTGACTTCATATTTATCATCTGTCTGAGAATCATTATCCGTATTCGAAACAGCTTCATCCTTTGTATCCGATGCCGTGTTCTCTTTCGGATCAGATACTTTTCTGACATGACCGTCTTCAAGCAGCTCATGGAAATATGTGACAAAGTCGAAGTAATCTACGTATCCGTCACGGATTATTATAGTTGCGAGATCGTTATAATCAAGAGGATATCCTACCTTTTCAAGCAGGTATAGGATGAAAACCTTTACTTGCTGAGGTGAGTGAAATGTTTCCGGCATATCTGTGCCCGCTAAGTATCTCTTAACGGAGCCTCCTTTTCAGGTCGTTATCTTTACATTAATAAAACGGGAAGTTTTATTCTCCCCGTTTTATCAATGTTTATTCTGGAATAATTTTCAGTTTATTCTGCTGATGTTGTTGTCTCTTCCTCGGAGCTTGCTGTAGCCTGCTTATATGTCATGTAATCCTTCATCTTTGTCTTCTTGAAGTTACGTGTGCCATAATAGTCAGATCCGATACCGGAAAGTACATCGGAATATACATATGCATCCTGTAAGAATACGATCGGAATTACCGGCATATCGTTAAGGAGCATTTCTTCTGCCTGGTGAAGAATTGCAGCTCTTGCTGTTCTGTCTTTTTCGGCATAAGCGGATTCAATGAGAGCGTTGTATTCTTCGCTCGCGTAGCCGGTAATATGGCCGTAGAGATCATAAGTCTCGGAGTTCATATCAACACCGTTTCCGGAGAATGCCGTTGCGAACTGCGAAAGTGCGCTGAAAGCATCTGTGGACAGCATGTTCATATCGATGGCAATTACATCAAAGTCGCCTTCGTCGTAAGCCTTCTGGAAGTTGTCAACATAAATTGTGGAGTCATCAGGGTTAGCTGTAGCTTTTACTGCTTCAACGGTAACTGTGAATCCGAGTTCGCCCCATACGCCTGCAACATAATCTGCGATTGCAAGGTCTACTTCATTGTCGCGAACCTTAAGTGTAAATGAACCGCCGTTTACGCCTGCAGATGAAAGAAGGCTCTTTGCGCCTGCGAGATCGGCTGATGAAGAAATAACGTCACCGCCGACTTCTCTGAAGGATGTACCGGATGTTGTATCAAATACCTTGTAAGGAATATAGCCTGTAGCGGGTTTTGCGAATGTAATAAGCGAAACAACCTGATTTCTGTCTATAGCCATTGAAAGAGCACGTCTAACCTCAGCCTTAGCGAAGAGAGAATTGTTTGTATTGAATACATAGGTATGTGTGGTCATCAAATCTGTAACAACCGCACTTGAAGCATACTGCTGTCTCTGTGAAAGCGGAAGCTCGCCATCATAGTAAATAGAACCCGAAAGCAGTGATGAAAGCTGTGCTTCTGCATTGCCTTCGCTGTACTTGGTAAGAAGTCTGTACGGGATTACGTACTTGTCAAGCTTTTCGTCCTTATCCTGGTCAATGTAATAATAGGAAGAACGTTCAAGACGAAGTGTATTGCCGTATGTTATATCCTTAGGACAGAACGGACCGTTTGTAACGATTGTAGTAGCCTTCTGTGCCCAAACATCATCACCGTAACGTGTAATAACGTCCTCACGGAGAGGTACAAGTGCGATTGATGAGCAGTTTTCGAAGAACTGATCAAGGTCTACCTTCTGCTCGAATTCAATCTGAAGTACATATGTATCAACTGCGGCGATTCCGAGGTCATCGATTGTGGCATCACCCATCTTTACATCTCTTGCGTTTTTGATGTCATAGAGCAATGATGATGCTTCGCTTGTTGAATCGGGATCAAGGAGTCTCTTCCATGCATATACATAGTCGGAAGCCTGAACACTACGTCCGTCACTCCACTTGTTGCTGTTAAGTGTAACGAGAATCGAAAATTCTTCGTCGGTATCGTTTTCAATTTTGTAGCTCTTCATGCCGGCTTTCTGCCACTTGCCGTCTTCATCGATAGTGGTAAGGCCTTCATAAATGAGTCTGAAAATCTTGAGCTGTGCATCATCGGTGATGCTGAGCTGCGGGTCGAAATTATATATCTCGGTTGTGAGATACATATCGATAATTGCGCCCTTATCGTATTTCTTTCCTTCAGGGTCGCTGGGGTCTTTCTCAAGCGTCGTGCATCCGGCTAAAACTGATACTACCATCAGCATAGCAAGAACAAGGGATAACACCTTTTTCATGATTAAGTTAATCCTCCTCATGCTTCGTGAATAAAGCGTAGTTATACGTGTCGTTTAAACTTATCTCATTATATCACTTTTCTTTTAAATAATCAACACAATTATTGACGTTCCTGTCAAGATTCATCCAAATGCACAATTGCGCTTCTTTTTTTTGTGCACTTTAGCCATCTCTTATATATTTTTTTCGTTCTTATAACAATTTAAAACAGTAAAATACGCATTTCTCATCATATAAAATGCCGAAATTTTATTTTTTGTGTATTTTTGCCTCTCTCCGTTGTCGTTCCGCGTCAGTTTTCGGTATTCGAGTCTCCTATGTACCACTGTGAAGAGAGCCAATTCATACGGTTTGTCATCCACTTTCTCACATATTTAACCTCGTCCTCGTGTGAGTATGTCGACAGTGAGCCGCCTCTTAAGCCGTCAAACGACAGCGCATCCTTCCAGATTTTAAAGTTTTCCGTACATGAATCCGCAATGTAATCATCTGTTTCCTGCATCAAATCGAAGAAGTACGTCTGAATCGCTCCGCTGTCTATAAGGAATGTCCATCTTTCGCACAGCATTCTGAAGAAATCCTCGTCTTCAAGCAGTGCCGCGTACCACGGAGATGTTCCGACATGATAACCGGTATAATCAACACATGTTGCCGCCGCTTGGTTTCCCATGCATGTATCGTAATCCCATACGGGGCCCATGTATATTTTACCGTCCTCCTTTACGTAGCAGTAGCAGCTTGTAGTGAAACCCGAGTCGTAGTTTTTGACGAACTCATTGACTATGTACCAATCTATAAAGGAATCCACATCGATATATTTCGAATAATATTCGTAACCTTTATCGGTGATTGAAATATCTGCTTTTGTGAACAGCGAACGGAATTTTGTAAGCTGCTGCTCTTTAAATTTCTCTCCGTACTCATCGGCATCGGGTTCCTTAAACATGACATGCACACCACTCGGAAGACTTATGCACCATGTACAGTCGCTGTGACGGTATGTCATTTCTATTTCGAATAATCCGCAGGTTTCCGGATCTATATCGATTCTGTTCTTTCCTATTGTGATTTTTTCGGTAAGGACATAATTGCCTTTATACTTACCGTTAAAATATACATCGACATATTTGCAGTCGGATGAATATTCAAGTCCTATATTTCTGGCGAGCTGCATGGTCAGATAATTTCGCATAAGCGTCTTATCGCTCCAGTTCGCTATTAAAATCCAGTTCTTGCCTTTTCCCATTCCGAGCAGTGATGCCGCCTCGCCGAGCTTCATCGCATAAGGCTTTTTGCTCATCGACCACGAATAGTTGCCTCTGCCCTTGATTTCAAACGGCTGCTCAACAATTCCCTCATCCCCGTCTACCAGTGTATATGTGGCATTCATCCAGCTGTCATGACTGATGCGGTTCATGTTTTTGTTGCCCTCAAGCTGTATATACAATGTGGGAAGATTGGTCAGCTGAGGATATTTTTCTTTTTCCTCATCGGTAAGTTCTCTCGTATCACTTTTGCCGCTGACCGTAACAGTACCGCCATTCACACCGAGTCTGGTGCTGCCGTGAGGTGTTTCATCCTCGGAATTTTCGTCCTCTGCCGTGGCTTCATCTGCTGCCGATTCTGTTTCTTCCGTTCCAATATCTCCTGCCTCGGCGGACTCATTCGAGTACAACCGCCCGATTACCAAAGCGCCGATTACTATTATCACCAATAAAGCCGCAGACAATGCCAGTCTTATCGTTTTACTCATTATTTATACTCCCAAAATGCGGAATCATATTAATCTCGTATCAATAACCATCCAAATGAAGCTGTTAATCGGCAATGTCAGTTAATTCCGGCGAGTGCAGCACCTATTACGGTGCCGAAATTCGAGTTTTCCGGAATTATGAAATTCATATCGAACATGCGGTTTAATGTACCGAAAATCGTATGTGCCTGGCTGACAACCGCAAGGTTGCCCGTCAGAACAATATCGCGAATATTATAGTTTCTTGCCGCGAAAATCGATACCATTCCTATTGTCTCGAACACCATATTGATAATACCTAACGCTATATCCGACTTCGTCGCTCTGTCATCCATCAAGCCGAAGTTGGACGCGGTCATGATATCTCCGAAGCCGGGAACAATATCCGCCTTTGTTATATCCTTTATTTTTAAATCCACCTTGTCAATAGAACCTGATTTTGCGAGGTTCGATATATGCTCGACATTATCCATAGAAAGCAGCTTCTTTGATAAGCCTACCAATGTACCTCCGCCGACACCTGTGCCGCCGAGATATTTAGGATTCTCGCCTTTTTTCGCGTAAACCAAAGCAGTACCTGTACCGCAACTTGTTATAATCGCGCTGTCGAGCTTTGATAAATACAGTCCGCCCAAGCCGATGGACTTGAATTCCGCGATTTTTTCGCATGGAAGATCGTATATCGGTTTTGAAACATACGATGAACCCGCGCCTGTTATCATAACCTTATTTATGTCGTTCAAGGTAAGAGAATTCGAATCGAGAAACTTTCCGAAAGCTCCGTAAACCGAGGTAATAGGATCGGTTGCTTTTACGAAAATCGGCTGAATCAGCTCGTTTTTTCCGTCTGCCGTATCAAATCCCACTATTTTCGTAGTGCTTCCGCCTATATCAATACCTATGATTATTTTACCAGCCATTATTAACTCCAAAACAACGTGTTGCCGTAAAACGATGTCAATATGCTTCTTATATAATATTTGACACCTATGCTTTATTTTAACACAGCAGATGCGAAAAATCAACACTTTGCCGAAGTTTTATATTGTGCCGTCGGTATAATATGTCTTGTATAAACAGGTACGGCATTTTACTTATTTCTAATTTCGTATTTATATATTTTTAATATATTTTTAATTGCAATTGTGTTGACTTTTCGTTATTTGCGCGCTATACTGACAGTGTAGAGAGCATAGCCGCAATAACATCATTTATTATTTTTCCGGTTAAAGAAACACTGATTTAATGTTGATTTTATTCAGCACATCCTTGTAGCAAAATCAGAAGTTACATAACATTTTAATTTACGGAGGAAAATATGAAGACTTCATTATCACGCAATTCATTCATAACAGCCATTGTTCTCGCCCTTGTTTTAACAGTCACTGTATTCTCCGTTTATGCAATCGATGTTCATTCAAGCAAACAGAATATCGAGATAACGGATGCGATTAAAGCTGCCGATGTATGCGCGGAACATCTGGTGAAGGACTGTGACATTTGCGGTGAAAACGGACTTAATTCATCGTACAATACCATATGTCCGAACTGCAACACCTCTATGATTCTTTGCTGCAGTGAGTCCATGAAAACAGATAACTACAGAGCGTCATGCTATGTCTCCTCTCATCCCGACGGATGCGAAACAATCCAAGATTTATATTGGAACGCATATTATTGCCCCTCCTGCGGATATTTTCAGAGAGGCTCGAGAAGCAACGACTATCATGTAGAGGCATACTATCACACTGAAGACTCATCCTGTTATGACAACGCATATTGTTCTTTGCCTAGATTAAGCGATTTAACTCAAGCGAATAACCCCGAACTCACATCAACCGATTCCTCATCTCACTCCGCTGACAATGTAAAAGACGCTGTAGCCGCAGCGGATTACTGTGAGGTACACCATAAATTCGCATGCGATATACCGCATGAGGATTAAAAAAGAAATGTCGGATTATCATGACTAATTGATTGATTGTTGCGGCATCTCTTTACATAAATATTATATTTAAAAATCACCGCTTGCTTATCAAAACGGGCAAGCGGATTTATTATGAAGTTAGGATTAAATTATGCTTACCGAAAAAAACACCGCCGAAATCAAATCTCTGCTTGACGCGAAAACTCTTTATGTTTTCGACATGGACGGAACTATTTATCTCGGAAACAACCCGTTTGACTTTGCAATCGATTTTATAAACAAGCTTCGCGCGTGCGGCAAGAAAATACTGTTTTTTACAAACAATGCGTCGCGTGATCCGAAAACATATGTCGACAGGCTCACACGGCTCGGCTTCTCCCCCACCGACAAAGAAATCTGCACCTCCGGCAATGTAACATCCGCATTTCTTACCCGCAGCAGAAAAGGCAAAAAGGTTTACCTTATCGGAACTCCCGCACTTTACAGACAGTTTGCCGCAGACGGCATTGATCTTGTATGCGACGAAAACGGAAAATCCGACGGAAGAGATGCCGATATTGTCGTGAGCAGCTTTGACACGGGTCTGACATACGAAAAGCTTGTTATCGGATGCGATTTCATTCGCGGCGGTGCGGAATACCTATCGACACACCCCGATTTCAACTGTCCGACCGAAAACGGATTTATTCCCGACAGCGGAGCAATCGCGGCTCTGATTACCGCTTCCACAGGTGTTAAACCGACTTATTTCGGAAAACCGTATCGTGAAACAGTCGATATGATTTCCGAAATAACATGTGAACCTAAAGATAAAATGATTATTTTCGGCGACAGACTTTACACAGACATTGCCGTCGGACGCCGTCACGGTATCACTGCTTGCCTTGTTTTGACAGGTGAATGCACCGCAGCAGACGTTGATGCCGCGGAAGAGAACGATAAGCCCGATATAATGCTGCCATCACTCGGCACGGCAAGAGACATACTATTCGGATGATTCGGATGCAATCCTGAATTTGCACACTTGATTTATACGCTGCGATGATATATAATTGCTATGTCACGAAAGGTTTAGATACCGATGCTGACAAAAATACAAATAATAAAAGGATTCAGATATGAAAATCGCTGTTACATATGAAAACGGAATGGTTTTCCAACATTTCGGTCATACCGAAAACTTCAAGCTGTATGATGTACAGGACGGCAAAATCAAAGCTATGGTTGTTGTTCCCACAAACGGAAGCGGTCACGGCGCTCTTGCGGGTTTCCTGCGCGATCATGCCGTTGACACTTTGATATGCGGCGGCATAGGAGCGGGTGCTCAGCAAGCGCTTACGGCTGCGGGAATTAAATTTTACGGCGGAATAAGCGGCGATGCCGATGAAGCGGTACGCAAGCTGCTCTGCGGCAAGCTTGAATTCGATCCGTTTATAAAATGCACTCACCATGAGCATACTCAAGGTCACAGCTGCGGCGGATGCGGTGAGCATAACTGCAGCAGCGAACACAACTGCAATAAATAATATATTACCATATAGGCTTGTATGGAAAATATAATTCTGTGGATATTAGCCGCAGGTGCTGTTATCGGCGGTGTCGACCTTATTATCGGAAACCGATTTAAAC
>CAZWLL010000035.1:15358-21500 GCA_964634795.1 uncultured Ruminococcus sp. | reverse complement strand
AACTCTAAAGAGTTTTGAAAATTGCCTGCGGCAAACGCGCAAGTTCCGTTCTTTAGGCTTAACAGTTGAGCGGGGATAATCTTCAGCTTAGTAGGAGAGACAACCGTCCCACTCTTGAACTTGCACTTTTTCAAACATCAAAGATGTGAAACTCTAAAGAGTTTTGAAAATTGCCTGCGGCAAACGCGCAAGTTCCGTTCTTTAAGTTTAACATTTCGGAGGTGCCAAATGAAATTAACAAGACTCATCGATCTTCCGCCTGCCGAAGGAAATCCGCGGAACAGCGAAGGCTCGTTTCTCGGACTGAGTGACGGAAGAATAGCCTATGCGTATTCACGCTACAGCGGAACAAGCTCGAGTGACGGCGCGTACTGTGAAATAGCGGTGATTTATTCCGATGACGGCGGAGAGCATTTTACGTCTCCGAAAATTCTGGTAAAGCCCGACAGAACAAGGGACGAGACAAACTGCATGAGCGTGTCGCTTCTTGAAATGCCGAACGGGGAAAGCGGACTGTTTTACCTCGTGAAGCATAAGGGTATGTGGTCAGAGGTAATTCTGCGCCGAAGCGGTGACGGCTTTGAAACTCTCGGCGAGGAAATAAGATGTGCCCCCGAAAAATTCAGAGATTATTATGTTGTGAACAACGACAGAGTACTGAAAACCGAAAACGGAACTCTTATTCTGCCCGTGGCACTGCATCGCTCGGCGATGAATCACTACGGCTATGGAGAAAGTGTGGACTCACGCGCGATAGCGGAGTTTTTCGCCTCATATGACGGAGGCTTTACATGGAAGAGAATATCGGATTCGATTTCGATTCCCGCGGCGTATTCCTCTGCCGGACTGCAGGAGCCGGGAGTTATAGAGCTTAGCGGCGGAACGCTGTACTCTTATTTCAGAACGGATCTCGGCAGACACTACGAAAGCGTGTCGATTGACGGAGGTCATAACTGGTTTACTCCTCAGCCGTCGAGATTCACGGGCCCGTGCTCTCCGCTTCACATAAAGCGCAATCCATATTCGGGTGAGTATTTCGCCGTGTGGAATCCCATATCCCCGTCTGTTACCGCGGCTAAGGACTGGTGTCATCAGCGTACGCCCCTTGTCATAGCGAAATCGAGTGACGGCGTCAATTTCTCATACCCCGAGATTCTCGAAAACGCGGAGGACGCGGGATACTGCTATCCCGCACTGCATTTTCTCTCGGAGAGGGAGGCGCTCATATCGTACTGCGCCGGTGAGGACAGCATGGGAGATTCCTCGTGCCTCGTGAGAACGAGAATAGCGAGACTCGAATTATGATTATAAAATTATAATTATAAGAAATACGGCGGAATCTCCGAAAAAATACATATTTCAAGGAACTTTAAAATACCGAACGGCGTCTAAAGAGCATCCGACACCGATAGGTATTTGAGTTAAATAAAATCAAAAATCAAACGGAAAAAGAAGAAGGAAGGAATTAATATGAAACGCAAATTATTAAGCATCGTTTCACTGCTTCTCGCGGTTATGATGATTATTCCCATGGGAGTTTTTGTCTATGCCGAAGGTGAAGAGGAAACAACAAGCGGTATTGAAATTTACGAAGGCTCACAAAGCGGTAAGAAAATAACAGGTGATACTATTCCCGCATATTTTACTTCGGGAAACACATTTACGCTTGAAGCAACAGGCGGAGACGGCAGCTATAACTGGTATTCAAAGAAAACAAGCGTAGCGACCGTTTCAGGCAACGGTGCAACCGCTACCGTAACTCCCGTAAAATCGGGTACTGTTGAAATATGCGTTGAGGACAACTCAGGCAACAGCGCATCCGTAACATACAACATGGAAGAAAATACCGTTGAATCTCTTATAATCGATTCTTATACAAAGGACTACATTGTTGGTCAGTCATTTGACGTTGCTTCCCTTAAGGTTAAAGCAAAATACAAAGACGGTTCGACAAGCACAGGATATGCTCCGATAAACGAACTTTCAGTAGAACCCTCAGGTGCTCTTAAGTCATCCGATAAAAAGGTTAAGGTATGGTACAAGGGTGTTTCCGACACACTTGATATAAACGTATCCGAAAAGACAATCAAATCGGTTGATATTTCCTACATGAAGACTCAGGACTTCACTGTAGGTGACGCGCTTCCCGAAATGGAAGTAAAAGTAACCTACAATGACGGCTCAGACATAACCCTTATCGACGGCTTTGATACTTACGTAAACGGCAATAAGGTAAGCTCAAGCTACACATTCAAGAGCGGCGACAACAGCATTTACGTAATATTCAACGGCGTGCAGTCCGACACAAAGACAATTAAGGTTTCCGATAAATCAAGCACAACCGACAGCACATACTTTGTTGAAATGAACAAGGCTCCTACAAAGACCACATATTGTGTAGGCGACAAGTTCGATGCTACAGGCATGACTGTAAAGGTATACCAAAACATAAGCAATTCAAAGACTCCGCTTTCCGACAGCGAAGCTAAGGTTGCAGTCGGCAGCTACACAATCACAGAGGCTGACCTTGCGAACAAGAACTACATCACAGTACCTGTAAAAATCACAATTCTCTCGGGCGACAACAAGAACAAGATTTACTCTGTAGATCTTAAAGTAACAGGCCTTACAATCAACGAAGCCGCAGGTGAGCTTACCGTATACGAAATCACCGATGTTGAGATGAACGAATCCAGCTATCCCGTAGGATACAAGTTCAGCCTTGATGACATCGACTACATGTACTACAGAGAATCAAAGTCCGGCAAGCAGATTAAGGTATCAGGCTACGACCTTCTCAACGCATACACAAACGATTCAGATCTTGAGGTTCTCACAAACAAGAACGATAAGACCTACGCAAAGAGCAGTAAGTACATGTACACTCTTGAGGATGACGACCTCTTCACAAACGAAAAGACCGACACCCAGTACGCTTATCTCCGTTTGAGCGTAGATAAGGAATCATATGACTTCACAATCAAGGTAGGCGGAAGCGGCGTATACTATTACTATGACGACGAGCTTATCGCAACATACGAAGACATTGATGAAGCACTCGAATACACAATGGAGCAGGATAAGGATGTAAAGGACGACTTTAACCTTGATAAGGTTAAGGATTCCAAGGAAATCCTTCTCAAGCTCGGCGAAGATCAGAAAGTTTCTCAGAAGACAGAACTTGAGCTTGTTCACAACGTAAAAATCGACCTCGCAGGTCACAAGCTTGAGTTCTACACAGATACAGTGGAAATCACAAAGACAAACAAGGATTACACTCTCACAATAACAAATACCTCCTCCACATCCGCTAAGTTCACATATGAGGATGAGGACATTGAAATCACACTCGCAAAGAACGACAAGCTCGTATTCGAGTATGACAGCGATATCCCCGGCATTTACACTCTTACACTCGATGTAGGAAGCAACGGTAAGGTTACATCCACTCCCGCAGCAGACAAGAACGACAGCATTACCATAGGTCAGGGAAGCGACGTTAAGTTCACAATCACTCCTTCCACAGGATATGAGCTTGATACTCTTAAGGTTGACACAAAGTCCGTATCCGAAAAGGATTACACAAAGTCATCCTCAGGCGTTATCACATATACTCTTAAGTCAGTAGCTAAATCACAGAAGGTTTCCGTAACATTCAAGAAGACAGACACAACAAAGAACTGGACTAACCCCTTCACAGACGTTTCCTCCTCCGATTCATACTACAGCGCAGTAAAGTTTGTATATGAAAACAGCCTCTTCAAGGGCACAACAACCACAAAGTTCAGCCCCGACACCACTATGACACGTGCAATGTTCGTTACGGTTCTCGGCAGACTCGCAGGTGTTGATGTTTCCAGATTCAAGACCTCCAGCTACTCCGACGTTCCGATCAACTCCACAACATCATGGTATGCTCCTTACGTTGAATGGGCTACACAGATGGGCATCGTAGAAGGCTACGGCGACGGAACATTCGGTCCCGACAACAAGATTACTCACCAGCAGATGTACGTTCTTATGTACAAGTATTCAATGTTCGTTGAGAATAAGAAGATAAGCATCTCCGGCACATCAATCAACGCGTCTGACGCGGATGAAGTTGCGGATTGGGCAAAGAACGCCGTTAAGTACGCAAGCCAGCAGAACTTCCTCGTAAAGGTAAGCACATCCAGAATCGATCCTAAGGGTGAGGCTAAGAGAAGTGAACTTGCACAGCTTCTCGAAAAGTACTGCGACATCGTACTTGATTGGAACAATAAGTAATTAAACAAAAAAGAAGCCGCAAGGCTTCTTTTTTTGTCCTGAATAAAACGAAAGGCGGTACTTTAAAAGTGCCGCCTTATAGTTTTTATCCAATGAAAATTATTTTATAATTTTAGAAATTATTTTATAATTTCACCCCAGCACTGACCGAATGCGCAAGCTGCGTTAGCTTCGTCAGTGTCAATGTGCATAGCTGCGGAGAACTTAGGACTTACACGAACAACAACGTCGTCGAATGTAAGGCTTCTGTCGGCGGATGTGATTTTAACGGAAACAATCTGCTTGTCCTCAACGCCTGCTTCAGCTGCTTCGGCGGGAGTAAAGTGAATGTGACGCTTAGCTGCGATAACGCCTTCGCTGATTTCAACTTCACCGCAAGGGCCTACGAGCTTACATGGAGCTGAGCCTGCGATGTCACCGGATTCACGAACGGGAGCTGTTACGCCGAGAGTACGAGCGTCTGTGAGGGAAACCTCAACCTGGGTTGCGCTTCTTGCGGGACCGAGAATGGAAACATTCGGAATTGACTTCTTAGGACCGACAACGGTTACTCTTTCTTCGCATGCGAACTGACCGGGCTGTGAAAGATCTTTCTTCTTTGTGAGAGTAGCGCCTTCACCGAAAAGAATTTTGATGTGCTCTTCAGTAAGATGTACGTGGCGCGCACTTGTTTCAACTATAACCTTGGACATTATAATACCTCCGAATTGCGGCATATCCTGCAGTCTTCATGCGGATAATACCTTGAATTTTACGTAAGTAATTATAGCACTTACGGCACAATATGTCAAGAAATATCCTATATGACATATAAACTCGGGATTCAATCTTGACAAATACCGTGCGGTATGGTATTATATTGCTGTCGGCAGAAGCCGATTTATGACGGCAGAAGCCGCCCTGTTAATTAAGAAGCAATAAAAACAATACAAGAATATCGATATCATGAAGATGTCTGTTTTTCCGTGTGGGAGAAACGATATCTTCTTATTTTTTTGAGGTGAATTATGTACGCGAAAACAGCTTCGAGTATAATTGTAAGAAAACTTACATATTCGGCATTATGCTTGGCTCTTGCTCTGCTGCTTCCGTTCCTGACGGGACAAATACCGCAAATCGGCTCTATGCTTTGTCCGATGCATTTGCCTGTTCTGCTGTGCGGCTTTTTGTGCGGCTGGCAGTACGGTGCCGTTGTCGGATTTATTGCCCCTCTTTTGAGACTCGTGATGTTCGGTATGCCTCCGTTCTATGTAGCTATTGCGATGGCTTTTGAAATGGCGGTTTACGGTGCTGTATCGGGCCTTTTGTACCGCGCGTTTCCGAGAAATATTACGGGAATTTATCTTTCGCTCCTGACCGCTATGATAACGGGAAGACTTGTATGGGGAGCCGTTAAGTTCGTTATGGCGGGATTTCAGCATACCGAGTTTTCGTTTGCTTTGTTTATAAGCGGAGCCGTAACCGGCTCGATTCCCGGCATAATTCTTCAGCTTGTGCTTGTTCCGCTCCTTGTAGCTGCGGCTGAAAAAGCAAAGCTTGTCTTGGACTGATGAAACAGAAGTATGAATATGACACACGAACTGATAAAAAGCTTATATAAAAAGTATCCTCACTCCGAAATACAGGATATGTACAAGGCGATATACCAAAGCGTATACGGCTGCGGACATTTGATAGCCGATGTATCGTCGGCAGAGGATTATATAAAAAAAGAAAGCGCCGGCGCACCGTCATGCGGTGACGTAACGGAAAATCTCGGCGAATACACCCGTGTGTATCTGAGTGCCGTAAAAAACGGATTGAGCGCGCATACTCTTGCGGAGCTGCTTAAACTATCGGCATCAGCCGAATTGTTTAAACTATCGGCATCAGCCGA
>CAZWLL010000035.1:0-15258 GCA_964634795.1 uncultured Ruminococcus sp. | reverse complement strand
TTTACGGCATGGCTCAAAACGGGGAAGTAAACTATGACGCAAAAGAGGTGCGCGGCTTTATCGACGACATGGCGGCACATCATTACCCGCCGTGCCATCATTCGGACAGCTACAGAGAAGAGTATAAACCTGCGTATAGGCTGATAAAAACACAATACGCTGTTTTTATGGATGCTTTTACACTTATAGACAAGCTTATGAATACGGAAGAAAGCGTCATAATTGCGGTTGACGGAACAAGCGCGGGCGGCAAGACTACGTTTTCTCGCCTGGCGGAAAAAATATACGACTGCAATGTATTTCACATGGATGACTTTTTTCTGAGAAAAGAACAGCGAACACGTGAAAGATATGACGAGCCCGGCGGAAACGTCGACAGGGAGAGGTTTCTCGAGGAGGTTCTTCTGCCGCTGAGTCGAGGAGACAGTGTCAGATACCGTCCGTTTGACTGCGGTACACTTACGGTGACGGACGGATGGGATATACCGAAAAAGAAGCTCAATATAGTAGAAGGCGCGTACAGCATGCACCCGAGCTTAGCGGGGTACTATAACGCGTCCGTGTTCGTGTATTCCTCACCCGAGATTCAGCGTGAGAGAATAAATAAGCGTAACCCGAACATGGCGGAAAACTTTTTCGATAAGTGGATACCGCTCGAAAACAAGTACTTTTCCGCATTCGGAATAAAAGAAAAGTGCGATGTCGTAATCGAAAACGATTGACATACGGCATGCGAATATACACAATGTACAAAAAAACGTCTTATTTCTGTTGAAAGCAACGAATATAAGGCGTTTTTGCTTATGGCATTGACTTTAGATGTTTGTATGGGTAAAATAATCAATGACAATAACGGAATTTAAATTGCATATATAAACGAAAGGATACCGAAATGAAAAAAGTTCACCTTATAGGAAACGCGCATCTCGACCCCGTTTGGCTGTGGAGATGGCAGGAGGGATACGCTGAGGTAAAGGCAACCTTCAGAAGCGCGCTCGACAGAATGAATGAGTTCCCCGATTATAAATTCACATCGGCATGCGCCGCTTACTATGAATGGATTAAAGAAAGCGACCCCGATATGTTTGATGAGATTGCCGAGAGAGTCAAGGAGGGAAGATGGTGCATCACGGGCGGATGGTACATCCAACCGGACTGCAACATTCCGTCAGGTGAATCATTCGCGAGACATGCTCTGATTTCGCAGAGATTTTTCAAAGATAATTTCGGCGTTACGGCAAACACGGGATATAACGTGGACTCGTTCGGTCATAACGGCGCACTTCCGAAAATACTTATGAATTCCGGCATGAAAAATTATGTTTTCATGCGTCCCGGACCGCACGAAAAAGATTTGCCGGATTCGCTTTTTACTTGGGAAGCTGCGGACGGATCGCAGGTAACGGCATACCGCATTCCGATACAGTATAACTTTACCTTAAGTATTTTCGATAATTTCGAGAAGGTAGCGTCAATGGCATCGGAGCATGAGATGATGGCGTTTTACGGCGTTGGAAACCACGGCGGCGGACCGACGGTAAAGCTTCTCGAAAAAATGGAAAACGAGCTTGACGACAGATTCATATATTCAACCCCGAATGAATATTTCGATGCTGTAGATAAAGAAGGTCTTCCGATTGTAAAGGACGATTTGCAGTTCCACGCGAAGGGATGCTACAGTGCATGCTCACTGATTAAAAAGCTCAACAGAAAGAGTGAGGTCGATGCCGTAGAGGCGGAGAGATATCTGTCGCTGTCACGCTACCTTGCCGATAATCCGTACCCGAGCGAGGAGCTTAACAGAGCATGGAAGAACATTCTCTTCAACCAATTCCATGATATCATGGGCGGATGCAGTATTCGTGAAGCATATGACGATGCGGCTATAGCACACGGAGAGGCTCAGTCCATATGTGAGAGAAATATTAATCATGCCTGCCAGCAGATTTCATGGAGCATAGACACCTCACGCGGAAAGGATGTAACTCCCGACAGAAGAGAATGGGCGGGAAAATGGTTTGCGGACGATCTCGGAACGCCGATAGTAGTGTTTAATCCTCATCCGTGGGAGATAGATGCGTTTGTAAGACTTACGGAAAACGCGACGACTGTAACAGACGAAAGCGATGAGGAGCTTCCGATACAGACCGTAAGAGCTTCGAGAACAAACGGCGGAGATAAATGGGCAACAGGCTTTATCGCTCATCTTCCCGCACTCGGCTATAAGCTTTACAGAACATATCACGGCGAAAGAAAAGAATACGAGAACAAATTTATCGTTACCGAAAATTCCGCTGAAAACTCGAAAATAAAGATTGCTTTCGATAAGGATAGCGGAGAGCTTTGCAGCTTTTATGACAAGGTACGCAAATGTGAGCTTCTTTCCGAAAAGACAAGAACAACGCTTATAGACGATACTCACTGTGATACATGGGCTCACGGAATAAAACAGTTCCAGGATGTTGCGGCAGAGCTTACCACGGGCAGAGTAGAGCTTATGGATTCGGGACCTGTCAGAGTAATGTTCAGAGCTTACACAGAGGGCGAGAATACTGTTGTAAGACGCGACTACTACATGACAGCTGACAGCGATGTTGTCGAGATAAAAACACAGGTTATGTTCCGTGAGCATCACAGAATGCTTAAATTCCGCATTCCGACAGCAGTTAAAAATCCGAAAATCAAGTGTGAGATACCGTTCGGCACTATAGAACGTGAAAATAACGGTGACGAAAACGTATGCCACCGCTGGTTCTGCGCAGAGGATAAAAACGGACACGGAATCGCGGTTCTCAACGACTGCAAATACAGCTTTGACGCGAAGGACGGAATGCTGTCTCTCACAGTGCTTCGCGGAGCCATTTACGCCGATCACTACGCAGGTGAGAACAGAGACAGCTTCTGCGAATATCAGGATCAGGGACTTAACGAATTCACATACGCCATAACTCCGCATATATCGGTTTCATCTACCCAAAAGAAAGCGGAAGAGCTGAATATGAAGCCGTTCTTCGTATCGGAAACCTTCCACTGCGGCGAGCTTCCGACGGAATTCGAGGGTATTCACGTTTCAAAGGAAAATATAATAGTTACGGCGCTCAAAAAGCATGAGGATTCGGGAGCGTATATTCTGCGTGCCTATGAATGCGAGGGTAAGGATACCGACTGCAAGATTACACTGTTCGGCAGAAAGTTCCCTCTTCATTTCAGCCATGATGAGGTAAAAACCGTGCTTGTCGGTGAAAATATCCGTGAGTGCGATTTCATGGAGTATTGATGATGCACAACTATATAGGTATAGATATAGGCGGAACAAAATGCGCAGCCGTACTCGGCGACAGTGACGGTAAGGTTTTAGAAAAGGTTAAAATTCCGACGGGCAGTGCGGAAGAGACTATCGGTATTTTGCTTGACGCATCGGAAAAAATGATAAAAGAATCCGCACAGGCTGTAAAGTCGGTCGGAATCAGCTGCGGAGGGCCTCTTGACCCCGTCCGCGGAATAATACAGTCGCCGCCGAATCTGCCAGGTTGGGACGACATTAAAGTTACGGATATGTTTGAAAAGCGGCTCGGTATTCCCGCGTATCTTTGCAATGACGCGAACGCGTGCGCACTTGCCGAGTGGAAATTCGGCGCGGGCAAGGGCACAAAAAATATGGTTTTCCTTACGTTCGGTACGGGAATGGGCGCGGGAATTATCATTGACGGAAAAATTTACAACGGTGCTAACGGAAACGCGGGCGAGGTAGGACATATCAGGCTTGCGGAGCACGGCCCCGTAGGCTACGGCAAGGAAGGCTCATTCGAGGGCTTCTCAAGCGGCGGAGGAATAGCGATGCTTGCGAGAACCGCCGCTATAGAAAAGCTGCAGCAGGGGAAAAAGACGGCGTACTGCTCATCATACGGTGAGCTTGATTCGGTGACGGCAAAGAGTGTTGCGGATGCGGCGCGTGCGGGAGACGAGACAGCTGTGGCGGTATATAAAACCGCGGCGCAAATGCTCGGCATGGGTCTGTCTCTCCTTGTAGATATCTTAAATCCGGAGGTTATAGTTATCGGCAGTATATACCAGCGTTCGCATGATCTTATCGAGAAGTACATGAATGACGTCATGCGCCGTGAATGCCTGACGCAGACATACAGCGCGGTAAAGGTTTTGCCTGCGCTTCTCGGAGACGAAATCGGAGATATAGCGGCTTTGACGCTCGCTATGGAAGGCGGTAAATAATGGAAACACTGAACGAGCTGGTCGCACGTTACCCGAAGCTTACGGGATGCCGCGGTGAGATAGAGTGTGCGGTGAACATGCTTATCAATATGTACAGCGGCGGCGGAAAGCTGCTTATCTGCGGCAACGGAGGAAGTGCGGCGGATTCCGATCACATTGTAGGAGAACTGTCTAAAGGCTTCTTGAAAAAGCGTCCGATTCCCGACAGCGACAGAGATACCTTGAAAAAGCTTTATCCCGATGAGTGGGAACGTCTCGCAGACGGACTGCAGTGCGGACTTCCTGCCGTGTCACTGCATTCACAGTCGGCACTTCTTACGGCATTTGTGAATGATGTTGAGCCTGACATGATGTATGCGCAGGCATTATATGCACTCGGCAGAGCGGGAGACGTGTTAATCGGAATATCGACCTCAGGCAATTCCGCCAATGTAGTAAATGCCGCGAAAATCGCTAAAGCCATAGGCATAAACGTGATAGCGCTGACGGGAGAGAGAGAATCGAAGCTTTCCTCTCTTGCGGACATATGCATTCGAGTAGGGGATTGTGAGACCTACCGAGTACAGGAGCTTCACCTGCCTGTATATCATTATCTCTGCGCGGCAGTGGAGGACGCGTTTTACGAGCGCTGAGCAGCATTAGCAAAGTTTAAATCTTGTTTCCTTTTCGTTCTTGACTTGATATTCGTTAAATGATATAATGAAGCTGTAAAGAGAGAACCGAACAGATGCGGTTTTTATGGTTCATCTTAAAGAGTAAAGTTTGAAAAGGAAATGTTTAATGTTGTTTTTTACTCATCGAAAAATAATATAATCCCGACTTACGTGATGTTTTGCGCATTGCGCATGTCGGGATTTTTTCGGTGATAACATATTTGTATAAACATATTTGTTTATCGGGAGGAAAGCTATGAAACAGGAAAAATTCAAAATACTTACCAACACCGCTTTGACTCGTGATGTATACCGCATGACACTTGCAGGTGACACCGACGGTATTGCTCCGGGACAGTTCGTTAATATAAAGCTTGACGGATTATATCTGCGCCGCCCGATTTCGGTTTGTGATTGTATAAACGGCAAGGACGGCACGCTTACGCTGATTTACAAGGTAGTAGGCCGCGGTACAGAGCAAATGGCATCTATGAAGGAAAACGATGAGCTTGATTTGCTGACGGGTCTCGGAAACGGATACAATCTGACGAGAAGCGGCGACACACCCCTTCTGCTTGGCGGAGGCGTCGGAGTTCCGCCGCTCTATATGCTGTGCAGAAAGCTTATCGAGGACGGTAAGCATCCCATGGTAATTCTCGGCTTCAACAAAGCAGATGAGGTGTTTTACAAGGATGAATTCGCCGCGCTCGGTGCCGATGTGACGATAGCAACCGCGGACGGCTCGGTAGGAGTAAAAGGCTTTGTTACCGATGCCGCGGCTGTGCTGAAGAATGAAGGTAAAACATTTTCTTACTTCTATACCTGCGGACCTGAGCCGATGCTGAAGGCTGTGTATAATTCTCCCGCCCTTGAAGGAATCGAGGGAGAGTTCAGCTTTGAGGAAAGAATGGGCTGCGGCTTCGGAGCGTGCATGGGATGCTCGTGCAAAACGGTTACAGGCTACAAGCGCATATGCAAGGACGGTCCTGTACTCGAAAAGAAAGAAATACTGTGGAAGTGAGGCAGTGATATGGCTGATATCAAGACAACGCTGTGCGGAATTGAGCTGAAAAACCCTATTATAGCGTCAAGCGGAACCTTCGGATACGGTAAAGAATTCACTGAATTATACGATATAAATTGCCTCGGTGCGTTTTCGTTTAAAGGAACGACTCTTGAGGCGAGATTCGGAAACGATACTCCTCGTATCGCGGAATGCGACGCGGGTATGCTTATATCCATCGGTTTGCAGAATCCGGGCGCTCATGCCGTTGCCGAAAACGAGCTTCCGAGACTGAAGGAAACTTATCACGGAAAGCTTCTCGCCAATGTTTGCGGATTTACTCCCGATGAATACGAGAATGTAATAAAGATCTTTGATGAAAGTGACAGCAGCGACATTATAGGCTGGTATGAGGTGAATATCAGCTGTCCGAATGTGAGCGAGGGCGGCTCATGCATAGGTACATCTGCGGCATTGTCGGAAAACCTTGTAAAAAAGCTTCGCAAGGTAACAAAGAAACCGCTTATTATGAAGCTTACACCGAATGTCACGGATGTGGCGGAGGTTGCGCGTGCCTGTGAGGCAGGAGGAGCTGACGGAGTATCGCTTATCAATACTCTTTACGGAATGATAATAGATTTGAAGCGCAAGAAGCCTGTTCTGGCAAATAAAATGGGAGGATACTGCGGAACAGCGGCATTCCCGATTGCTTTGCGCATGGTATACCAGGTTTACGAGGCTGTAAAAATACCGATAGTCGGCATAGGAGGAATATCCACACCCGAGCATGTACTTCAAATGATGATGGCGGGCGCGTCTGCGGTTGAAGTCGGAGCGGCAAACCTGAACAACCCGTACGTTTGTCCCGAAATTATAGATAAGCTGCCGGAGGTTATGGACAAATACGGAATTAAAGCTCTCGGCGATATAATAGGAATTGCGCACACCTAAGTGATTTCGAGGATTATAAATGAAGCAATACGAAACAGAGCATTATATCTTCAATTACAATACAAATTCAAAAGCCGAAAGTGATATTTCTAAAATAGCATCTCTTCAGGAAGCATGCTTTTTATATATCTGCAATGTTTTGAGGGCAAAGCCGACATTCAAAATCGAATATTTCCTGTGTGAAACTCCCGATGAGGTGGGACGCATTTACGGTGATAATGAGCCGTGCAGCGGGTTCGCCGATGAGCCGAATAAAATATATGCTGTGTACAACGAAAAGACACAATGCATCGGATTCCATGAGGATGCACATATTGTAAGCTATACTTTAAACAGACCCGAATGTTCCGCGGTGCGAGAAGGATTGGCCATGTACTTCGACCGAAAATGGTGGGGAATTCAAAACATAGATTGGACGGGATTCTTTATTAAGTCGGACAGGTTCATTGACGTGGACAAGCTGCTTGACGAAGATGCTTTTTTTGCCGAGAGCTGTTCGGTTACATACCCGATTATGGGAGCTTTTACGGAGTGGCTGATTTCCTCGTACGGAATTGACAGATACCTGGAGTTTTACAAATACAAAAACTCAATCGACGCACTGACAAAAGTATATAACAGAACACCGAAGGAGCTTAACAAATCATTTATTGACTATGTGTCTATATTCAAAAACGATGAGACACTTGAAGGGCGAATGGCTGAGCTCTCGGAATCGAAAAAGTAAATAAAAACGACCTGTGGTAATTGATAACCACAGGTCGTTTTATAATGCGGTGATATTTTATTTATCGGTCATCAGTCGAAAAATTCCGCGTTTGTCGAGTCAAGCACTTTTGTGATAACCTTGCTTATGGATTTTAGAGATGACGCGAGATTATCCTTGCCCGAGCTTACATTCGACTGAATAGTAGAACGAGACGGTATTTTCGCAAAATATATGTTGTATGACAGCTCGTCAAATACAAGTCTGAGCATACGTACGGTATCGTTGTCGCGAGCAACCTTGCCGGAGAGCGTTATGTTGACATACGCGTCAACTACAGTATCGTGAGAAGCCGCAGCCATAACGTCAAGCACGTGGCCGCTTCGCTCGGGATTTTCAACCGTTGCGGGAATCATTTGCATGAACGGATTTAACATAACGGAGTAGTATCTTTCCTGCGATTCATCGTATTTCGGAGGAGGAAGAACGCCGAAGTCAGCTTCCATTTCACGAAGTACTCTGGTCCATGCCATGCATTCCGAGTAGAACAGTATTCTGCCCTCGGTGAAGAGCTCTTCCTGAATTCTGTCAGCCTTGCCGCGAAGGTATGAGCTGTAGCGTGATTGTCTTATATCGAATGTTGTGTTTCCGCTCCACAGGAGTCTGTAAATTTTCGAATAAACATCGATAGTCTTTTCGTTTGATGTACCGTCGATAAGTCTGCCCGTTTCGGGGTCCTTATCTATGTAATTTACACCGGCGCCACGGAATATAAGGTCCGCCGCAAGTTCACCGTAGCATATGTAGCCGTAGTTGTCCATGTCGGTCATAACTCCGTCGCCGTCTGCGTCGGATACGGCTTTTTCCGCCAATTCGATAAATTTGTCTACAGTCCAGTTTCCGCTGTCGACGATGTCGTACGGATTTTCAAGATCGTAATTTTCGATGAGCTGTTTGTTGAAGTAGAGCGAGCGTATGCTGTCGAATCTTGTCGTGTCGAAGTCACTTGTCACAAAGTACAGCTTGTTGTTTATGGTAAGGTCGTTTATAGAGTTTTGATCCCACCAGACACCGCTCATGTCAAGCTCGGGTACCTGTGAATTCAGCTCAAGTACGTTGCCTTCAAGTGCAAGCGCATAGTCGTTCATAAGAGTGCAGAGCGCGAGATCATAGTCATTAGTTCCCGCCGTTACCGCTTTTCTCAATTCCGCCGCGGAGTCTGAATTGGAGCTTTCCACTACATTTACGTTGAGAAATTCATTAGTGCGCTGTATTCTCTCATACATGGCATCGTTAACAGGCTCACCGGTGGTTTCTTCCGCCGTTACATTATTGTAGGAATACCATGACGCAGTGTTGCCGTTGAGAATGGTGTACTCATATCCCTCATAGTCGGCGGCTTTGACTCCCGCTTTCCAGTCGTAATCGACTTCGAGTCCGATAAGCCCGTCCGTCGTTTCCGCTGTGGTTTCACCCTCGGTTTCGTCAGCTGCATCGGCGATGCTTTCGTCTGCCGTGGAGCTGTCATCCGCTTCTGTTTCGTTCTGAGCATTTTCCGAGCATGCAGTGAAAGCGGCACTTTGCAAGAGCATTACCGCTGCGAGCAGCACAGCAAAAATCCGTTTGTGTGTCATTTTTTACTCTCCTTTGTCGGTAATATTTTCTTTATTGTCATTATATCAGAACTATACCGATTGCGCAAGAGTAAATTGTGCTGATTGACGGATTTATTTCATTATCATTTCATGATCGGAGGGAAGATCATACGGCAGCTTCGATGGCTTTTCGAGATAGTAGTATGCCACGGTAGTGTAGTCATCGTAGCGCGGTCCCGTCCAGCCGAGGTTGTCCATCGTCATGCGGAAGCTCTCATCAAAGTATACGGGATCGGGAATATGAAAACGGTAGAGCAGAAATCTCTGCTGTCCGTTGTACTGAGCGGTGCGGTCGTTGCCGAACATGGCGTACATTCCGACGTATAGCCCGCTGTACTCCTGATAGTGTCTGATGATGATGTCGTTTCCGAACGCGTATGAGCCGCAGAAATAATCCTCTGTGCCTGTATAGTTGAGCGTTGGGTAAATGTCGCCGTCGATGTACATTTTAACCTCACCCTCGACCCAGCACGTGTTGTTTCCGTTCATTCCCGCGGACATTGTCATTCCGACAAACACACCCTTGCCCTTGACTCCGTCAACTACTGTGTAGGAGCGTCCCTTTATTACAGGATGTTCCTGACGGTAGACGGCGTGAAAATATCCTGAGTCATCCGGAATATCGCCGTACCAGCCCGATATCATGTAGTAAAGTGTCTCTTCTTTGTCACAGCGGTTCTCGAGAGTGATTCTGCAATGCCTGCGGAATGGCATCTCGAAATACGAATTGAGTCCTCTGCCGGGAGCCGCGAGTATCATAGCGGAATTGAGAACGGAATATTTGCCGTCAACGGTCTCGAAATTTTCGTCATACGCACAGCCGAAGAACGCCGAAATAGGTGCTTCAACGGACGGAAACTCCTCGTTGTCCCAGTATATTCTCATGACGAAGGAATGTCCCACGTATCCCGTAAACCAGATGTGCGTTATCATACCCGGTCCGTCCGTATCCACGAGCGTTACGGTTTTTCCGCCCGGAATACCTATGCACGCACTGAGTTTTTCGCAGTCTCTGCCCCTTGTGCCGCCGTTTCGCGAGCCTGTGGGATTTTCCGCGGAATACGCGAAGCTTTTCCGATTCTTCATCTGAAAAATGCTCATAATTTTTCTCCTTTAATCGGTCAAATTTTCTTTATTGTCATTATATCGGAAACAAACCGCCAATGCAAGAGTAAGTTGTGCGAGGTAAAGGATTTATTTCCGCCGCCCGAGTAATACTCGGAGCGATTATTATTTTTCACGCGCGGCGACAAAATCCGCTATTTTCGCCGCGCAGACCTCGCTCGGCTCGTCCGTTGATACTATAATGTCGTAAGCACTGTCATCCTTCGGAGTTATGTGTTCGTTTTGCCACATTGCCTTGCCGATTGTGCGGTTTCCTCTTTCTTTTTCGCGGCGCACAAGGTTTTCTTCGGATATTTTTATTCTTACGAAAACGGTGTCGCAGTCCGAGAGAATTTTGCGTGAAATTTCGTATATGTCCTGAGTATCGAACAAACAGTTGTCAATGACTACATCACGTCCCGTATTCGCTATCGCCGCGGCGGAGACGTACATAACCGTCAGAAAATCATGCTCTGCTTCGTTTTCGTCGGTGAAAGGATAGGTTCGCGGAGTCATATATCCGTCGACTATGTCATATGAGAGATGATACAGCGGTGTCTTCCATATTTTCTGCAGGTTTTTCGAGAGGGTGGTCTTTCCGCAGCTCGACGGCCCGTTTAATATAATTACAGTACCTTTGTCTTTCATTTCTGCCTCGCTTTATGTTTTTTTTAATGATATCATCGCATGGCGGTCTATAATACACTTTAATATGAACGAAAGGTAAACAGTGACGCAAAAAACTGCCTGAAAAAAATACCCCGACCGCTGAAAGTCAGACCAAATGGCTGACAATTTGAGGTCGGGGTAAATTATCGCATGACAGTTTTTGTTTTTCAGTTTTCGAGATATCTGGTGAGGAATTCCTTTGTTCTCTGTTCTTTCGGAGAGTTGAAGATAACATCCGGTGTCGAATCCTCAAGTATAATTCCGCCGTCCATGAAGATTACCCTTGCGGAAACATCACGTGCGAATGCCATCTCGTGTGTTACGACAATCATAGTAAGACCCGTCTTCGCGAGAGACTTCATAACCTCAAGCACCTCTCCTACCATTTCGGGGTCGAGCGCGGATGTCGGCTCATCGAACAATATGATATCGGGATGCATTGAAAGCGAACGCGCAATGGCGACTCTTTGCTTTTGACCGCCGGATAGCTGTTTGGGTCTTGCGTTTATATAAGCATCCATTCCGACCTTTGTGAGGTATTCCATAGCGGTTGTTTTAGCCTCGGTACGCGACTTTTTCAGTACGGTAACCTGAGGACAAATGCAGTTTTCAAGCACATTCATGTTGCCGAAGAGATTGAATTGCTGGAAAACCATGCCGACTCTCGCACGGTATGAGTTGACATTGTTCTTTTTATCGGATATATCTTTTCCTTCGAAAATAATTTTGCCGCTTGTCGGTTCTTCGAGCAGATTAATGCAGCGAAGCATTGTACTTTTTCCGGAGCCTGAGGAGCCGATGATGCTTATAACCTCTCCTTTATTGACGGAAAGATTTATGTCGCGAAGAACGACATGGTCACCGAAGCTTTTTCCGAGATGCTCGAGTCTGAGTATTTCAGTCATTCGGAATCTCCTCCTTTTCGGTTATATGTATTTCAGCCTCAGAGTCGGAACCCGAGCCGCATATTGTGTATGAGTCACTGCCGTCAAGCTTTTTCTCGACAAAACGGAGAGCTCTGGTTACGGTAAACGTGAGTACAAAATAAATAACGCAGATGACGGTGTATGTCTGGAAGGTTTGAAGGTTTATGCGCT
This sequence comes from uncultured Ruminococcus sp., assembly GCA_964634795.1. Taxonomy (GTDB): domain Bacteria; phylum Bacillota; class Clostridia; order Oscillospirales; family CAG-272; genus UMGS1696. The sequence continues at coordinate 3,190 of CAZWLL010000035.1, read as the reverse complement.
TTATAACACCTGCCATGTAGTAAAGCTCCGATACGCCGATAACGTTCAGAACCGAGGTATCTTTTATATTGATAACAAATTCATTGCTGATTGACGGAAGAATGTTGCGCAGTACCTGCGGGAGAACAACCTTAACCATAGCCTGCCAGTGAGTCATGCCGACGGAATATGCGCCCTCAAGCTGTCCCTTATCGACGGAGATTATACCTCCGCGGACGATTTCGGCCATATACGCACCCGTATTGATGGAAACGATGAAAAGTCCGGCGGGAATCAGAGGAAGAGTGCTTCCGCCGTTAAGAAAAGCGTAGCCCCAGTATATTACCATTGCCTGAACCATCATAGGTGTTCCGCGGAAAATTTCAATATAAACCGTTATGATGATGTCGGCAGCTTTCTGAAGAATTCTTAAGGAAATCTCCTTAGATTTCGGAGCCGTGCGGATAACGCCTGTGAGAAGACCGATAAGAAATCCCGCGGCGGTGCCGATGAGTGCAATGAGCATTGTGTATCCCACACCGGCGAGAAGGTATTGCCAGTAGTCTCTGACTATACCGATAACTTCGTTAAAAAATTGCATAACAGACCTGCCGAATTACTTTTTGTAGATTATAACGAGATTGGAGTTGTAATAGCATTCGGTGAAATCCACCTGCTCGGCTCTTTCGGCTGTGGGGCTCATACCTGCGGCAATCGCGTCAACCGCACCCGACTGAACGGCTGCGATAAGCGAATCCCATTCGTATGAGTAGATTTCGAGGTTCATTCCGAGAGATGCGGCGATGTACTTTGCGAAAATTACGTCATATCCGTTCGCGTAAAGCTCTGTACCGGCATTGGCAATCGGAACTGCACCGTTTGCATCGGTAGTCTGAGTCCAGTTGTACGGAGCGTACGCGCATTCCATCGCAACCTTCAATGTACCGTTTGAACCGTCGGTTTCGGGTATTGTAAGAGCAAGTGCGGATGAGTATTCGGTATCGGGAGATGCGTTGATTTCGACAACCTGGCGCATGAGCTCTTCTCTGGTTTCACGGGGAACAGCCGATATTATTTCGCTTACGGTTGCGGTCATGTCAGAGCCTTTTTTGAAAGCTACCGCTATACCTGTTTCTTCATCTGTTGCGGTGAAGCCTGTGTCGTTGTTTACAAGCGGAATGTATGCGAGAGTGTCATCCTTCGAGCAAACGTCATAAGCAGTCGGCTCTTCTGCGACATAGCCGTCAATGGCGCCTGATTTTACGGCGTTAAGAAGGTCGGTGAAGTCGGGGTAATCCTTTTTTGTTATATTGTCAATCTGATCGAGAGCGGTAAGATGGAATGTACCTGTCTGAGCACCGAGAACAGCGCCGGAGAGCTCGGAAATGCTTGTTACACCTGAGAGATCCATTTTATCTCTTGAGCTGCAGGAGAAAAGTGAGGCGCAGAGTGTGAGTGAAAGAGCAACGGTAAGAATACATGCAGTGATTCTTTTCATGACGTACCTCGAGTTTAATAATAAGATAATCAAAAAAGCGATCGTGACGAAGTGCCGCGACCGCTGATGGAATAATTAAAATATTAATTAAATCAGACGCAATCGAAAATAGCACTCCGCACGTGACATGCGACAGCCGTAAGGATATTGTCCGTACGTCCAGACCGATACGACTCAAACCGCATCGTACTTCGGCAGCCACACCTTTCATCATCCCTCGCCGATGTTTGAGCATCTCCTGATGACTACTTATTGTGAACCGCGCCTCTATGATCTTGTTTGCTTTTTATGATGACATATTATATCACGTGGAAAAAATAAAATCAATAGCTTTTTGCATAAAAATACACTTTACTGAAAGTTTGTTGATATTGCACTGAAAACCTACCGTTCAAGCCTGCCGGTGCACTTCTATACAGTATGCGGAACATATAAATTTTAACGAAAATCGAAAAAATATTGCATTATACCGATTGATATAGTATAATGCCCTTGTATATATGTGTCCGCAAATGTATTTCGATTTTTTAATTTAATAAATATAACTAAATATTTCGGAGGTTAGCTATGGAAAAGATGACCGCACATGAACGATTCAAACGCATGTACGAACACAAGGAAGCCGATCGTATTCCCGTATTGGATTCTCCGTGGTGGGAGACAATCAAACGCTGGAGAGACGAGGGAATGCCGACGGACGATTATGTGAGCTATTTCGATCTCGACAAAACCGCGTATATCGGAACGGATAACTCACCGCGTCTGCCCGAGAGAATTGTAGAGGAAACAGACGAATATATAATTCGCACCACCTCTTGGGGAGTTACGACAAGGACTTTTAAAGATCATACGACAACACCGGAGCAGATTGCTCATCAGATATCCACACCCGACGAATGGAGAAAGGTACGCGACCGTATTGTACCTACCGATGACCGTATTCCGTGGGATATGCTGAAAAACAATTATAAAACATGGCGTGAAGAAGGACGCTGGATAACAGGCGGACTTTGGTTCGGCTTTGATATTACGCATTCTCATATGGTAGGCACCGAAAACCTGCTTTTGGCAATGATTGAGGAACCCGAATGGGTAATGGAGATGTTCGATACCGAGCTTGATGTATCTCTGAAGCTGCTCGAGAGAATTTGGGACGCGGGATACACATTCGATGAGGTTCACTGGTATGACGACATGGGATACAAGGGAACGCAGTTTTTCTCATTGAATCTTTATCGTGAGCTGCTCAAGCCATATCACCAGCGTGCTATAGATTGGGGCCATCAGCACGGATGCGTAGTACGTCTGCACTCCTGCGGAAACATCATGCCGTTTGTTCCCGAGCTTGTAAGCATGGGACTTGACGGCCTGAACCCGCTCGAGGTTAAGGCGGGCATGGATCCCGTCGGTCTAAAACGTGAGTTCGGCGACAAGCTATTGTTCCACGGAGGAATCAACGCTGTAAACTGGGATAAAACAGACATAATCATGGATGAAATCGAGCGTGTGATTCCCGTGATGAAGGAAAACGGCGGCTATATTTTCGCGTCCGACCACTCGATTCCGCCGCATGTAAGCTTCGAAAACTTCACGCAGATAATCAATAAGATAAAGGAAGTCGGCAGTTATTGATGTCGGCGGATAAACTTCAGCTGAATAGTTGAGACAACCGCCGCCTCCACCGTCGCGGGATAAAGCATATATTATTGTTTT